>DASWRZ010000425.1:0-7445 GCA_036402935.1 Actinoplanes sp.
GTCGTAGTACTCGAGGTTGACGTCGAGGTAGGGCAGGATCAGCTGCTCCCGGATCTGCTTCCAGATGATCCGGGTCATCTCGTCGCCGTCGAGCTCCACGACCGGGTTCTTGACCTTGATTTTCGCCATCGGCCGGCGCTCCTCTCCGAAACACTCTTTAGCAGTACGAGCGTACTGCAGAGGGTAGGTAGATCACCGCCCGGGTGTTCTTCTCCGGTCCACCGACCGCAAGAATGGGACGATGGAGATTACTCGGCAGGTGGGGCCGTTCACGGTGACAGCACTGCTGGACGCGGCCGGTCCGGCGTTCATGACCCGGGCGGCCGCTTTTCCCGACGCGACTCCTGCTCAATGGGCGGCGGCCGAGGCCCTCGACCCCTCGGAGGTCGAGTGGTGGCTGTCGTTCCGCGGCTACGCCATCCGGTCGGGCGACGGGCCGGTCACGCTGGTCGACGCCGGGATCGGGCCGGAGGGATCGCTCGCCGCAAGCTATGCGCCGGTGCCCGGCCGGCTGCCCGCCGAGCTGGCGGCGGCCGGCATCGAGGCCTCCGACGTGACCGCGATCGTCCTCACCCACCTGCACGGCGACCACGTGGGCTGGGCGGTCCCGGCCGACTCCCCGTTCACCGAGGCCCGCGTCATCGCGCCGAAGGCCGACGTCGACCTGTACACGGCCAACCGCGCCCAAGCCGGCCAGTACGACCGCCTGATCGAGCCTCTCCGGGCCGCCGGCCGCCTGCAGGAGGTCGAGGGCGGCCTGGTCCTGGCGCCGGGCTTACGCGTCGTCCCGACTCCGGGCCACACCCCCGGCCATCAGTCCGTGTGGGCCTACCAGGGTTCGGAAAGCCTGCTGATCACCGGTGATCTGCTCGTGCACGCGGTTCAGCTGGTCGATCCCGATCTGGCCTACGCCAGCGACATGGACGCGGCGGTGGCCGGCGAGACCCGTCGAGCGATCCTCGACGACGTGCGCGCCCGAGGTTCGGTCCTGGCCGTCTCGCACCTGGGCACGGCTTTCCGCTAGTCGACGACGCCACGCTCCGACGGAACGGGCGTTGACGCGGCCATCAACGCTGACCCAGCGGTGGCGCCGGAAGTTTGTTCGAACGAGCGGGAGGACGGCCGGCCCCCGGCGTACAAAAAGTGCCGGACCGAAACGGCCCGGCACCCTCATGAGAACTCAGAGGTCGGCGACGTCCGCCTGCTTGGCGCGGACGGCCTCGGCGGCCTCCTTGAGGCCGGCGATCTCGGTGTCGGTGAGCTTGTCCTCGACGACGCGCTTGATGCCCGGCGCGCCGATCTCGGCCTCGACGCCCAGGTAGACGCCGGAGATGCCGTATTCGCCGTCGACCCAGGCGCAGACCGGCATGACCGTGCCGGCGTCCTCGACCACGGCCTTGGCCATGCGGGCCGCGGCGGCCGACGGGGCGTAGTAGGCCGAGCCGGTCTTGAGGAGGGCGACCACCTCGGCGCCGCCGTTGCGGGTGCGGACGACCAGCTCCTCGATCTTGTCGGCCGGGAGCAGGTCGGACAGCGGCTTGCCGTCGACGGTGCACCGGGACGGGACCGGGACCATGGTGTCGCCGTGCGAGCCCAGGGTGAGCGCCTTGACGCTCTTCACCGGCACCGCGAGGGTCTCGGCGATCGAGTTGGTGAAGCGGGCCGTGTCGAGCACGCCGGCCTGGCCGAACACCCGGTTCTTGGGGAACTGGGTGGCGAGCTGGGCGAGCGCGGTCATCTCGTCGACCGGGTTGGAGACGACGATGACGACGGCGTTGGGGGCGTACTTCGCGATGTTCTCCGCCACCTGGCGCACGATCTTGGCGTTGACCTCGAGCAGGTCCATGCGGCTCATGCCCGGCTTGCGGGCCAGGCCGGCGGTGACCACGACGACGTCGGAGCCCTCGATGGCCTCGTAGCCCTCACCGTTGGGACCGGTGGTGACGCCGACGACCTTGGTCTCGAAGCCCTCGATCGGCCGGGACTGGTTGAGGTCGAGGGCGAGGCCGGCCGGCTTGCCGTCGATGATGTCGGTGAGCACGACGGTCTCGAAGATGTCGTACTCGGCCAGGCGCTGCGCGGTCGTCGAACCGTAGAAACCGGCACCGACGACGGTTACCTTCTTGCCCATTAGCTCTCCCACTTCCGTTTTTCGGACCGTATCAAGCGGTAAACCCGGGGTTACCGGCCGGTCTGCCCGGGGTGGGACGGCCCACTGATGGGACCCTCACTATTCGGACACTATCGCGCCGTGGGCGGCGGCAAAGAAGCCGGCCTGAGCCAGGTCGATGCGGGCGCCGCGCAGGTCGACCTCGCGCAGTGCGATGCCGTCGAGGTCAGCGCCGCGCAGGTCGGTGCCGTCGAGGCGGGCCTCCTTGAGCCGGGCGTAGGCCAGGTCGGCGTCGCGGAGGTCGGCCCGGCTGAGGTCGGCGCCGGTCAGGTCAGCCTCGCGCAGACGGAGCCCTTTCAACCGCGCGCCGGTCAGGTTCTGACCCCGCAGCGCTACATAGGCCCAGTCACCGCCCTGCACGGTGAGCGGCCGCAGCCCGCAGTCGAGGAACTGGGTGCCGGTGAGTTTGCAGTCGGTCAGCGTGGTGTCGAAGAACGAGCACCGGCGGAAGGTCGAGTGCAGGATCGCGGTGCTGTGCAGAGAAGCCGCGTTGAACCGCACCCCACCGAACGTGCAGTGGCTGAACACGCAGCCGGTGAGCCGTGCCTCCGACCAGTCGACGTCGTGGAAGGCGCAGTCCTCGTAACGGACGTGCGCCACCTCCTCCAGCGCCCAGTCGTCGCCGGAGAAGGTGGCGTTTTGCACCAAGTCGGACATCTAGTGGTAGAAGTGCCGAGTTCCGGTCAGATAAACCGTGATGCCGGCCGCGGCCGCCACATCGATCACCGCGTTGTCGCGGATCGAGCCGCCCGGCTGCACGACCGCCTTGACGCCGGCCGCGATCAGCACCTCGAGCCCGTCCGGGAACGGGAAGAAAGCGTCGGAAGCGGCCACACTTCCCGGCGCGCGTGAGGCACCGGCCCGGTCGACCGCCAGCTTGGCCGAGTCGACCCGGTTGACCTGGCCCATGCCGACGCCGACCGTGGCGCCGTCGTGGGCGAGCAGAATCGCGTTGCTCTTCACGCTGCGGATCGCCCGCCAGGCGAACGCGAGGTCGCTCAGGACCTCGGGCGAGGCCGGCTCGCCGGTGGCCAGCGTCCACCCGCCCGGGTCGTCACCCGGCGCGTCGACGCGGTCGGCCATCTGCACCAGCACGCCGCCGCCGACCTGCTTGAACTCGGCCGGGGCCGGGTTCCACGCCGGGGCGGTCAGCACCCGCAGGTTTTTCTTCTCGCGCAGCAGCTCGAGCGCCTCTTCGTCATAGGAGGGCGCCACGATCACTTCGGTGAAGATATCGGCCAACTGTCGCGCCAGGTCAGCGGTCACTTCCCGGTTGACGGCGATGACCCCGCCGAACGCGGAGACCGGATCGCAGGCGTGCGCCTTGCGGTGCGCCTCGGCCACATCGGCGCCGATCGCGATGCCGCACGGGTTGGCGTGCTTGATGATCGCCACGCACGGCTCGGTGAAGTCGTTGGCGCTGCGCCACGCCGCATCGGCGTCGACGTAGTTGTTGTAGGACATCTCCTTGCCGTGCAGCTGCTCGGCCTGCGCGAGCCCGGCGGGCGCGTTGGGATCGAGGTAGAGCGCGGCCTGCTGGTGCGGGTTTTCCCCGTAGCGCAGGGTGTTTTCCCGCCGCAGCGCGATGCCCGCGAACTCGGGCCACTCCTGCTCACCGACCAGGGTGGTCGTGGTCCAGTTGGCGACCGCGATGTCGTATTCCGCGATGTCGGCGAAGGCCCGGGCGGCCAGGAGCTTGCGTTGCGCCAGCGTGAAACCGCCGGCCTTGACGGCCTCCAGCACGATTTCGTACGCCTCGACGGCCGTCACAACCGCAACCGACGCGTGATTCTTGGCCGCTGCCCGGACCATGGCCGGCCCACCGATGTCGATCTGCTCGACACACTCGTCGACCGTCGCGCCGCTCGCCACCGTCTGACTGAACGGGTAGAGGTTGCTCACCAGCAGGTCGAACGGCTCGATCTCGAGCTCGCGCAGCTGCTCGGCGTGGGTGTCGAGCCGCAGGTCGGCGAGCAGGCCGGCGTGCACCCGCGGGTGCAGCGTCTTGACCCGGCCGTCGAGCGTCTCGGGGAAGCCGGTGAGCTGCTCGACCCGGGTGACCGGCACGCCGGCCGCCTCGATCGTGGCGGCGGTCGAGCCGGTGGAGACGATCTCGACGCCGGCGCCGGCGAGCGCCCGGGCCAGCTCGACGAGGCCGGTCTTGTCGTAAACGCTCAGCAGCGCCCGCTTGATCGGGCGCCGGCCCTCGTCGGGGGAGCTCATGGAATCCGTACCTTCCTGTTTTCGATGGTCCAGCCCTCGCGCACCAGGCGGCCGACGTGCTCGACCAGCTGGGCGCGCTCGGCCACCTTGATCCGCTCGGTCAGCGTCTCTTCCGTGTCGTCGTCGAGCACGGGGACGCTGACCTGGGCGATGATCGGGCCGGTATCGACACCGGCGTCGACGAAGAAGAGGGTCGCGCCGGCGATCTTGACGCCGTAGGCGAGGGCGTCGCTCGGGCCGTGGATGCCGGGAAAGGCCGGCAGCAGCGCGTTGTGGGTGTTGATGTAGCGGTCGCCGAACGCGGCCAGGAAGTGTGCACCGACCAGCTTGCGGAAGCCGGCCGAGACGACCAGGTCAGGCGCGTAGGCCTCGACGTGCGCGGTGAGCGCCTGATCCCACTCCGCGCGGGTCGCGTAGTCCTTGACCGAATCCACGAAAGTGGGGATGCCGGCCGCGGCCGCGTGCTCGAGACCGGCGATGCCGTCCCGGTCGGCCCCGACCGCCACCACTCGGGCGCCATAAGCAGAATCGCCGGCGGCCTTGATGAGAGCCTGTAGATTGCTGCCCGATCCCGAGATGAGGACGACCAGGCGGGCGGGGGCGGGATCGGTCACCCGAGAACCCTATCTCCCGCCGTCGGGCCGCTCCGCCGACGGGTCACACGAGGAAATGAGGTACCTGTGTCCACTCCGCCCACGCCTCCCCCGTACTACGGGCCGCCGCCGGGCGGCTACCCCGGTGGTCCTGCGGCGCCGCAGAACACCCAGGGCCTGGTCGGCATGATCCTGGGCATCGCGGCGATCCCGCTGGGCTGCTGCTGCGGGATCGGCATCCCGCTCGGCATCGCCGGGGCCATCGTCAGCTGGCTGGGTCTGCAGAAGGCCAACCAGGGCCTGGCGACGAACCGGAGCCAGGCGATGGCCGGCCTGATCTGCGGTGCTGTCGCCGCCGGCCTGGCCCTCATCGGCTGGATCATCCTGCTCGCGACCGGCCACTGGCAGTTCTGGTCCACGAACTTCTCCTGACCGGCTCTTCTCCGGGCCCGGCATCCGGGCCCGGAGTTCTTCGGGCCGCCCAGCGCTGACGGCTCAGCTCTCGGCGCTGACGGCTCAACTCTTCGGACTGGGCCCGAAGATGCGGCAGGCGGCGGCGCCGATCGTCGCCGAGACCGCGACCACGGCCGTGGCCACCAACCCGACCTGCCACGGGTCGGGGCCGACCACCGCCATCCGCCCGTCACCCAGCGAGCCACTCGAGAAGACGCACATCAGCCCGATCAGCAGGCCGGCCACCGGGCCGGCCAGCAGCCCGCCGCCCAGCACCAACCGCCACGGCAGGTCGGCCGGTTTGGGCCCGTCCTTGCGGTCGCTGAGCACCCGCAGGACCATCAGCCAGCCGGCGGTGAGGCCGACCACGACCGGGATCGCCAGCAGGGCGATGCCGGCCGCGCCCATCGGGCCGTTGGGCAGGCCCGAGAGCAGCGGCAGGGTCGGCAGCGGGCCGGCCGTGACCTCGGTGAGCCGCACCGCCGAGCCGGTGCCGAGCGCGAAGCCCGGCCCGAGCAGATAGGCCGCCGACCAGACCACGGCGTTGGCCCCGTAGGCGAGGCTGACCAGGGTGATGCCGGCCTGCCCGGCCACCCCGGTGCGGAACTCCGAGATCATGTCGGCCGCCGGTCCGCCGCCGACCGCGACCGACAGGCCGGCCACCGCGGCGCCCGCCGCCAGCAGCAGGAGCGCGGCCACCATGCCGGTGCGGATGCCGTGCCGCAGCAGCTGCGGCGCCCGCCGGGCGAGCACGCTGAGCGCGTCGGTGCCGCGCAGCGCGCCGAACAGGGCCCCGGCCGTGCCGAGGAGGAAGAAGTTGATCGCCGCATGGCCGGACGAGACCTCGGTGTGCGGGGCGTCGACCGCGAGCCCGGCCAGCGAGCCGAGCAGCGAATAGCACAGGCCGATCGCGAACCCGACCAGCAGCGCGTCGCCGATCTTGCCGGAGTGCCGGGCGCCGATGGCCCGGATGACGTGCAGTCCGGCCCGGTTGAGCCGCCACCCGATCAGGGTGGTGAGCAGAAGCGGGGCCAGCCCGAGCGCCCCGATCGAGGTGCCGATCGGCACCCCGTGGCCGAGCAGCCAGCCGGCCAGCCCGGCGTGCGCGGCACCGCCCAGCCCGCCCTGGCCCTCGATCGTGCGGGCCAGGCCGATCACCGCGGCGACCGGCAGATAGGACAGCAGGGCGGCCCAGATCGTGGCGAACGCGGCCGCGAGCGGCAGCGGAGCCCGGCGCCGGCGTTCCGGCGGACGGCGCTGCTCCGGCACCTTGACCGTGTCGCGGTTGCCGAGCGTCCGTTCGTCGACCAGCACCGTGGGTCTTTCGCCGGCGTCCGACGACTTTGCGGCCGGGGAGGCACCGATGAGCTCGTCGGCCGGGAAGGCGCCGGTCGGCTCGTCGGCCGCGCCGGGCCGAACCGTCACCGGCTCGGTCGGCCGGTCGCCATCAGACCGCGTCCGGTCGCCGTCAGACCGCGGCCGGTCGCCATCAGACCGCGCCCGGTCGCCGCCCGGCCGCGGCCGGTCGCCATCGGACCCCGCCCGGTCGAGCGGCACGGTCTCGCGGGCGGCAACCTGCGCCGCCTCGACGATCGCGAACGCGTCGTCCGGGTCGTCGGATCGCTCGTTTGGGCTCGGCATCGCGACTACTTTGGCACGCCGGAGGCGTTCGGGCGATCCGGATACGGCAACGCGCCGCCATCGGGGCCGATCAGACTCCGATGACGGCGCGTCGGCCGGTCCGGTACCAAAATCAGCTCATGACCTCGCGCATGAGCTGCGCGGTCTCGCTCGGGGTCTTGCCGACCTTGACGCCGACGGCCTCGAGGGCCGCCTTCTTGGCGTCGGCGGTGCCGGCCGAACCCGAGATGATCGCGCCGGCGTGACCCATGGTCTTGCCGGGAGGCGCGGTGAATCCGGCGATGTAGCCGACCACCGGCTTGGTGACGTTGTCCTTGATGAACTCGGCCGCCCGCTCCTCGGCGTCGCCGCCGATCTCGCCGATC
>DASWRZ010000426.1:0-73401 GCA_036402935.1 Actinoplanes sp.
GCCGAGCCCGGCGAGACGCGGCAGCAGGCGCCTTCGCAGGGGGCCGATCGCCGCGAGGGCCGGGACCGGCTGGGTGAGGGAGGCGATGGCGGAGCGGGCCGGGTTCATGCCGGCACCTCGGCGCCGATCCCGGCCGGGATCAGCGATCGGATCAGGTCGGTCGCCTCGGCGGCGGCGGCGGTGAGTACGCCGAATCCCGGCACCGATCTCAAGCTGGACGCGGTCGCCGGAGCCGCCTCGAGTTCCCGCTCGCTGCGCGGCCACGTGGACCGACCGAGGCGTTCCAGCGCGGCGGCCTTCTCGCCGCGGGTCGACAGCCACGCCGCCGACCGGGTCGTACGGGAAGAGGTCTGCATGACCGCAGAGGCTGGTGACGGCAGGCTGAGGAAACACTGAAGGTGTCGGTCGTCGTTCCCGGCGGTCCGGCCGCCGGCGCCGCTACGGTGGCGGCCATGCTGGTCTGGTTACGGCGCCGCATGGGTGTGCGCCTGAGATCCGCGGTGGCCGCCGCCGTGGTCGTCGCGGTGACCTCGTTGCTGGCCGGCGGGGTGCTGCTGGTGACCGCCCGGGGCATCCTGCTCGACAACGTCAATACCGCCGCCGACGATCGGGCCGGCCAGGTCGCGGCCTCGCTCAAGGGCGGCGGTGCCGACATGGCCGCCCTGGTGCGGCCTTCGGCCCGCGACCGCACCGTCGTGCAGGTGCTGGACGCCTCGGGCGCGGTGGTCGCGGCCTCCGACGCCCTCGCCGGGCAACCGCCGATGTCGCCGTTGCGGCCCGCGGACGGGGAGCGTCTGCGCGATCAGCACAAGCTGCCGGGCGACCACGACGAGCCGTTCCGGATCGTCGCGCTGGGCGTGAGTACGCCGGACGGGAACCGGACGGTGCTGGTCGGGGAGTCGCTGGACGCCGTCGACGACGCCACCGGGGCGATTGTGGTGGCGCTGCTGCTCGGCCTGCCGCTGCTCGGTGTGGTGGTCGGCGGGGCGACGTTCCTGTTCGTCGGGCGTACGCTGCGACCGGTCGAGGCAATGCGCGAGCAGGCGGCCCTGATCACCTCGCGCAACCTGCACGAACGGCTGCCCGTGCCGGAGTCCGACGACGAGATCGCCGCGCTGGCGTCGACGATGAACACGATGCTCGACCGGATCGAGGCCGCGTCGGCCGCCCAGCGGCGCTTCGTCGGCGACGCCAGCCACGAACTGCGCAGCCCGCTGGCGACCGTGCAGGCCAACGCCGACCTGCTGAACGACGCCGGCCTGCCCGAGGCGGCGGCGCGGTCGGTCGGACGGATCCGTTCCGAGAGTGCCCGCATGGGTCGCCTGGTCGAGGACCTTCTGCTGCTCGCCCGCTTCGACGACAGCGGGCTGCGGCGTCGCCGGCAGGACGTAGACCTCGACGACATCGTCTATACCGAGCGGGAACGCCTCGGCATCGAGCATCCCGAGCTGGCCGTACGAGCGAGTTTCGAGCCGGTGCGGGTCACCGGCGACGCCGACGCGTTGCTGCGGGCCGTGCGCAACCTGGTCGACAACTCGGCCCGGCACGCCGCGCACAACGTCACGATCAGCATCGGTACCAGCGGCGACGCGGCCGAAATCGTGATCGGCAACGACGGGCCACCGATCCCGGCGAGCGACCGGGAACGGATTTTCGGCCGGTTCGTCCGGCTCGACGACAGCCGCTCCCGCGCGGACGGTGGCAGCGGCCTCGGCCTCGCCATCGCCCGGGACATCGTGTCCGCGCACGGCGGCACCCTCACCGTCGACGATCTCGACGGCGGCGCCGCGATGCGAATCCGCCTTCCGTTGCCCGACGCGTCGACGAAGCCTTCAGGTTGATTTCGAGGAGATGACCGATCGGCGAGGCGGTACCGAGCACCGCCTCGCGGCTTTCGGGCCGGTCCTCTTACGGTCTTCTTAGTCGGAAACGCCAGGTTCTTTTAAGTTCGCCGCCGATCGTGATGGGTGCAGCTGTCCAGCCGACCCCATCACCGGAGGAAGACCATGGACGACGGACGTATCGTCGTGTCCGGCCTGACCAAGCAGTACCCGGGCCTGATCGCGGTGAACGACCTGTCGTTCACCGTCGAGCCGGGCCGGGTGACCGGCTTTCTGGGCCCGAACGGCGCCGGCAAGACCACGACCCTGCGGATGCTGCTCAACCTGGTCATGCCGACCGCGGGCACGGCAACCGTCGGTGGCCGGCGTTACGTCGACCTGGAGCAGCCGGACCGGGTCGTCGGCGCGGTCCTGGAGGCGTCGTCGGCGCACAAGGGCCGCACCGGCCGCAACCATCTGCGGGCCTGCTGCATCACCGCCGGGCTGCCGCTGAGCCGGGCCGAGGAGGTCCTGGAGACGGTCGGCCTGATGCCGGCCGCCGACCGCAAGTTCAAGGGCTACTCGCTGGGCATGAAGCAGCGGCTCGGCATCGCCTCCGCCATGCTCGGCGACCCGCGCGTGCTGATCCTGGACGAGCCGGCCAACGGCCTCGACCCGGAAGGCATCCGCTGGATGCGCGAATTCCTGCAGGGCCTCGCCGCCGAGGGCCGCACCGTGCTGGTCTCCAGCCATCTGCTGTCGGAGATGCAGGCCCTGGCCGAGGACGTGGTGATCGTCGCGGCGGGCCGGCTGGTCCGCCAGGGCGCGGTCGCCGAGGTGCTGGCCTCGATGGCCGGCGACACCCAGATCCAGGTGGGCACGCCCGATCCGGAGACGCTTGCCGCCGCGCTGCGCGCGATCGGTGCGGTGGTCCAACCGGGCGGTCCCGGCACGCTCCTGGTTTCCCGTACGAGCGCGGCCGTGGTCGGCGACACGGCGCTGGCCGCCGGTGTGGCCGTGCATCACCTGAGCACCGACCAGCCCGACCTCGAAGACGTGTTCCTGACCCTCACCAGCGAGAAGGCCACCATCCGATGAGCCAGTCGACCCGCTTGATCCACGCCGAGCTGTTCAAGCTGCGTACCACCAGCATGGGCTGGTTGTTCGCCGTCGCCACGGTGATCAGCACGGTGGTCATGTTCGTCATCAACGCGGTCAGCGCGAACTCGCTGCTCAAGCCGTTCGACCAGTTCGTGGCGCTGGAGACGCACGGGCACGGGCACGGCGGCCGGGTCTCGGCCGAGTTCCTGGCCCGCCTGCAGAGCGAGTGGCAGCTCGGCCACTCCGCGATCACCCAGGCCACCACGCTGTACACCTCCGGGCAGCTGATCGGGGTGCTGCTGGCCTGCCTGCTCGGCATCGTGCTGATCACCGGGGAGTACCACCACCAGACCGCGACCACCACGTTCCTGCAGACCCCGCGGCGGACCCGGGTGGTGGCCGGCAAACTCGGCACCGCGATCATCGTGGCCGCCGCGTCCTGGCTCGTCTCGACCGTACTCAGCGTGGTCGCCGGTGCGATCTTCCTGCACCACCTCGGCTACGGCACCGAGCTCGGCCACTGGGGTGTGCTGCGGGCGATCCTGCTCAATCTCGCCGCGTACGCGATCTGGGCCGTTTTCGGGGTCGGTTTCGGTGCTCTGGTCCGCAGCCAGCTCGGCGCCACCGTGGCGGCGACCGTGCTCTACCTGGTCGGTGCGTCGGCCGCTTCCAGCGTCTTCGACCTGGTCCACACCTACTGGATCAACAAGGACTGGGTGCTCACCCTGCAGGTGATCGTGCCCGAGGTCGCCTCGGCCGTGATGATCTCGCCCACCAAGACGTTCGACCAGAGCCCGGCCGAGTGGGTCGGCGCCGCCGTCCTGATCGCCTACGGCATCGTCGCCGGCCTGGTGGGTACCTCGATCCTGCGCCGCCGCGAC
The DNA here is from genome assembly GCA_036402935.1 of Actinoplanes sp. Taxonomy (GTDB): domain Bacteria; phylum Actinomycetota; class Actinomycetes; order Mycobacteriales; family Micromonosporaceae; genus Actinoplanes. Next base: position 3,803 of record DASWRZ010000426.1, read on the forward strand.
ATCGCCTGACGAGTTCCTTCACCAAATCCTCAGGCTTTAGTTCCTACGTTTTGTAGGTTTGCCGGGCCGCCCGGCGGTCATGTTGCTCCGTAGCCCCACTCCGAGCCGCGGTCATGTTCCTCCGTAGCCCCACCCCGGGCCGCGGTCATGTTCCTCCGTAGCCCCACCCCGAGCCGAAGGATGCGAATGTCGACGTTCCTCGACCCGCAGTGGCTGATCTCCACGTTCGGCCTGATCGGCATCCTCGTGCTGGTTTTCGCCGAGTCCGGTCTGCTGATCGGGTTCTTCCTGCCCGGCGACTCGCTGCTGTTCACCACCGGCCTGCTGATCGCCAACGGTCAGTACCTGCACCAGCCGCTGTGGCTGATGTGCCTGCTGATCGCGATCGCCGCCGTCCTCGGCGACCAGTTCGGCTACCTGTTCGGACGCCGTTTCGGCCCGGCGCTGTTCCGCCGGCCCGACTCCCGCTTCTTCAAACAGGAGAACCTCCAGCGGGCGACGGCGTTCTTCGACAAGTACGGCGCCCGCTCGATCGTGCTGGCCCGCTTCGTGCCGATCGTGCGCACCTTCACCCCGATCGTCGCCGGCGCCGGCGGCATGCACTACCGCCGATTCGTCGCCTACAACGTGGTCGGCGGCACGCTGTGGGCCTGCGGCGTCACGATCCTGGGCTACTTCCTCGGCCAGGTCGCCTTCGTGAGGTCGAACATCGAGTGGATCCTGATCGGCATCGTCGTGGTCTCGGTGATCCCGATCGGCATCGAGTTCCTCCGCGGTCGCCGACGCCCCTCGGTGACCGCGGATCAGTCCTAGGCGCTGCGTCCGGCATGCGTTCATACGCGGTCCGACGCATCCGGTGCAAGCAGCAGCAGAAACCGCGCCGGGACGGGCGCCGTGCGCGCTGCGCGCACGGCGCCCGCGGCCGAACGGCGAGCGGCGTGACAGCACCTTTCGGGCCCGGTGTTCTCGCCGGGGTTTCCGGCCCACAAGTCCAGCAAGGGTTTCTGGAGTGTCAGCCCGTCAGCGGATCGGTGGCTACTCGCCCGCTACGTCTGGGACTGCGACGTCGAGCGTGTAACCGTCCGGAACCTTCCCGACCCTCGCGTCGGCCATGAGACGCTCGTCGACAGCCTCGGCCTCGGCGATGGCGGTAAGCAGGTCCGGACCGAGATCGGCGGGCAGGGTGCCGGCGAACGAGTCGCCCAGCAGCGCGGCAACCTGCTCGTTGCCGCCGTCCGGGCCCGCCATGGGGATCAGGCGGACCGCCACCAGAGTGAACGGCGGCGGCCCGGAGCCGGCCCAGTGATCGGTGACCCAATGTTGGATCCGCAGCGAGCGCGACAACGCCGCCCGGGCCATCACCGTGTCCGCGACCGTCACCGGAACCCATCGGCCGCCCGACAGATGCCGGGGCTCGCGGCGCTGGCCGGGCGGGAGCCGTCGGTGCACCGCGAAATGCAGCAGTTGACCGACGAACGGTAAACCCGGCCACCGGCCCGACGCGATCCCGACGGCGAACGTCTGCACCGTCTCCGACGGCTGTGGGATCCCGGCCGCCGCGAACCCGCGGCCGAGTTGCTGCGCCACTTGGCGCACGTCGTTACCGCGGCTCGTGCGCCGGACCTCGGACAGCACCTCGCGTCGCAGCCGGTCGTACTCGCGCGCCGCCGCCCACGTCCCGCCATGATCCTTCATCCGTGCACGATAGGCCTGACCTGGGAAAATACACCACCGCAGAGAGCCCTGAGATATCCCCTGGACACCCACGGAACCAGACTGTCGGCGTACGAGTTGCAGCGCAGAGCCACGTACCCCACCGACACCACAGCGAGTCCGCAGTGTGCGCCGCCGGTCGCGCAGAGATGGTCGCAACCGGCGCTAGTTTTGAACATGCCCGGTAGCCGGCCCCCACCGGCTGGCTCGCCCGATCACTGACAGCACGTGGGAAATTCGGTGACACGTCGGTAAGGGATCAGCGCTGACATCTTGGCGAGAGATCTCATCGCCGGCTGGCTTCTCAACCTGCTGACCCGGGTGGAGCCGCCAGGGAACATCCCGCTCGATGACGTTGTCGCCCGGCCGGGACGTGGGCACATTCCAAGCCTGACTCAGCGCAGTAGTTGTGCGGCTTTCTGGATAATCGCCGAGGCGGTGAACGGTTTCTCGATGAGGTGTGCGTCGCGGTCGAGTTTGCCTTTTGAAGCAAGGACGGGTCGGGCGTAGCCGGAGATGTAGAGAACCTTCATGTCGGATTTGACGTGACGGATGGAGTCAGCGACCTCCGTGCCGAGCATTTTGGGCATCACGACGTCGGTGACGAGCAAATGGATGTCTGTGTCGTAGCTGGCGGCCAGAGCGAGTGCTTGCTGGCCGTCGGCGGCGGCGAGTACGTGGTAGCCGTGGCGGGTGAAGATCCGTTCGAGGACGTCGCGCAGCGCTTGCTCATCCTCCACGATGAGGACGGTCTGCCCGGTGGCGGTGTGGCCGTAATGCGGGGTCTGCTCGGCAGGGGCGGCAACTTGATCGGTGACCGGCAGCATGATTGTGAACGTCGTTCCTACGCCCGGCTGCGAGGTAATAGTGATCGTGCCGTCGGCCTGCGCCACGATGCCGTACACCGTGGCCAGGCCCAGACCGGTTCCGGTGCCGTCGGGTTTGGTGGTGTAGAACGGTTCGAAAACGTGTTCGATGATGTCCGCGGGTATCCCGGTCCCGGTGTCACCGACTCGCAGCCGCACATAGCGGCCCTCGGGTAGCGGCGATCCGTCGGTGACGACGTCGGGATCGACGCGGATGTTGGCGGTATCGATGCTGAGCGTGCCGCCGCCCACCATGGCGTCGCGTGCGTTGACCGCCAGGTTGACCAGGATCTGCTCGATCTGGCTGGTGTCGGCCAGGATCGGGCCCAGTTCGGGTTCCAGGTCGGTGTGCAGCACGACGTCCGCGCCGATGGTCCGGTCGAGTAGGCGCGTGATGTCGGTGACGATGTCGTTCAGGTCGATGACGCGTGGCTGGATCACCTCGCGGCGGGCGAAGGCGAGCAGTTGGTGGGTCAGGGCGCTGGCCCGTTCGGCGGCCCGCTGGATCTGCACGACGTCGCGTCCTGCCTCCGCCAGAGCATCGGATTGTCGGGTGGCGGCGAGTTCCTCGGCGACGAAGGCGGCGTAGTTGAGGATCACCGCGAGGAGGTTGTTGAAGTCGTGGGCGACTCCGCCGGCAAGCTGGCCGAGTACCTCCAGGCGTTGGCTTTGGTGCAGCTGAGCCTCGAGGTATTCCTTCTCGTCTCGGCTCTTGTCCTCCTCGCCGTCTAGCCTTGCCTGGAATCGGTTGGCGGCTTCCTCGGCCTGCGTGCGTTCCTCCTGGACCAGCCCTTCGAACCGTTGCTGGGCATGCCGGGCTTGCTCGTGTGACTCGTCGACATGTGTTTCGAAGCGGGCTGCCACGTCGCGGGCTTCGGCGCGTTGTTCGGCTACTCGCGCCTCGAAGCGGTCATGCGCGCCCTGCAGTTCGCTATCGACTCGGGACGACGGAGGACGGCCGCCGGTCACGGCGAAATGGGTCCGCAAGCGATCCTCGGCGTCCTTGAATTGCGTGCGTTCATGGTCGACGCCTACCTCGAAACGTTCCCGCGCGAGCTCGGCGTGATCGCGTACCTCCTCGGCTTGCATCTCGAAGCGGCCAGCGGCGTCAACGGCTTCGTCACGCAGACGGGTCATCCGGACCTCGAAGCGGTCCCGGGCCTCCTGCAGCTCGTCGAATCGGCGCGCCGAGCTGGCGGACCCGATTACCGTCCCGGCCGGATCGAGGATCGGGGAGATCCTCATCGAAACTGTGACGAAGGTGGCGTCCTGGCACACCCGCTGGGTGCGATAGCGCTCCACCTCTTCGCCGGCCAGGATCCGGCGCAGGATGGCAGCCTCGTGCACCCGCAGCTCAGACGGGACCAGCATCTCCCAGCTATGGCCGACGATGTCCCTGCGCGAATAGCCGTAGAGGCGCGCGGCAGCCGGGTTCCAGCTGCTGATCATGCCGTCGGCGCTGATCCCGACGATCGCGTCGTGCGACGACTCCACGATCGAAGCCAGTTCGGCGTGCCCGCCGACGGCCGCCAACCCCTCAAGGCTCTTAGCCATGCCACGCACCGCGACCGCTGAGCAGAGTGATCCTGAGGGTGAAGCGGCCGCCACCCACCGGGAACACACGGGCTTGATCACCCGGTGCATACGCTCTCACGCTACCCATCGTACGGAGCTTTTTTCGCTTAACGGACACACACCAAATCTTGTTGGAGGTTACCGACCGACTCGCCTGGCCCGCCCGCGTCGTTGATCTTCTTGCGGGACTATCTCGCTAGCGGTGTTTCTGGCGGTGATGGCTAGTAGGTTTCAGCGGCTGGGAAGCGGTCGCTGAAGGTGATGGCGTTTTGCGTGTAGATCGATGATGCGGTGCTCAAGGTCCGTTCCTCTGAAGTGGTGCTTTTGATAGGTGATATTCGGGCAAGGGGCTGGCCGGATCGCTGGAGCCGCGACGCTGACCGCTTTGCAGCTGAAGGGCCGGCTACGTCTTGGTCGATCATCCGGGCGCCGGTCATCGCAATGTCGATGGGCCGAAGCATTCCCGGCCGGCCTGCCCGACGGCCGGGTAGTAGCACGCGCGCAGCTCGCTTGGATAGGACGCGGCGATCATCGCCGTGGTGATCACCGCGTCGGGCGGCCAGGCGATCACGTCTGCGGTCTGTGTTGTTGCGCCCGGTGCCTCGATCTGGATGCGGAAGCCCGGGTGGGTCGGGGAGACGCGGATCCATCCGGCCGCGCAGCTGGGGCTGAGACGGATCTCCAGCCGGGTGCCGTCAGCGGCGATGTGGGTGGCCAGAGTCGTCGGGTCTTCACAAGCGGTGGTGCGGGGGTTCCGCCCCGCGCAGGTTGCCAGATGGCAGATAGGTGGCCGGGCCAGGGCGGCCGGTGCAGTGTGGCGGGTGACGCGGATGACCGCTGCCGGAGCCAGCATCGCGGCGCAGAGGAGAAGGACCACGACGGTCACCGTCCTCGGCCGCTTGTCAATCTGGCGGGAGGCCGCCAGCAGTATCCGCCGCCACAGTGAGATCGGCTGGTGAGGTTCAGTGGTACTGGTCTGCTCGCGTCCGCTCCACGCGGCGTCGGCCCTTTCCCAGCATGCGTCAAGGTCGGCGGCGGTCCCTTCCGACGTGGAGGCACGGTCCCCGGCCCCGGCCCCGGCCTGCCGTAGTGCACGGATGGTGTGGCGGGGCGGGAACTGCTTGCCGTTGAGATAGCGTTCCCAGGATGAGCGGCTGATGGCGGTGGCCTTGGCAAGTTGCTCCAGGCTGAGCCCGCTGCCGTCCTTGAGCTTACGGAGCTCGCTGACCAGCGAGCGGCATGCCGGGGGAAGCGTGGCGGGCAGCTCTCGCCAGTGCGTACGTCGCATCGCGTTCCTTCTCGCTCAGTCGACGTGCCGCAGTAGCGCCCACGTCTGGTCACTGACGACTCCGTCGGCCGGGACATGATCCATCTCTTGCAGGCGTTTGATCGCTGTGGCGCTGCTCTGGCCGAGATATCCGTCCACATCACCGGGTGACAACCGGTGGCGCTGCAGCAGGCACTGTGCTTCAGCAACGTCCGGGCCGGTGCTGTTGAGCAGGAGCATGTGGGACGAGGTGGTGCTGTTACCGGCATACAGGAGATCACCATGGCGGGTGAAGGTGCAGGAGTAGCGGCCTACATCGGCGACCGGCGCCGAAGCGGGGCGCTGCGGCCAGACGATCAGCGCGATCGTGCCGGCAGCGGACGCCAGGAGGGCACCGGCGGCAAGGGTTAGAGCGGTCACCCGGATCCGCGGCTGATCGGACCGTACGCTCGTGGCTGTCCGCAGGCCCAGCAGCGGCGTTGGATCCGCACCAGCCAGCGTGCTGAGTGCGCGGACCGCCGCCGCGGGTGGCAGCGCCTTGCCGTTGAGATAGCGTGCCCAGGAAGATCCGCTGAACGACGTCTTCGCCTGTAGCGACTTCAGGGTCAGGCCGCTCTCGTCCTTGAGTTGGCGCAACCGGACGATGAGCCGCTGTTGATTCGGATCCAGCGAATCCGGTAACGCCCGCCATCGCACGACATCTCCTCCTCTCCGTGAGGATAGAACGGCGTCCCGGGATATCGCATCCATGCAGGTCACGATGTTGGACCCTCCCGGGATATTCCATGTTGGACGCGGGACGCAGACATATCCAGCACCGGGGCCCATGCTCGACGGGCAAGCGTCTTCGGCCAAGGAGGACCGCGCATGCGCACGTTGGAAACGTGGCCTGGACGGCCGCCCTGACAGTCACCGAAACCTTAGCTGCGCCCTCGCCTGCCAACGCCGCGTCTGACCACGCGCTGTCGGCCAAGAGATTAACGACTCGAAATCGGTATGCCACGGGAAGGCGTCGACGCGAGAAGTAAGTCCGCGCGCGGAGGTGGCAGTCGAAAATGCTCGAAGTCAAACAATCGAACGGAGGAGCAATGGCTCGAAGATTCACAAGCTTTGCCCGTCGCGCCGCGGTTGTCACGGTCGCGTTTTTGACGTTCGGCGGGATTGTCACCGTGTCGGCCGCGCCGGCGCAAGCCGACAAGATCGACAAATGGTCCTCGTGGTGGCAGCCCTGCAAGAAGATGTGCCTTTATTACAGCCCTGGCCTCAAAGGTGGATGCTGGTCATCCAACAACGTCTACGATGGTGAAGACCTCAGCTCCGAGATATTCGATACGTGCGCAGGTACGGGGACTGCCGGTGTGAATCAAGCAGTCGGCGGCAACGCGGCCTCCATGGGCAATGGCACCACGAACTGCAACGTCACCGCGTGGTACTACCCGGGTTGGATCGGATATAGCTCCGCCGACGAAAACTGGCTGCATCCCGGCTGGGCGGGAAACCTGACCTCCCGACTACGGAACAACGAATACTCAATCGAAATGGATAACTGTACCTGAAATTCGGGGTGCCGGCGTGATCCGATTCAGATATGCGATATTGATCGTTGCCATGTTCGTGATCTGTGGTTGCAGCGGACATCGCACAGATCCGCCGGCACCCATCCCGGTGCCAACCGCGACTGACATGGCTTCTCTGCGCTATCCTCTGGATGGCTATCGTTTAAGCGCGCGCCAGCAGGCGGAGGAGGACTACCTCTACCTCAAGCTTGAGCGCGAGTGTATGCACCGACTCGGATTCGACTTCTTGCCTGGCCTAACCAGCCGGATCGACGAGCGGGTCGCGATCAAGAATGAGATAGCCTCCCGTCGCTACGGAATCACCGATCTTTCGATAGTCCGCACGGCAGGTTACAACCTGACGGCTGCCGCGGCTGGGCCACATGAACCCCAGTCACGTGACGATTTGCCTCCTGTAGAGCGGGCCGCGTTGATCGGCACAGCCAAAACGGGTCCCGTCGGAGGATGCGTCGGTGAGGCCAGCCGTGAGCTCGATCTGAACCAGAAAGCCCAGACAAATGCGCGAACCGTCAACGATATGGCCGAGGAAGCGTTTAGGAGAACACAGTCCGATCCTCGAGTGCAAGCGGTCTTCGCCAGCTGGTCACGGTGCATGTCCACTATGGGGTTCATATACGGCAATCCCATCGTGGCCGCAGGAGATCCTCGTTGGCACAAAGGATCCGGCTCGCCAAGTAAGCTTGAACTCGCGACCGCAAAGACCGACATAGCGTGCAAGGTCAGCACGAACCTGATCGGTGTAGAATATGCTACAGAGGCGGATTGGCAGAATATCGAGATTAGTCATAATGCCAGTACACTACGCAGGATCAGCCGATCAGTCGCCGATCGACGCGCAGAACTAGAAAAACTGATGCGCCGAATGCCGGGATGACGCTCTCGAGTTTCACCCTGACGATTATGATGATGATGATGGCGGCTTGCTCGGCGTGCGTTTGGTGGTCGGCGCCGCAGGGGCGAAATAGCACCGGACCGCGAAGTCGGCGGGAATCCAGTCCAGCCGCCAAGCACGGCTGCGAGGTTTCGGATCGAGTGCGCATCCCGACCTCGATCGTCGAAGCCTTTCACGCTAAACGCTGACCGACCAGCCCTTCCAGCGCGAACTCCGCGGCCAGCGCCCGCCTGCCGCGGAATCCTGCGACTCACATGCGAGCCACCGGCCAACAACATCGAGGTCGCGGTCGGCGCCATGGGAGCACGAACCGCTATACGGCCGAACGGCGGGCTCCTGCGCGCGTAGCCTGCTCGCCCCCGCCTTCACCCTCGTGCTTCGATTGACGTAGGTCTTCGATTTCTTCGCGCAAGGCGACTTACCGACTGCCCGCGGTGGAGACAGGAACAGGCGATCACAGCGTTGGTTACGCTGGGTCAAAAGCAACTCGAGGATGTGGCTGCAGATGATCAACATGCAGGAATTCGCCCGGCGGCTCAGCACCCTCAGCGCCGACGCGTTCACCAGCGACGACGTCGTGGACCTGGCGACCGCCGCCGATGTTCGCATCAGCGCTGACCTCGAGATCGACGCCACTCTGGCGCAGCGCCTGCTAGACCACATCTCACCCGCAGTGCCAGTCACAGGAGCACAGATTGCAGCGTCGCAGTGGCCGCCACCAATGTCCTCCCGATCTACGGCGCCTCCGGTGTCGTTCTCCAGTCCCGGCGCCGTCGATGGCCCGACCGACCAGCCGACTCGACCCCGCAGCTCTGGGTCCGCACGTAACGGCCGGCGACCCGGCTCCCGACGAACTGGCAGGTGAAGCGGCCGTCCCACTCCTCTAGAAATCTGATCACTTGGGATCGCCGAACGAGGACGTCGACGAATGCCGCAATAAGACGCGCTGATCGGCATTGCGGGCAACCTCGTCGGCGAGGTCCTAACGCCGCCTGGCCAGTCCTGCAGAACCAACAGCTGCGAGTTGGGAAGGCCTCCACCCGCCCAGGTAAGTATGCGGGCTTCGGACCTGGGTACACGGGTGCTGTGATCAGGGCGTTTGAGATCGAGTGGCCTTCTGCCGACCGCACCGATCTGCGGAAGCGGTTGAGGAATGTTCGATGGCCCGCGGGCTCCCCGTGGGACGGTAATGAGGACGGGCTCAGTGGTGACTTTCTTCGGCAGTTGGTGACGTACTGGCATGGTGGGTACGACTGGCCGGCCGTTCAACGATCATTGAATGAACTGCCGCACGTGCAGATCAGTCTGGACGGTTTACGGATACACGCGGTAGTCGCGCCGGGCCGTGAACCGCATTCGTTTCCGTTGCTGATGAATCACGGATGGCCTAGCACTTTCGCCGAATTCGCCGGCATCGTAGGACCTCTGACAGACCCGCGGGCATACGGCGCTGATCCTGCCGACTCGTTCGACGTTGTGATCCCTTCATTGCCCGGTTTTGGATTCTCGGACCCGTTGCCGTATGGCGCCGCCCGGCAAGTGACCGCATTGTGGGTCAGGCTGATGGAGGTCCTCGGATACGATCGATTCGGGGCGCATGGCGGAGACATCGGTGCCTTCATCACTAACCGCCTGGCTCTCGAGTACCCGGACCGGTTGATCGGTATACATACCGGATTTCCGGCTGAGCCGGCTGCCGCCGGCTACCTCGATGAGGAGGAGCGGCGCTTCGTTGACCAGCGGAGAGATGACCGGGAGACCGGGGGTGCCTACGCCCACATCCAGCGAACGAGACCCTTGACGCTGGCATACGGACTGTCCGACTCGCCGGTCGGGCTCGCCGCTTGGATCTTGGACAAGTGGCGGGATTGGACTGACTGCGATGGCGACCTGCGGAACAGCTTCACGTTCGACGACCTGCTCACCGTCGTAACGTTGTACTGGCTGACCGGAACGATCGGAACGTCGTTACGGTTCTATCGGGAGTGGGGCTTGAATGGCGAGGCGGAAATGGTTTCGCGTTACTATCCGGCCTGCCCGCCGGGCACGGACGCCTATCCGCTTGCGCCTGGTCAACGCATCGAGGTGCCCGCCGCCGTTGCGTTGTTCAAGGCGCGGTACCCGGAGCAATACGTCAAGCGGGCTTACCGCGATCTCCGCCGCTTTACCGTCATGCCGAGGGGCGGACACTTTCCCGCCCTTGAGGAGCCTGAACTCCTGGTGAATGATCTGCGAGACTTCTTCCGCCCCCTGCGCCGTCGTTCGTGGACCGTAAGCTGATGCCCTCACATCGGCAAAATCCGCATGTTCGGCTCAGCCGCGGCGCTGGCCACTGCGCGTTAGTGTGCCCAAATCCTGGCTGGGCGACAGCGTCATCGCCGGGTCGGGCCTGCCGTAACCCACGGCGACCACCCTGGTAGCCAGGTGCGATTCAACGTCATGTCGTCAGCACGGGAGCCTTCACGCGCGGGTCTCCCAGGTCACGGTCCGGACATCACACGGCAGTACGCAGCCGGTCGAGCACCTCCATCTACCGGACAGTTCCGCCGGTCGGCCCAGGCAAATGAGCAGTCGATGTCCAGCGACACCTGATAGCGGCAAGCCGTCGCGTTGTGCGGGTGCCGATGGGAGATCACCGCGGCATCGGGTTCAACGTGCGTATCCGCCCGAATTCACCATTGAGGCTCGCGGGGCGCAATTGGTGCCGATGATGATCGTGCGGGAGGCGGGGGCTGACCGTGGGACGTCGCCCCGGCCGTAAGCGGGGCGAAGCCCCTCACACGTCAGGGGAAAGAGGCTTCATGAGCGCGGTTACCCGCATCGGTGCGCCCGACAGGGGTCGGCGATCGTTCGCTGATCTCAGCGTCAACGTCAAGATCGTTTTGGCGATCTGTGTCGCGGTGGTGGTAGCGGTAATCGTGGGTGTCGTCGCTCTGCGGGCGCTGAGCAGCGCTAGCGGGTCAGCGGAGCTGATCTACTCGAGCAACGTGACCGCTGTTAGTGCCATCGGGCAGGTAGACGCCGGGCTGAGCCAGGCGCAGTCGGATGTGGGCGCCGAGGCGATCTCCCAGGACGCCGCCACCAAGGCGCAGAACAAGCAGGACTTCGCCGCCGATCAACAGGCGTTCGCCGAGTCGATGACCGCATACCGCGACAGCGCTACGGCCGGTGACCCCGCGATGATCGCGGACCTGGAGTCCAACTGGCAGGCCTATGTGCGACTGGTGCAGGACAAGCTGTTGGACCTTGGGGCCCGTAACGACATGGCCGGCTTTCAGAAAGTCCGCGACAGTGAGGCAGACCCGTTGATGACCAAGGCTCGCGCTGACTCCGACGCTCTGATCGCCGCCGAGGGCGCCGCTGCGGCCAAGAGCGCCAAAGCGGCGAAGTCGAATTATCAGTCCAGCCGCACCACGGTCATCGTGCTGCTGGTCATCGGCTGCCTGCTAGCCCTCGGCCTGGGCCTGTGGGTCGCCCGCAAGATCGTGCGATCGTTGAGCAAGGTCAAGAATGTCTGCGACGGCCTCGCCGAAGGCGACCTGACCCGCACCACCGGCCTGACCTCCCGCGACGAGCCAGGGCAGATGGGCCGCTCCCTGGACGAGGCGCTGAACCGCCTACGACAGACGGTGTCGACCATTGACGGGTCCGCGAGCTCCCTGGCCAGCGCCTCGGAACAGATGTCGAGCACCGCCCGGCAGATCGCCGGGTCAGCGGAGGAGACCACCGCGCAGGCGCAGACCGTGTCCGCGGCCGCCGAGCAGATCTCCCGCAGCGTCTCCGCCGTCTCAGCAGGCAGCGAAGAAATGGGCGCCGCGATCCGGGAGATCTCCCAGAACGCCTCCGAAGCCGCCCAGGTCGCCTCCGACGCCGTCGCCATCACCGCGGCCACCTCGGTCACCATGAACAAGCTCGGCGAGTCGTCCGCCGCGATCGGCCACGTCATCAAAACCATCACCGCCATCGCCGAACAGACCAACCTGCTCGCCCTGAACGCCACCATCGAAGCCGCCCGCGCCGGCGAACTCGGTAAAGGCTTCGCCGTCGTCGCCTCCGAAGTCAAAGACCTCGCCCAGGAGACCGCCCGCGCAACCGAGGACATCTCCAAGCGGGTCGAGGCCATCCAGGCCGACACCGGCGGTGCGGTTACCGCGATCGAGGAAATCTCCCGGGTGATCGCCCGGATCAGCGACTTCCAGACGACCATCGCCTCGGCCGTGGAGGAGCAGACCGCCACGACCGCGGAGATGAACCGCAGCGTCACCGAAGCCGCGACCGGCACCGGCGAGATCGCCGAGAACATCACCGGTGTCGCCGAGGCCGCCCGCCTGACCAGTGAAGGCGTCACCCAAACCGAGCAGGCCACCACCGAACTGGCCCGCATGTCCACCGATCTGACCGCCCTGGTCGGCAACTTCCGCTACTGACCGTCCCCGCCTGCAGCGGACACCGATCCGCAGCCTGCTCTAAGCCTGGACCTATGCCGCGTCCCCTCCTTCCGTGCTATCGCCGACCACCACACCCGCCCGGAGCCACCGGGGCTCGTCAGCAGGATCCGTAGCGTCCAGCCTGGCTCGAGTTCTGCCAGCTCGGAAACCCATCGTGGGGTACCGACGTTGTTCGCGACCGCGTTCTGGAAAAAGCTGGTCGCATCAAGCAGCGACCCAGCCCGCGCTGCAACCGGTCTCGGTCGAGGCGCTCTCGAGGGACCGCCACGGCGGCTGGTTGTCGCATGATGTGGTCGACATGATGGGGTCCGTGGTCCGGACCTCCCACACCAAGATCTTCCCACAGTGGACACCACGCCCCGAACCCGCAGGTTCACCACCAATTCAAGCGACCTGCACAGTTGCGCCGTAAACACCTTCGTCGACCGACAGACACACAGTGACCGTCCGCCGAACTGGCGCGCGATGACAGCGGCAGATCCGGATGTTCGGTCCAGGCGTTGCGGACGACGGTGGTGAAGCGCGGCGCCGCACCCGCGTGATCACATGGCCGAGGCTTGCCGGCACCGACGTCGAGATCGCCAGAGTCATCTGTTGTCGTAGGCGTGCCGTGCCCGCTCCACCGCCGGAAGCTGGGCGTCGGCCCAGGTGGCCAGATGGGCGAAGAGCGGACCGAGGCTGGCACCCAGCTCAGTGATCTCGTACTCGACCCGAGGCGGCACTTCGGCGTAGTAGGTGCGGGCGACGAGCCCGTCGCGTTCCAGCTGGCGCAGCCGCTGCGTGAGTACCTTCGGGGTGATGTTGGTCAGCCGGCGCTCCAGCTCCATGAATCGCTGCCGACCGTGCTCGTGAAGAGCCCACAGGACCGGGGTCGTCCACCGACTGAACACGATATCGACGACCGGCGTGACCGGGCACGCGATCTCGGGGTCCGCTGATCGTTGCATGTGCCCTCCGCCACAAACCATTACTATCCTGTAGGAACCTACTATACGGAAGCTACTAGCGTCCCCTTCGACCGCGCAAGCGACGCGGATGAAGGGAGACCAGACATGTTTGTCGTAACAGGCGCGACCGGGAACGTCGGCCGGACGCTGTTGTCGATCCTTGCGGCACGGGGTGCCGCGGTCACGGCGGTGTCGCGGGGACGACGCCCGGTCGCAGTACCGGGCGGAGTTCGCTACCACCGCGCAGACCTCGAGGACCCGGAGAGCCTGCGTCCGGCACTTGCCGGCGCCGACGCCATGTTTCTCCTGGTGGAAGGTGCCGGCGCGAAACTTGACGGGTCCAAGATCCTCGAGGTGGCGGCCTCCGCTGAGGTGAAGCGGATCGTGCTGCAATCCTCACAAGCCGTCGGCACCCGGCCGGGTGCCGCGTCGCACGCCCCGCTGCACGCCATCGAGGACCAAGTACGCCGGTCGGGCCTCGACTGGACGATCCTGCGCCCCGGCGGCTTCGCCTCCAATGCCTTCGCCTGGGCCGACCCGGTTCGGTCCGGCCGGACGGTGGCCGCACCCTTCGGCGACGTCGGCCTGCCGGTGGTCGACCCCGACGACATCGCCGAGGTGGCCGCCACAACCCTCCATGGCGGCCACGACGGTCGCACGTATGAGCTGACCGGTCCGGCGCTGAGCACGCCACGCCAACGGGCTGCGGATCTCGCCGCGGCACTCGGCGAGCCGATCCGCTTCGTCGAGCAATCGCCAGATGAGGCCCGCCGACAGATGCTGGCGTTCATGCCGCCGCCGGTGGTCGAAGGCACACTGACGATCCTCGGCGCGCCGACCGGACGCGAGCAGCGAATTAGCCTCGACGTGACGGAGGTGCTGGGCCGACCCCCACGGCCCTTCGCCGAGTGGGCCGCACGCAACATCGACGCCTTCCGCTGACCCGCCGAACCACCCCACCGGCTGATGACCGGTCGGCCTGATCGGCTGGCCAGCCGTCGGAGAAGGCGCTGCGAGATGTTCGGCGCCGGCTGGGCCCGGCTCCGATCAAGCTGTTGTTCGAGATCCTCGCCGGGCCGGTAGCCCAGCCGAGCGTTCCGGGAATGCGCTACCGGCGTTGGCGAACCGTCGCGGCCAGCACCGGTACTCAGCTCCTCGTTCGTCTCGAGGGCCGCCGGACCCCGGCCCGGCAAGCAATTCTTTCTGACGACACGCGCGCCGCGGTCCGTCGGCCTTCTCGCCGCGAGTGCCGACAGTTGCTGGGATCTGCTTCGCCGTTCGCGTTGCTGCGGTGCAGAGACTATAGTTCTGTCGACAGTTCAGGGTGGAGGTGACGTTCCATGACGTCGTACGCGGTGATCAACGCGCGAGTGTTCGACGGCAGCGGGACGCCGCCGGTGGCCGCGGAGGTCTTGGTGGAGGACAACCGCATCACCGAGGTCACCGATCGGCTGCCGGCCGGTCGGCGTGGCGGCGCCCAGGTGATCGACGGCTCGGGCGCGGTGCTGATGCCGGGCCTGATCGACGGTCACACCCACCTCGGCTTCGGATCCACGGTCGAGCACGTGTCCGACCGGTTGGAAGGCGACGAGGAGAAGGCCCTGCTCGTCGCCCACTGCGGGCGCGTGATGCTGGACCACGGATTCACCGGCTGCTATTCGGGTGGCAATCGGATGCCGCGTACCGAGGTCGCCGCCCGCAAGGCCTTCGCGGAGGGCTGGATGCCCGGGCCGCGGCTGCGGGCCGCCTCCTGGGAAGGCAGCGCCGGCATGGTCTCGCCGGGGCACTACGACTTCCCTGGTGTCGACCACCGCGAGTCCGACCCGGAGTCGATCGCGCGTTTCGTGCACGCGATGGCTGACCTGGATGTCGACGTGGTCAAGCTGAGTCTGTCCGGCGAGAGCGCGGTTCAGGCCGGCACCTCGCGCGTCCTGCAGTTCACCGACGAGGAGGTGGCCGCGGCTGCGGAAGCCGCCCGCGAGCGCGGGGTCTGGCTCACCGCGCACGCCCACTCCGCCGAGGCGGTCAAGATGGCCGTCCGGCACGGCGTCCGCGCGATCTATCACGTCTCCTTCGCCGACGACGAGGCGATCGACGCCCTCGCCGAGGCGCGGGACCGGGTGTTCGTGGCGCCCACGCCGGGCATTCTCTGGGCCCACCTCAACGACAAGGAACACCCGCCGACCGAGGGCATGGAGACGCCGGAGACCATCGAGAGCGTGTCCCGGGTCGCGCCCGAGCTGCACAAGCGCGGCGTGCGGCTGGTGATCGGCGGCGACTACGGTTTCGCGCTCAACCCGATCGGCAGGAACGCTCGCGACCTGCGCCTGTTCGTCGAGTGGTTCGGGCTCAGCCCGGCCGAGGCGTTGCGCTGCGCGACGCAGTACGGCGGCCAGATCATGGACATGGGCGACGAGCTCGGGCTCGTGCGCTCCGGCTACCTGGCCGATCTGCTGCTGGTCGAGGGCGATCCGACCGCGGACGTCGCGATCCTGGAGAACCCGGCGAACCTTGCGATGATCATGAAGGACGGGCGTCCGCACAAGCTGGCCGCGTCGCGCCGGGTAGCCGGATGAACGCCGACGAGACCCGCCGCCGGCTGGCCGAGGCGGAACTGGCCGGCTACCGGTTCTCCACCCGGTTCCACGAGGCGCACGGCCACGAACCGGCGGACTGGATGGTCGTGATTCAAACCCCGGACGGGGAGACGCTCTATCCGACGGCGATCGACGACGTCGAGACGGCGGCCCTCGAGCGGGCCGCCGTCCGGGTGACCGAGCACCTGGCGGCTCAGCCGGTCGTGGTCACGGCTCCCACGGCTACCAACTCGGCCACGGCCTCGGGGGAGTAGCCCAGTTCGGTCAGGATCTCGGCGGCGTCCTGGCCGAGCCGCGGCGGATACCGCGGCTCCGGGGGCACCGAACCCTCGTACCGGATGGGCGTGGCGAGGGTCTGCACGACCCGGCCCGAAGGCGACGTCACCGGCACGACCATGTCGCGGCCGGCGTCCCGCGCGTCGGCCAGCGCCTCAGGCACCGTCTCGATGAGCGCCGCCGGCACCGACCTGGGCACCAGGGCGGCCACCCAGTCGGCCGCGTCCCGGGCGCCGACCGCCTTCTCCAGCAGCGGGGACAGATCGTCCTGATGGCGCAGCCGCGAGCGGCCGTCGGCGAAACGCGGATCGGCGGTGAGCTCGGGAACCTCGAGCACCGCGCACAGCTCCCGCCACATCCGATCGGTGTTGGCCGCCACGACGAACTCGCGGCCGTCGCGGGCGGTGAAGCTGCGGTACGTCGGGATCGAGTCGTGCCGGCTGCCCTGCGGCTGCGGGGTGATGCCGCCGACCGTGGCGTACACGGCTTGATAGGACAGCAGCGACAGCTGGCCGTCGAGCATCGAGATGTCCGCGATCCGTCCCTCGCCGGTACGCTCGCGGGCGGCCAGCGCGGCCAGCACCGCCATCGCGGCGTACATTCCGCCGACCAGGTCGCCGGCCGGAACCCCGAGACGCATTGCCGGGTCGCCCGCCACACCGGTCAGGCTCATCACCCCGGACAACGCCTGCACGACGATGTCGTACGCCGGCCGGTCGCGCCGCGGGCCGTGCTGGCCGAAGCCGCTGATCGACGCCCAGATCAGCCCGCGCTGTCCGGCGCGCAGGGCGACCGGGTCGAGACCGAGGCGGGCGGCCACACCGGGCCGGAAGTTCTCCACCACCACGTCGCTGCGGGCGATCAGCTCGCGGGCCACGCGCAGGCCGCCGGCCGTCTTCAGGTCCACCGCGATGCTGCGCTTGTTGCGGTTGTGCGCCAGGTAGTACGCGCTGTCGCCGTCGACGAAGTACGGCGGGATGTGCCGGCTGGCGTCGCCGTCGGGGGGTTCGAGCTTGACCACCTCGGCGCCCAGGTCGGCGAGGATCTGGGTGCAGAAGGGCCCGGACAGGAACGTGGTGAGGTCGAGGACGCGGATGCCGTCCAAGGGAGGACGCACGGCTCACGCCCTCTCGAACAGGTGCACGGTGCAGGCGCCGTGGTCGAGACCGCTGATGCCGCCGCCGGTGACGTGGGTCAGCCCGAGCCGGGCGTCCTCCACCTGGCGGTCGCCGGCCCGCCCGGTCAGCTGCCACAGCATCTCCACGACCTGGGCCGCGCCGCTCGCGCCGACCGGATGACCCTTGGCCAGCAGGCCACCACTCGGGTTGACGACCGTGCGCCCGCCGTACGTGGTGCCGCCCGAGGCGAGCAGCTTCGCCGAGTCGCCCGGCTCGCACAGCCCGAGCGCCTCGTAGTAGACGAGCTCGGCGATGCTGAACGCGTCGTGCAGCTCGACCACGTCCAGGTCCTGCGGTGCGACACCGGCGGCGGCGTAGGCGTCGGCGGCGGAGTCGTACGTGATCTGCGGATGCAGCATGTCCCGGGCGCCCAGGTCCATCCGGCCGGAGTGCAGCACCGAGGCGATCACCCGCATGGCCGGGTGGTCGACGCGTTCGCGGGCCCGCCGCGACATGAGCACCAGGGCCGCCGCGCCGTCGCCGGTCGGGCAGCACATCAGCAGGGTGAGCGGGTCGGCGATCGGCCTCGCGGCCAGCACGTCCGCGGCGGTGACCTGTTTGCGGTACTGGGCGTACGGGTTGCGCGAACCGTGCCGGCGCGCCTTGACGCTCACCGCTGCGAGATCCGCGACGGTGGCCTCGCGCTCGTGCAGGTAACGCTGGGCGCGCATGGCGTACAGGGCCGGCATCACCATGCCGGCGCCGACCTCGGGGTCGTCCTCGATCAGCGGCAGGGTGCCGCCGCCGAACTGGGTCAGCTTCTCCACGCCGATGACGATCACGACGTCGCGCTCACCGGTGCGGATCGCCCGGTACGCCTGATGCAGCGCGGTCGCCCCACTGGAGCAGGCGTTGTCGATATTGGACACCGGAATGCCGCCGATGCCCATTTCCTTGACGATGCGCTGCCCGGTGAGCATGCCGCCGAACGTGTGCCCGCAGAACACTTCGTCGATCTGCCGGCGGTCGATCCCCGCGTCGTTGAGCGCCGCCAGGACGGCCGGCACGGCCAGCCCGGCGTAGCTGGAGGCGGGGTAGCGGCCCATCGGGATCATCGCGCCGCCGGTCACGTACACGTCGCTCATCGGGTGAAGCTCCAATCCCGGCCGGTGCCGGTCACGTGGACGTCGTCACCGATCCCGGCCGGCGCGGTGAGCCGGCCGAGGACCCGCGGCCCGCCGTCGAGGTCCACGTACGCCAGGTGGTACGGCGTCTCGCGGGTGCTCGAGACGTGCACGGTGGTGCTCGCGTACACCCGGCCGTGCGTACCGACCGGGGCCGGCTCGACGCGCGTGCCGCCGCAGCGGTAGCAGACGGCGCGGGCCGGGAAGGCCGGTGCGCCGCAGCCCGGGCAGAGAGAGCCCAGCAAGGCGACCCCCTCGGGCGTGCCCACGACGAGCGGCGAATCGGTGGCTAGATCCGGGATGGGTACGGGAGTGGCCATGCCGCCACAATAGTGTCGACAGATAGGCGACTTCAAGGCGTTGTGAGGCGCATTTGTCGACTAGGTGTCGACAGGAAACTCGTCGGTGGCGGAGGATGATCGCCATGCGAGCTTCTCAACCGTTCGACCGGGTGGTCAGCGACGCGGACATCGCCGCGCTCCGGTCCGACTTCCGTGGGCCCTTGGTCCGCCCCGGCGATCCCGGCTTTCACACCGGCCGCCCCACCGAGCGGTACGGCGAGTTCCTGTGGAACGCGCGGTTCGCCGACTCCCGTCCCGCCCTGATCGCCCGGCCGGGATCCGCCGCGGACGTCGCGGCGATCGTGTCGTTCGCGCGCGCGGGCGGCTGGCATCCGTCGGTCCGCGGTGGCGGCCACAACACCGCCGGGCACGCCGAGGCGGACAACGACATCGTCATCGATCTGAGCCTGCTGCGCTCGGTGCACGTCGACCCGTACCACCGGACCGTCCGCGCCGGCGGGGGAGCCACCTGGTGGGACATGGACCGCAACACCCAGGCGTACGGGCTGGCCTGCGCCGGCGGGGCCATCGCGCACACCGGCGTGGGGGGCCTCGCCCTGGGCGGCGGTCACGGCAAGCTCACCCGCAAGTACGGCATGACGGCCGACAACCTCATCTCCGCCGACGTCGTCACCGCCGACGGCACGATCCACGCCGTGGACGTCGACCACGAACCCGACCTGTTCTGGGCGATCCGCGGTGGCGGCGGCAACTTCGGGGTCGTCACGTCGTTCGAGTTCCGGCTGCATCCGGTGCGCGACGTGTGGCTCGACATGAACTGGTGGCTCGCCGACCAGACCGGCGAGGTGCTCGCGTTCTGGCGCGACTGGAGCCGCGGCCAGCCGCCCGAGCTGGCCACCAGCTCGATCGTGGTCAACGCGCCGGACAATCGCGGCTTCGCGCCGCACATCGCCGGCGAGCGGTTCGTCGTGATCACCAATCTGTGGCACGGCGACGTGGCGGCGGGCCCCGAGGTCACCCGGCCGGTGCGCGAGTTCGGCCACACCGCGGTGTCCATCTCCCGCGAGCTCACCTACGGCGAGGTGCAGTCGATGAACGACGGGATCGCCAACGCCGATTTCGGTTACCGCAACTACAGCAAGACCGGCTACCTCGGCGACCTCACCGACGATGCCCTCAAGGTGTACGCCGAATGGGCACCCGGTCAGCCGACCCGCGACGGTCTGGTCGAGCTGATCGCCGTCGACGGCCCGCTCAACGACGTGCCGGCCGCCGCCACCCCGCTCGGCGCCCGGTCGGCCCGCTTCAACCACATCATCGCCAGCGGCTGGAAGGACCCGGCCGACGACGAACGCCAGATGGCCTGGGTCCGGGACTTCCACACCGCCATGTCCCCGCACTACGACGCGGGCGTCTACGTGAACTACCTCGACCGCGGTGAGCCCGCCGAGGTCGTCCAGCTGGCGTACGGGCCGGCCAACTGGGCCCGGTTGCGACAGCTCAAGCGCCGTTACGACCCTGGCAACCTGTTCCGTCGCAACCAGAACATCCCGCCCGCCGAGTCGTCGTGATCCTTACGCGGGCTTCTCGCCGGCCTGGGGCTTCTCCCCGGCGTAGCCGTCCATCCCGATGAAGAAGTACGTGAAGCGCCAGCAGCCGTCCTCGTCGCGTCGCAGGTTCGCGGTGTAGACGACGCTGGCGCCCAGGCTGAGGCCGTCGGCCGCCCGCGTCACCACGCTGAAGGCGAGCGCGGACGCGGTGCCGGCGGCCAGGTCCAGCTTCTCCACCAATACGTTGCCCATGAGATGCCGCCGCTGGTCGCCCTGTTCGGCAATGATCCTGGTGAGGCGCTCGAACAGCTCGTCGCGCCCCTTGAAGCTGGTGAACGGCTGGGCCTGGCCCTGGGCGACCTCGAAGACGGTGTCCGTGGTGAAGCAGGAGACGACGACGTCGACGCGCGCCTCGTCGTGCGCGATCGCGAAGCGGTAGAAGGCCTCGGCGATCTGTGCGCGGGCGGCGAGCGCGTCCGGGCTCCAGTCCGCCGGCGTCAGGACCTTCATGTCGATCTTGCCGTCGCGGTGGGCCCAGGCCTGCAGTGGAAGGGTGGGTGCCTTCGTGGTCATGCGGGTACTCCTCGCGTCGGTGGGGTGACCGCGAGGCTAGTGTCGACAGATTTTTCCGTCAACCGACGGCCCCGACGATGTTCGTATCGCATGACCCAGCTTTCTCGCTGGTGTCCAGTCCCGTCACCGCGCCTGAGGATTGATTCCCTATCGGGACATAATGGGCGACGTGAGCACGGAGTGGGCGCCGTGAAGTGTCGACATGGCTTGTCTTCTGGGACGCGACGAGCGCCAGCGACGTGCATGAACAGCCGCCATTTGCGGCAAAATACTCGCAGTCTGTCGACAGAAGAGCTCAAGATTCGCTGGATGGGGGTTGACTGGCCCCGTGTGTCGACAGTAAGTTTCGACCACGTTACCGGTGGCCGAAAATGTGCGGCCGGACACAGCACGGTGACAGCGTTCCCGACGCCTGAAGGAGCACTCGTGTCGCCAGAACTGCAGCCTCTCATGCGGCGCACGACGCGCCGCTCCGCTCTTATCGGTGTCGTCGCCATCGTGGCGGCCGGCGCCCTCGCCGCCTGCGGTGGCAACGACAAAGCGAGCACCGCGGCCGACGGCACCACCGCGGTGACCGTCCTGCGTTCCACCGGCTCGACCTTCGAGCCGCTCTACATCGCCGAGGAACAGGGATTCTTCAAGCAGGCGGGGCTCACCGTCACGATCAAGGCGGGCGCCCAGGACACCTCGCAGAACGCACCGTCGGTGCTCAACGGCGAGGCGCAGTTCGCCATGACCGACAGCTCCGGCTTCCTCAAGGCCGCCGCGCAGAAGCTGCCCGTGCGTATCGTGAGCAACCTGCAGGCGGCGACCACCAAGACCGCGCCGTCGGACGGCCTGCTGGTCAAGAAGGGCAGCTCGATCAAGTCCTACGCCGACCTGGAAGGCAAGACCGTCGGCCTGTCCGCGCTGGGTGGGACGCTGCAGTTCATCTGCGAGTATTCGACGAAGCAGGCCGGCGGCGACCCTTCGAAGATCAAATTCGTGGCGCTGCCGCTGACCTCGCTCAACGACGCCGTGCTGCAGGGCAAGGTCGACGCCGTCTACACGTTCGCCACCTTCCTCGACGCCGGTAAGGCCGCCGGACTCACCGCGATCGGCATCGGCACCAATGCCCTGCCCGGGCTGTCGCAGGCGCTGTTGTTCTCCAGCCAGTCCTGGCTGGCGAAGAACGCGGCGACGGCGAAGAAGTTCACCGACGCTATGAGTAAGGCCTTCGACTACGCCAACGCTCACCCCGAAGCCGTCCGCGCCGTCGACACGAAGTACACGAAGCTGCCGGCCGACTACATCAAGAACCGCTCGATCCAGGAGTTCAGCGCGCCGATCGACACCGGCGTCATGCAGACCGTGATCACCGACATGGTGAACTTCGGCTTGCTCAAGCAGGCGCCGGACAGCAACTCGATCCTCTGGAGCCAGGCGGCCACGACCACCAACTCGCAGTGAGGACGACCATGTCGAGCATCGACCTGGTGGACACGCCGGCCGTCGACCCCGCACCCGCGGGGCCGGCGGCCTCGCCGCACCGCACCCGGATGTACCTGCTGCAGTTGCTGTGTTTCGTCGCGGTCATCGCGATCTGGGAACTCGTCAGCCGGCTGGGCCTGGTCAGCTCCACCGCGCTGCCCTCACCGACCGCGACCGCCGCCCGTTTCGTCGGCCTGCTCGGCGAAGGCGGCTACTGGAGCGCCGTCGGCGAGACCCTGCGCGACGCGGTGGTCGGCCTGCTCGCCGCCGCGGTCGTCGGCGTCCCCCTCGGGCTCATCACCGGCACCTACCCGGCGGCCGAGGAGTCCTCGCGACTGCTGGTCGACTTCCTGCGCGCGTTCCCGGTGATCGCCTTGCTGCCGGTGTTCCTGCTGGTGCTCGGCTCCAACCCGCAGATGAAGCAGACCATCGTGTTCCTCGCCTGCGTGTTCCCGGTGTTCCTGCAGGCCCAGTACGGCGCCCGCAGCGTGCCGCCGTCGGTCGCCGAGACGGTCCACGCCTACCGGATCCCGCGTCTGCTGCGCTTCCGCCGGGTGATCCTGCCCAGCGCCACGCCGTCGATCATGACCGGCCTGCGGCTCGCCGCGACCACCTCGGTGCTGGTCGCGATCGGTGTCGAGATCCTGACCACCCTGCCGGGCATCGGCCACGAGGTGACCCAGCAGCAGCAGAGCGGCAACTCCGACGCCGCGTTCGCGTACATCTTCACGGCCGGCATGCTGGGCTACGGCATCAACCGGGCCTCGATGTACCTGGAGAGTTCCCTGCTGCGCTGGCGGCCGCCGGCGCAGCCGAGCTGATCGGAAGGCGGCCCCCATGGGCTCCACATCCCTCAGGTCCGGTTTCCTGGTCAAAGCCGCCAAGCAGCTCTGGCTGCCGGTGGTGCTGATCGTCGCGCTCTTCGCGCTGACCGCCGGCAGCACCAACTTCTACTTCCCGCCGTTCAGCCAGATGCTCAGCGCCATGGGGAACGGGCTGGCGCACGGCGAGCTTCTCAGCGACCTGTGGTTCAGCCTCAAGAACATCCTGGCCGGCATGATCCTGGCGACCGTGGTCGGCGTCCTGCTCGGCCTGGTCATCGGCGAGCGGCCCACGCTGCGCGCGGCGACCGCGCCGCTGCTCGATTTCGCCCGGGCGACCCCGACGATCGCCTTCGTGCCGGTCATCATCCTGACCCTGGGCATCCACGCCGCCCCCAAGATCTTCCTCATCTTCCTCGGCTGTGTCTGGCCGATCCTGCTCAACACGATCAGCGGGGTGGAGAGCATCAACCCGGCCGTCCTGGAGACGGCCCGCAGCTATCGCATCCCGTGGTGGCTGCGGCTGCGCCGGGTCGTCATGTTCGGTGCGCTGCCGCAGATCTTCGCCGGCATCCGGGTGGCCCTGTCGGTGGCCGTCGTGCTGATGGTGGTCAGCGAGATCTACGGTTCGCCGATCGGCCTCGGCAACTTCATCCTGCAGAGCGGCAGCAACTTCGCCGTCGCCGACACGTGGGGCGGCACCATCCTGATCGGCATCCTCGGATACGTGCTCAGCGTCGTGCTGCTCATCTTCGAGTCGGCCCTCCTGGGCTGGTACCACCAGCGCGCACCGCGCCGCACGGCTCCCCGAAGCCGGACAACCACGAACCAGACCATCCAGAACGAGGTGACCCCGGCATGACCGTCGACACGCCGCGCGGGATGCGCGGGCAGCCCCTGGCCGTCACCGGCCTGAACAAGAGCTACGGGTCGCACGACGTGCTGCGCGACCTCAACCTGCGGGTGGAGGCGGGCGAGTTCGTCTGCATCGTCGGGCCGTCCGGCGCCGGCAAGACCACGCTGCTGCGCTGCCTGTCCGGGCTGATGCCGGCCAGCTCCGGCGCGGTGCGCTACGGCGACGCGGTCGTCGCGTCACCGCAGCGGGACATCGCCGTGGTGTTCCAGGACTACCGTGGCTCGCTGATGCCGTGGATGACGGTCCGGGAGAACGTCGCCTTCCCGCTGCAGGGCGCCGGCGTCCGCAAGGCCGAGCGGCGTGAACGGGCCGACCGCAGCCTGGCGGCGGTCGGGCTGCCGGATGTCGGCGGCAAGTACCCGTGGCAGCTCTCGGGCGGCATGCAGCAGCGGGTCGCGATCGCGCGCGGGCTCGCCTACGACGCGCCGGTGCTGCTGATGGACGAGCCGTTCGGGTCGGTCGACGCGCAGGCCAGGTTCGAGCTGGAGGACCTGGTACTGGATCTACGCCGGCGGCTCGGCATCTCGATCATCGTGGTCACCCACGACATCGACGAGGCCGTCTATCTGGGCGACCGGGTCGTCGTGCTGGGTGGGAAGCCCGCGACCGTGGTCGACACCGTCGACGTCGACCTCGGCGCGGAGCGGGACCAGATCGCGACGCGGGCGCTGCCGCGCTTCGCCGCGCTGCGCACGCGGGTGCTGACCGAGATCCGCGGTGGCCGCCCCGCCGCTGCCGCGGCTCGCAACCCGATCACCTCGGCGGTCTGAGCCGGTCCAGCCATGCGAGGACGGCGGCGACGACGGTGTCCGGGCGCTCCGGCAGGAGCGCGTGCGACGCGTCGTCGACGACCACGACCGTCACCCGGCTGCCCAGCGCCGCCGCGACGGCACCACGGCTGTCCGGCGGCCGCCACGGATCGTGAGCACCGATCAGATCCAGCACCGGTACGCCGCCGGTACCCTCCCAGCCGTCGATCGGCGCGGTGGCGCGCTGCGCCCGGGCCAGTGCCGGGTGCCAGCCGGTCAGCCAGCCTTCGACGTCGTGCCCCGGCGCGAAGAACGAGCGGCGCAGAGCGGCGCGCCGGTCGGGTTCGGGAGCCGTGCCGGCCACGCACAGCGTGAGGTCGGCGGCCTGCCGCGGCGCCGGCGATCCGGGGCCCGCCGCCGCGGCGAGCACGACGCCGAGCACGGCGTCCGGGGCGATCGCGGCCGCGGCCCGGGCGTAGCGGCTGCCGGCCGCGTGCCCCAGCAGGATCGCCGGGCCGCCGTCGACGGCGGCCAGCAGATCGCCGGCCCAGTCCGCGTACGTCAGGCCGGTCCGCCCTTCGGCGCGCATTCTCGGCTTGCTGACCCGCAGGCCCGCGGCGGACAGCCCGGCCGCCACCGCGGCGAAGTCGTCGTGGTCACGGCCGAACGAGGGCGCGAGCACCACCAGCGGCGCGGCGGCGCTCATGCGCGGGCGGTGACCGCGCCGAGAGCGTCCCGGGCGGCCGCGATGCCGAAGACCAGGCCGTCGGCGCGCACGATCCACCCACGGTCGATCTCGGCGGCGTTGTCGGCGCTCCACCCGTACGCGTTGGGGCCGCGCATCCGGCAGATCGGCCCGGCGGTGCGGCAACGCTCGTCGAAGATCGCGGCGGCCAGACCGGCGATGCCGCCACCCGCGACGACCACGTCGACGTTCATCTCGGACTCCAAACTGTCGACAATCATGTGGGCTGAATCGGCATATCGCGGCTCTGGCGGGAGCATGACCATCTAACTGTCGACAACTTAGCCTTCTGCGCCCTAGGCTGCCAACAACGGAAGGACGCCATGACGAAACGATCCCTGGCCCTCGCCGTCGCCTCCTTCGCTTCCCTCGAGGCGGCGGCCTCCATCGCCTTCGGCGTCACCGAGCTGGTGAGCGCCCCGCTGAACATCCCCGGCGGGTATGGCTCACCCGCCAACGTCATCGCCCTCAAGTGAATCGGGAGTCCCCATGGCTATCGACCAGTCCGTGCGCTTCGATCATGTCGGCATCTCGGTGCCCGACCTGGAGAAGGCCACCGAGTGGTACTGCCGCACGCTCGAGCTCACCGCGGCTCCCGGCTTCGCGGTGAAGGGCACGGACCTGCGCGGGATCATGCTGCTGCACCAGCCGAGCGGGTACCGGATCGAGCTGCTGCACCGCCCGGGCGCCCGGCCCGGCCTGGCACCGGACAGCGCGCTGGACGCCGCCGCGACACTGGGCTTCGGGCACATCTGCCTGTGCGTCACCGACGTCGCCGCCATGTACGAGCACCTGACTGCCGCCGGATGCACGATGCGCATGCCGCCGTCCCCGTCGCCGCGGCCGGGCGCGATCGTCTGCTTCGTGGCCGACCCGTGGGGCAACCTTATCGAAGTCATCGACCGGAACTGACGTGAGCCTGTCCGGAAAGGTCGCCCTGATCACCGGCGCGGGGCACGGGCTCGGGGCCGCGTACGCGAAAGCTCTCGCTGAAGCCGGCGCCGATGTCGCCCTGCTCGACCTCGATCTCCCGGCGGCGCAACGCGTCGCCGCGGAAGTGCGGCGTTCGCTGGCGCTGCACGCCGACGTCACCGACCGCCGGTCCGTCGAGGCGGCCGTGGACGCGACGGTCGCCCACTTCGGCGGCCTCGACATCGTCGTGAACAACGCCGGCGGATCACGCGGCTACATCGAGGGCGCCGATCCCGACGAGGCGTTCCAGCGGACCGTCGAGCTGAACCTGACCTCGGCCTGGATCGTCTGCGACGTCGCTGTCGAGCATCTGCGCCGGCGCGGCGGCGGCCGGATCGTCAACACGACGTCCAACACCGCGCTGCGGCCACCCGGCGACGTCTCCATCGCCTACATCGCGGCGAAGGCCGGCGTCATCGGCCTGACCCGGGCGCTGGCACGGCAATGGGGGCCTGAGGGCATCACGGTCAACGCCGTCGCGCCCGGCCTGACCGCCCACGCCGACCTGCGCGAGCGCCTGGACGCGACGATGTTGGACGCCATGGTCGCGACCGCGCAGGGCGAGCAGTGCCTGAAACGGCCCGCCGAGGCGGCCGACCTGGCCGGCGCGGTGCTCTACCTGGCCGGCCCGGCGGGCGCCTTCGTGACCGGTCAGGTGCTGACGGTGGACGGCGGGCTGACGTTCAACTGATCGCGGGCGCGCAGGATCTCCTCGAAGCCGAGCAGGGTGCCGCTGACCGCCAGCGTGCTGGCGATCTCCAGGGCCGCCAGGATCTGGGCGGGGGTCGCGCCCAGCCGCAGCGCGTTGCGGATGTGCGCGCGGGTGCCGGTCGCGTGCAGGTGGGTGGTGGCGGCGTCGAGCGCGGTGACGACCAGCTCGGCGACGACCGGGTCGAGGTTGGTGCGGCGGATCGGGATCGAGGACATCGTCCGGTACGCGTCGATGTAGTCCTCGTCGAGCCGCAGTACCGGCTCGAGCGGCGGCGGCAGGAGACCGCGGTCGGCGACGTACTGCCGCCGGATCCGTTCCTGCGCCGGCGTGAGTGCTTCGGGTAAGTCGTGACCGGCGGCCGTCAGCTCCTCGGCGAGCAACGGCCCGGCCAGCGTCATCGTGTGCACGCCGAGCAGCATGGCCAGTTCCGCGACGTCGGTCAGCTCGGCCACCGTGGCACCGTGGGTGAACGCCTCGCGGGCCTGTGCGGCCGCCGACTCGCGGTGCAGGTGGGTGCAGGAGATGGCGACGGCGAATCCGATGAACGCCCGTACCTTGGGGTCCAGCGCCCCGCCGGCCGCCGGAATCGCCGCCAGCTCGCGGAAGGCCGCGGCGAACTCCGGGTCGAGCTCGTCGAGGGCGCTCATATGTCCGCCACGATCGTGCGCGAGGTGAAACGCCAGCCCTGCGGCGTCCGCACGAAGTCGTCGCGGTGCGTACCGGAGATGGTGATCGTGCGTTCCTTGGTCTCCGGATCGATCTGCAAGAAAGCGACGTAGGAGACGGCCGACGCGCCCGTCTGGTTCGTCTCGAGCACGACGTTGCCGGTCCAGTGCCGCCCGAGGCCCTGCCGGCGCTGTGCGGCGGTCTCGGCGAACGCGAGCAACTGGTCGGTGCCCTGGTGCCGGAATCTGGGTTGCTCCCCGGACCTGACCGACGACACGGCCTGGTAGACGCCGTCGGGGGTGAAGGCGGCGGCGAAGTCGGCGGGCCGGCTGTAGTCGAGGGCCTGGCCGAGCCGGTGGATGAGGTCGATCAGCTCGAGCCGGTCGTCGGCACCGAGTTTCCCGGCCGGGGATTCCACGTCAGGCGCCGATCATGTGGTAGCCGTCGGCGATGAGGAACCCGCCGGTGATGTGCGCGGCGCCGAACTCGTGGGTGCACAGCAGGGCGCCCTTGAGGTCGACCCCGGTGACCAGGACGTTCTTGCCCGCGAAACGTTGCATGACGACTCCTCGATAAGGTCAGACGAGCGTGCGACCGCCGTCGATGTAGAGGACCTGCCCGGTCACGAACGCCGAGCGGTCGGAGCAGAGCAGCAGCACCGGGCCGACCAGGTCGTCCGGCACGCCGAGCCGGCCGGCGGGCACGAGCGCCTCCATCGACGCGCGCATGCCGGGCTTGGCCAGGTAGGCCGTGGTCAGGTTGGTCTCGATGTAGCCGGGGGCCACGGCGTTGACCGTGACGCCGGACGGCGCCCATTCGCGCGCCATGACCCGCATGAGCTGGTTGATCCCGCCCTTGCTCGCCGCGTACGGCGAATGGTCCTTGTGCGCCAGCAGGCCGGACACGGAGGACAGGTAGACCATCCGCCCGTAGCCGGCGGACACCATCCTTTCGCCGGCGGCCCGGCCGAGCCAGAAGCCGCTGCTGAGGTTGAGGGCGATGATCCGATCCCAGACCTCGTCCGGGATGTCGAGCACCGGCCGCCGGTCGTTCATGCCGACCGCGTGCACGAAGATGTCGATCCCGCCGAGCGCCTTCTCCGCGTCGGCGACGGCGTCCCGGCACGAGGCGGCGGAGGCCAGGTCGGCGCGTACGGGGTGGATGCCCTCGCCGGCGACCTCGGCGAGCCGGTCGTCGTCCCGGTCGAGCACGGCGACCTGGGCGCCCGATGCGGCCAGCGCGGCGGTCAGCGTGGCACCGATGCCGCCGGCTCCGGCCACCACGGCACGCCGGTTCGCGAGATCCAACCAGTCCGACATCTGCTGCCTCCTCGTTCGCCGGCGTCCTGAGGCTAAGCACCGTACCGGCAAATGTCCACACTTTACGAGCGTTGGCGGAGCGCTTGACAGTACTTCGTGATCAGAAGAGGATAAGTGTCGACATTATTGAGGGCTAGGAGTGTTCTGATGAAGCTGGTCAGCTGACCATGGTGATCGGGAAGCCGGGAAGGTCCTTCTCCGCCGACGAGGCGGAGATCGAGCGCCTGGGCGTGCTGCGCAACCGGGTGGTGTCCTGCAAGGACGCCTACGGCACCGACGAGCCGCCCGCGGAGCAGTGGGTCTGATGACCCGGGTCGACGCGCCCGACGGGGTTCTCGAGGGCACTTGGGAGGGCGAGGTCGCGGTCTTCCGCGGCGTACCGTTCGCCGCCGCGCCGGTCGGACCGCTGCGCTGGCGGCCGCCGGCACCGGTGGACCCGTGGGACGGCGTGCGCCTGGCCGTCGAGTTCGCGCCCGCGCCGCTGCAGCCCAGCCCGCCGTCCGACTCGATCATGTGGCACACCAATTTCGTCGACCGCCGCCCGCTGGTGATCAGCGAGGATTGCCTTTACCTCAACGTGTGGACGCCGTCACCGGGGCCGGCCGCCGCGCTGCCGGTGATGGTCTGGATCCACGGCGGCGGCAACCGGTACGGCTACGGCTCGCAGGACATCCACAACGGCGCCGCCCTGGCCCGCCGCGGCATGGTCGTGGTGACGCTGAACCACCGGCTCGGGTCGTTGGGCTTCCTGGCGCATCCGGGGCTGGCCGCCGAGGACGAGCTGGGCGTGTCCGGCAACTACGGTCTGATGGACATCGTCGCCGTGCTGCGCTGGGTACGCCGCAGCATCGCGGCCTTCGGCGGCGACCCGGACAAGGTCACCGTGGCCGGCAACTCGGCCGGCGCCGCGCACGTCACCCACTTGATGGCGGCGCCCTCGTGCCGGGGTCTGTTCCGGGCCGCGATCGGGCAGAGCAGCGCCGGCGTCTTCCGTGCCGAGGGTGGCATGTCGGCCCAGCAGGCGGGCGCCGGTCCTTTCGCGGGGCGCTCGATCGAGGACCTGCGCCGGCTGTCCGGGGTCGAGCTCGTGCTCACCGGACACTTCGGCCCGATCGTCGACGGGCGGTTGCTGACCCGCGACAGCCAGGACGTGTTCCTGGCCGGCGAGCAGGCACCCGTACCGCTGCTGGTGGGCGCCAACACCGACGAGGGCGCCAACTACACCCGGCCCGGCGACGAGGACCGGTTGCCGGGCGTACCCGAGGTGTATCCGCCCGGATCGGCGCGGGAGTTCGTCGGCGAATCGCGCTTCAACTACCCGGTCTGGCGCTGGGCCGTCACCCACGCCACCACCGGCGCCGCCCCGGTCTGGCTCTATAGCTTCGAGCACGAGCCGCCTTTGCCGGCCGGGCTGGACCTGGCGGCGCCGCCCGACGGCCGGGCCGGCTACGGCGTCTACCACACGGCCGAGCTTCCCTACACCGCCGACAACCTGGCGATGCGGGACTGGCCGTGGACGGCCGCCGACTATGACCTGGCCACAGCGATGGGCGACGCCTGGGCGGCGTTCGTCACCGACCTCGACCCGGGCCGGGGCTGGCCGTCCTTCGACGGCACCGACCAGGGCGCGGCGATGGTCTTCGGCCGGGACATCCACGTGGGCCGGGCCCGCCGGCTGGAGGCGATGCATCTGCTGGACCGCCTCCAGCGGCCGCTCTGAGCGTTCCTCTCAACCGAGGGTCTGCTTGGCCAGCGTGGCCAGATCGTCGTCGCCGAGCAGGCTGCCGCGGCGGGCCATCTCGGCGCGCGCGGCGGCCAGGATCTCGTCCACCTGAGCGGTCGTCGCCTCGATGCCCAGGGCGGCGAGCTTGTCGGCCAGCGTGTAAGGGCCGCTGTCCGGCGTGAACGGCACCACCCGCTGGTTGCCGACCAGGGTCGGCTCCAGGCAGTTGTGCAACAGCGGATCGACGGCCGTCTCCTGGGTGATGATGTCCATCCCGCCCCACGCGAACGCCTTCGTGCCGGTCATCGGATGGTTCCACGCCACGTGGTAG
Organism: Actinoplanes sp.; assembly: GCA_036402935.1. GTDB lineage: Bacteria > Actinomycetota > Actinomycetes > Mycobacteriales > Micromonosporaceae > Actinoplanes. The sequence goes on from DASWRZ010000426.1 coordinate 35,112, forward strand.
CCGGTGAGCTCCTCGCCGGCCCGGGCCAGGCCGGTCAGCTGCTCCGTTCTGATGCCGGTCCGCACGCCGTAGAGCGCCTCGAAGGCCATCGCGGTGGCGGCCAGGTCGGCGTTGCCCGGCCCGCCGCAGTACCCGTTGACTGACAGCTCGATCACGTCCGCCCCGGCGCGAGCCGCCGCGACGGCGCAGGCCACCGCGAGCCCGAACGTGTTGTGCGGGTGCAACCCGACCTCGACCGAGGGCACCAGCCGCTTGGTCATCTCCACCAGGGCCCCGTACGCCTCCGGCCCCAGCGCCCCGGGCCCGTCGAAGAGGGTCAGCTCGGTCGCGCCGGCGCCGGTCAGCACCTGCACCGACTCGGCCAGCATGTCCTCGGTCAGATACGAGACCATCAGCAGGGGAGTGATCACCTCGAGGCCGGCCGCGCGACCGTGCTCGACCAGCGGAACGGCCCGCCGCAGCACGTCCGAGCGGTTGCGCGGGGTCTGCGCGGTCCGCCACTCCTGGCCGTGCCAGGCGGTGTCGTAGATGCGCTGGTAGATCAGCGACGTCTCGCCGAAGCCCTGAACCCACACCTGGATCGCGTCGTAGCCGGCACGCTGGGCACGATCGATGTCGGCCGGTGTGAACAGCAACGGGCAGACCGCGCGGCAGTCCGGGTTCTCCGATTTGATCACGTCGATCTCGGCCTTGAGCGCGTCGTCGTCGCGCCCGGCTACGCCTGCGGTCACGACCTCGCTCACACCCGCGCGCACCAGTCGGCGCAGGTACGCGGCCTTGGCCGTCTCGTCGGCGACGACCCCCGGCAGCGTCTCCACCGAGCGCAGCGTGGCGTCGCGCAACCGGATGCTTTCCGGCAGCCCGGCCAGCGCCGCCGCGGTGCGGTTGAGCGGGCTCAGCGACCATCGGCCGGGCTCGTAGGCGCCGGGCGCGCGGCGTCCGGCGATCTCGGATCGGAACCGGGCCATCTCGTCCGGCGTGAAAACGGGCGGCTTCGTCACGATACCTCTATCTCCTAGACCGCGGTCACGCCGCCGTCGATGCCGAAATTCGATCCCGTCACCCACGCTGCCTCGTCGGAGGCCAGGTAGACGGCGAACCATGCGATATCGTCCGGCACGCCGAGGCGCCCCAGCAACGTACGGGCGACGATCTGCTCGGAGATCGGCCCCGCGGTGGCCCCGGCGACCGCGGTCGCGGCGGTCTGGATGAGGCCGGGCGCGATGCTGTTGGCGCGGATGCCCAGCGGGCCGCCCTCGACGGCGAGCTGGCGGGTCATGGCGAGCACCGCGCCTTTGCCGGCGCAGTGGGCGACCATCGCCAGCTGACGGCTGCCGCGGAACGAGTTCACCGACGCGAAGTTGATGATCGAGGCGTTGCCGCTCGCGGTCATCAGCGGCCAGGCCGCCTGGCAGGCGAGGAACACCAGGTCGATCTCGCCGGTGATGGTCGGGCGCCACTGCGTCTCGTAGTCCATGTCGGCGATCCCGGCCATGTGTGGGGCGATCGCCGCGGCGTTGACCAGCACGTCGACCCGGCCGTGCGGCTCGGCCGCGGCGACGTAGCGACGGACGCCGGCCGGGTCGGTCAGGTCGACCGGGTGCACCGAGGTCATCGGCAGCCCGCGCTCCTCGGCGGTTTGCACGGTCTTCTCCGCGGCGGCGGGGTCGATGTCGCAACCGATCACGGTCGCCCCCTCGGCCGCGAAACGAAGTGCGATTCCCTGGCCGATGCCGGCGCCGATGCCGGTCACGAGGGCCACTTTGCCGTTCAGCCGGTCCGCCATCGTTTTCCCTTCCTCAGTACTCCTGTCGACACTAACAGCTGATCCTGGAGATTCCTACGGGTTCAAATCCCCTTGTCGGCCCGTTTTGCCGTGCGAACGCGAGCCGATGACGGCAAGCGGATTTACAATCTGTCGACATTAGGTTAGAAACGACGGCAGGCTTCGAAGGAGGATGCAGATGGCCCGTGTCAGCGGAACCCAGGGCGACGGCGAGGTTGCCGCGCGCATCCGTGCCCGCCGCAACGGGGCCTTGCGGCCCTTGGACGAGGTGCTGCTGCACAGCGCGCCGGTGGCCGACGGCTGGAACTCGATGCTCGGGGCCTTGCGGACCAGGCTCACGCTCGACCCCGCGCTGCGCGAGCTCGTGATCCTGCGCATCGCCGTGCTGAACGGCGCTGCCTACGAGTGGACCGCGCACGAACCGGTCGCCCGCTCGTGCGGCGTCACCGGCGAGCAGCTGGCGGCCGTGCGCACCGGCGACCGGGCGGCGTTCGACGCGGCCCAGCGAGCCGCCCTCGACTACGCCGACACCATGACCACCCACGTGGAGGTGCCCGACGCCGTGTTCGCGGCCCTGCGGCCGCACTTCGACGAGACCGGCATCGTCGAGCTCACCGCCGTCGCCGCCGCCTACAACATGGTGTCGCGCTTCCTGGTCGCCCTGGACGTGGCGAAGTGACCGGCCGGCTCGCGGGCAAGACCGCGATCATCACCGGCGCCGGCAGCGTCGGGCCGGGCTGGGGAAACGGGCGCGCGATGGCGGTCGTCTTCGCCGCCGAGGGCGCGTCGGTCTGCCTGATCGACCGCGACAAGGAGTCGATGGAGGTCACCGCCGACCAGATCCGCGAGGCCGGTGGGCGCGTCGAGACGGCGATCGCCGACGTCACCGTGGAAGCCGACGTCGAAGGCTTCGTCGCCGGCTGCGTCTCCGTCTTCGGCGGTGTGGACATCCTGGTCAACAACGTCGGCGGCTCCCGCTCCGGCGGTGTCGCCGAACTGGAACCGCAGCAGTGGCAGAAGCAGCTCGACGTCAACCTCACCAGCGTCTACACGGCATGCCGCCACGTGGTGCCGCTCATGCGCGAGCGCGGGTCCGGCGCGATCGTCAACATCGCTTCCGCCTCCGGCACCCGGTGGACCGGCTCGGCCCAGGTCGGTTACGCGGCCGCCAAGGCCGGCGTCATCCAGCTGTCGAAGGTGACCGCCGTGCAATACGCACCCGACGGCATCCGGGTCAACACCGTGGTGCCCGGCCAGCTGCACACGCCGATGGTGGAGGCCCGCCTGGCCGGGCAACGCGCCGGCGGCGACGTCGAGAAGCTGCTCGCCCAGCGGCGCTCGCGGATCCCGCTCGGCTTCATGGGCGACGGCCGCGACACCGCGTACGCGGCGCTGTTCCTCGCCAGCGACGAGGCGCGCTGGGTCACCGGCACGGAGATCGTCGTCGACGGCGGCATGACGGCGCGCTGTGACTAGCCTGATGCGCGACGATCCGGATACGCCTTCGCCGGGTTGCCCGCCGCCGCATCCGTACCCGCGTACGCCGTCGGTCCTGTTGCCGCCGGGCAGCTGCGACTCGCACTGTCACGTGTTCGGGCCGGGCAACCTTTTCCCGTATGCGAAGGACCGCACCTTCACCCCGGTCGACGTGCCCCGTCAGAAAGTGGCTCAGCTGCATCGCTTCCTGGGCTTCGGCCGGGCCGTGATCGTCCAGTCGTCGTGCAACGGCACCGACCACGCGGTGCTGCTGGACGCGCTGGCCGCCGGTGCCGGACTCCTGCGGGGTGTCGCCCTGATCGACGAGCGCACCACCGCGGACGAGATCGCCCGCCTGCACGAGGCCGGCGTCCGGGGCGTACGGCTGAATTTCCTGCCGCATCTGCGCCGGCCGCCGGATCGCGCTGAAGTGGCGGCGGTCCTGGGCAAGGTCGCGGATCGCGGCTGGCACGCCGAGATTCATGTCGCCGGCTCCGGCGTCCTCGAGTACGGCGACCTGATCCGGGGCATCGAGGCGCCGGTGGTGATCGACCATCTCGGCCGGGTGGATCTCGCCGGAGGTCTGGACGGTCCTTCCGTACGCGCCCTGAAGGCCCTACTGGACACCGGAAACGTATGGGTGAAGGTGAGCGGGGTGGACCGGGTGTCGCGGACCGGGCCGCCGTACGCCGACGCGGTCGAACTCGGCGCGATGCTCGTGCGTCACGCCCCGGACCGGGTGCTGTGGGGAACCGACTACCCGCACCCCAACATCGTCGGCGACGCACCGGACGACGGGCTGCTCACCGACCTGCTTGGCGACCTCGCTCCCACGAGTGATCTGCTGGAACGGCTGCTGGTCACCAATCCCACCAAGTTCTTCGACTTCTGAGAGGCCTGATGACGACGACGACTCCGCCCTTCGACGGGGAGCTGTTCCGCCGCGGCGGCGAGGGGTACGAACAGGCCCGCCGATCGGCGGTGTGGAACGATCGCAAACCCGACCGGCACCCTGAGGCCATCCTGCTCGCGGCGAACGACGCCGACGTGATCGCCGGCGTGCGCTGGGCGGCCGACCGCGGGTGGCGGCTCGGCATCCGCTCCGGCGGCCACAGCTGGATCGGCGCCGGGGTCCGTGACGGCGCTCTGCTGATCGACCTCTCCGGACTGGACGAGGTGAGCATCGACCGGGACGCAGGCCTGGCCACCGTGCGCCCGGCAGTGCGCGGCGTCGACTTCAACGCCGCTCTCGGCCGGACCGGCCTGGTGTTCCCTAGCGGGCACTGCCCGAGCGTCGGGCTCGGCGGATTTCTGATCGGCGGAGGCTACGGGTGGAACTCGCGCGCGCTCGGCCCGGCCTGCATGAGCATTGTCGCGGCCGACGTGGTGCTCGCCGACGGCATCCTCGTGCACGCCGACGACGACTCGCACCCGGAGATCATGTGGGCGCTGCGCGGAGCCGGGCCGGGCTTCTTCGGCATCGTGACGCGCTTCCAGCTCCGCGTGCACCCGGCGTATCACGCGATCGTGCGCAGCGCGTACGCGTTCCCGAACGAGATGCGCGACGAGGTGCTGGCCTGGACGTACGAGACGGTCCCGGCGACCTCGCCCTGGCTGGAGATGATGGCCAAGTCCTCGGCGAAGACCACGACGATCACCGCGGCCGCGTTCTGCCGGGAGCCCGGCGACGAGCGGATGCTCGCACCGGTGGAGGCGGCCCCGTTCCTGGACCGGGCGATCACGCGGGTCGAGCGCCGCACGTGTACGATCGGCGACCTCTACGCGCTGTCCGACACGGCGCTGCCAAAGGGAAAGCGCTACGCCGTCGACGGCGTGTGGACCGACGCGCCGGTGGGTGACGTGCTGGCCGCCGGCCGCGGGATCCTCGACACCATCCCCACGCCGGACAGCTTCCTGCTGTGGATGCTTTGGGGCGGCTACCCCACGGCCGACAACGCCTGCTGGTCGACGCAAGGGCGGCTCTATTTCTCCCCGAACGCGGTCTGGACCGACCCGGCCGACGACCTGCGCAACGAGAGCTGGGCACACGCCGCCCTCGGCGACCTGGCCGGCGTGGCACACGGCACGCAGTTCTCCGACCACAACCCGGGCGACCGGCCGGACCACGGCATCGAGCCGGCTCAGCGGGACCGTCTCGAGCAGCTACGCGCGAAGTACGACCCGGCGGGATTGCTCTGCGGCTATCTGCGCCCGGAGGAGTCCACGACGGCGCTGGGCCTGAGCGGGTTGGGCCGGACGGGGTCGGGTCGGCAGATCAGCGGGCGGTGACCGGGTTGCCGTCGTCGCTGCCCCACTCGCCCATCTCGATGGCGTTGAGCGCGGCGACCGTGGCGCGTTCCAGCAGCATCGCCGCCAGCTGCCCGTCGCGCCGCTCGATGGCCTCGAAAATGCGTAGCTGGTCGGAGACGCTCGCGGCGAGCCGGCCGGGCTGGGCCAGGCTGGCGTGCCGCAGGATCAGCGTGCGCAGCGCCAGCGAGTCGAGGATGCCCTTGAGCGTCTCGTTGCCGGCGATCCGGGCCATCTCCTCCTGCAGCTCGACGTGGCCCCAGAAATAGGAGTCGATGTCGTTGGCCGCGGCGTCCTGTTCCATGCGCGTCAGCCGGGCCCGCATGGAGACCAGGTCCTCGTCGGTGGCGGCCGCGGTCACCAGCTCGCCGACGAGTGCGAGCAGGTGCTGACGGACGTAGTAGATCTCCCGTACGCGTTGCTCGGTGAAGGCCGCGACCCGGGGCCTCTTGCGGGCCCGGATCTCGACGAGGCCCTCGGACTCCAGCAGCATCAGCGCTTCGCGCACGGGCGTGCGGCTGCTGTTGAAGCGATGCGACAGCTCGACGCTGTTGAGGTCCTCGCCCGGTTTGAGGCGCCCCTCGATGATGCCCAGCCCGACCCAGAGGGCGACCTGCACGACGGCCGGCTCGCGGCGCTCGTTCAGTTTGAGCAGCCGGATCAGCTCCACCGACCGGTCCTGGGGCGCGGCGGGGGACACGGCATCCGACTCCTGGCCCGCAACGGCCGACTCGGCGATGGCTCTGGTCATGCGGAGGTCCTGTCTCGGTCGGGTGAAGATCTCGGCTAAGCGCGGGGAGCTGCTTCGGGAGGGCCGCCGCGTGGCGCGCGAATCTCCTGCAGCACCCGGGAGCGTAACTCCGCGAAGCGCGGCATGGCACGCGTGGCGATCTGGTCGCGCTCGGGGCCCAGGTCGATCGGCAGATCATCGACGACGGTGGCCGGCTTGCCGGCCAGCACGACCACCCGATCGCCGAGATAGACCGCTTCGTCGATGTCGTGGGTGACCACCACGACGGAGATGCCCAGCGCGGCACGCAGGCTCAGGACCAGGTCCTCGAGCTCGAAACGGGCCTGCGCGTCGACCGAGCCGAACGGCTCGTCCATCAGCAGAACCGGCGCCCGGTACGCGATGCCGCGGGCGATGGCGACGCGTTGCTGCATGCCGCCGGACAGCTGCCAGGGGTATTTGTCGGCGACATCGTGCAGACCGACTGCCGCCAGGCTCTCCTCGGCGCGACGGCGGCGCTCGGTCTTGCCGACGCGCATGCCCTGCAGCGGGAACGCGACGTTGTCCCACACCGTCATCCACGGCATCAGGGACCCGCGGTAGTCCTGGAAGACCACGGCGATCTCGGCGAGCGGCCCGGTCACCTCGACGTCACCCAGATGCACGGAGCCCTGGGTGGGCCGGATCAGCCCGGACAGGCAGCGCAGCAGGGTCGTCTTGCCGGCGCCCGAAGGCCCGACGATGCAGACGAACTCACCCGGCTCGACATGCAGGTCCAGCCCGGTGAGCACGCGGAGGTCACCGTAGCTCTTGGCCACGCCCTTGACGAGGAGGGCCCGCTCGTCGCGCCTCGGTTGGGTGGTCATGGCCCTCCTTAGCGCCGCCCATACCTTATTGTCGACAGAAAGGCGAGTCAAGTCGAGATAGTGAGAAAATGGCCGGGCTTGACTGGCCGCAGTGTCGACACTATGGTCGATTTGGCGTCGCGTAAATGAGAGGTAAGGCATGACCGGTCTGCACGGCGAGTTCTTCCGTCGCGATGATGCCGGCTATGAACAGGCGCGACGGGCCGCGGTGTGGAACGAGCGTAAGCCGAGCGCCATCCGGATGCCATCGCGATCGCCCGCGACGAGCCCGACGTGGTCGCCGCGGTGCGGCTTGCGCTACAGCCGGGCCGGTCGATCGGCATTCGCTCCGGCGGGCACAGCTGGGTCGGCAACGGCGTCCGCGACGGCGGCCTGCCGCTCGACCTGTCACGGCTCGACGACATCACGGTCGACCCGATCGCCCGTACCGCTGCCGTCGGCCCGTCGGCCAAGGGCCCGGCGGCCAACGAGGCTCTGGCCGGCCACGGCCTGTTCTTCCCGACCGGGGATGCGCCCACCGTCGGCATCGGAGCTGCGTACCACCCACACCTACCCGGCTCAACCCGCCCGGCTTGCGCTGGGCCCTCGACGGGATCTGGGCAGGGGGCGACTCGGCGACCATCCTGGACGCCGCTGAGCCCATGCTGGACACCATCCCGCATGGCGTCGCGTTCGTGCTCTGGATGTTGTGGGGCGGCTACCCGCAGCGCGACAACGCCTGCTGGAGCTCACAGGCCAAGGTCTACCTGTCGCCGAACGCCGGCTGGCGGGAACCGGCCGAGGCTCAGGTTCAGTGAACTTGCACTGGATATCGGGCGCTGACTTTGCCGCGTAGCTCGGCAGCTCGGTCTGCAGGAGGCGGCTGCACTGGGCATCGCCGTCGGTGGTCAGCAGGACCGCGCTGGGGTCCCCGGTGCCGATCGACGATCGGCACCGGGCACGCCAAGAGGGGCTCTGCTCACCAGCCCGGCGGTCGAATGGGGACGACGCAGTTGGACTTGCCTGATTCGAGGTCTCCGTTGATCGCGGTAATGCAGAATTCGTAGTTCCAGACGCCGGGGAACAGGTAGGCGACGCCGTAGGTGGGGCCGCTGAAGACGTTCTGGTCGGTGTGGGACTGTTCGCCGTTGGTGAGGTTGCGGACCCAGACCCGGTAGCCGGCCGCCTGGTGGGAAACGGGCCACTTCAGTTCGATGGTCGTGGCGTCGACGGTGGCGACTTCCAGGCCGGTCGGCGCCGCGGGTGTTCCGGCACCGATCACGACCGGGCGGCCGGCTCCGGGAATGCTGCCGCCGGCGGCGTTCCAACTGGCCACCGCGATGGTGTAGCGGTGGCCCGGCACCAGTCCGTCGATGTGCACCGACAAACCCCGGGTGGTGGTGCCGCCGATGTACGCGCCGGGGACGTCCTGGTCCCAGGTGATGACCTGGTACCGGTCGATCGTGTCGGTGTAGGGACCGGTCGGCCTGCCCCACGTGACGTCGACGCCGGTGGCAGTCGGATGGGTGACGATGCCGACCGGTGCCGGGGCGGTCTGCGGGTGCGCGGTCGCCCGGACCACCGGCGACCAGTCGGACTGCGTGTCACCGTTGTCGGTCCGGACCTGATACTCCCAATTGACGCCGTCCACGGTCCACGTGGTGTCGAACCGGTTGGTGCCGGCGCGGGACTCGGCCCAGTCGGCGCTGCCCACCACCCGGGACCGCACGGTGTAGCCGCGAGCGCCGTAGACCGCGTCCCAGGTCACCACGACCCCGTCCGGGGCGCTTGCCGCGCTGACGTGGGCGGGGACCGGAGTCGGCCGGACCGGGACCTGATCCGGGGTGGGGACTGCGGGCACGCTGTCTCCCAGGCCGAAGCTGAAGTGCAGGGTGAGCTCGAACGCGTGGGCGATCTCGTATTCGCCGTACGCGTTGGGATGCAGTCCGTCGTAGCCGGCCGGGCAGCCGCTGGTCTCGCAGCTGTAGTTGGCGCGCCAGTCGACCAGCCTGATCGGAGAGGTCGGGGTGCTCCAGGTCGGGATCGCGTCCTTCAGCATCTGGTTGTAGGCGTTGGTCTTGATCGGCAGGTCCTCGCGGCCGCCGATGGCGGTTCGCTGAGGAACGTTGGCCAGCGCGAACTTGACGTTCGGTTTGGCCGCGCGGGCCTCGTCGACGAAGGTCTTCATGCTGGCGAGGGTCCCGGCGGCGTCGCTGATGAACCAGCCCATGTCGTTGAACCCCAGCCCGACCAGCAGAATGTCGGGTTGGTAGGCCTGCACCTCACCGCGGATGAGGCCCTTGTCCTGGGCCACCTGGCGGCCCCAGACCGAGAAGTGGTCGCTGTCGAAGATTCCGGGCGGCCACGATCCGCCGGCGTACCCGCCCCACGTGCGAGGCAGGCTCGGCAGGACGGGATCTCCGGCCACCGCCGGGGGTTGCGGCGGCAACGGCGGCTCGGGTGGCATGGTGCCGGTGTACGGGCCGACGAAGTCGACCTTGACACCGTGGTCGTGGAACCACTCCCAGAGGCGGTAGCGCCAGGTCCAGTCGCCCTCCTCGCCCTGGGTCATCGAGTCGCCCACCACCATGACCTTGAGCGGTGCGGAACTCGGCGGCGGGGGCGGAGGCGTCGTGACGGGCGGGGTTCCCGGGGAGCCGTCCGCGTCGAGGTTGTAGTCGAACACGAACCTGGGTGTCGGGACGTAGACGCAGGTCTGGCCGCCGACACCGTTGGGCGTGCACTCGAGGGTGGGCCAGGTGGGCATGGCGTGCTCGAGGTTGCTTCCGAAGGCGGAGTCCTTGATCGCGATCGTGGCGTCCCCGAAGTCGTGCGCGAACAACTGGTCGCGCAGGGTGCCCGGGAAGCCGTTGTAGGAGACCAGGGTCGAACGCTGCCACGTGTGATAGTGGTTTTCCGGCGGGTCGTCGGCCGCGTTGGCGAAGCGGAAGAAGTGGGTCGCGCCGCCGTCCTTGGCGTACACGAGCTTGGGGTGCGTGCCGTCCCACAGGACGTCGGAGGCGAGGCGGACGTCGTAGTGGCCGTGCTGCGAGGCGGCCACGTACTCGGCCTGGTCGTTCTGGACCCAGACCGCGATGTGTTCCCAGTCGTGGGTGTGGCCGCAGCAGTCGGCCACGTTCTCGACCGCGACGTCCTTCTCGAAGTAGTAGTCGTAGAGATAGACGCACCACCCCGTGTTGCATCGTTGGCGGGAGTAGGCGTTGGTGTTGTCCAGGTCGGACTTGTCGTGGCAGTACTCCGAGCCCGTGGTGTTGTTGTGATCGAGGCCGTAGGAGATGTAGGCGGGGTCCATCCCGCCCGTCGGCGTCGGCCCGATGGCCGGGACGTTGTAACAGCTGTCGGTGTCGTAGTCGAGATCCGGTTGCCACTTCAGGTCGTTGTCGGTGGCGTTCAGCGGGAGCGCGGCCGGCGGGTCGGGCGGGTCGCCGTTGGCCGCCGCCACCGGCGAAACCGGGACGAGGACGCCGAACACCGCCAGGGCGACCGCGATTCCGGCGGCCAGCAGCGCGGCTGATCGATGTGGGCGAGGGCGGAGGTCGGAGGGAGGCCGGGTCGAGGGCGAACGTTCTGGCATGAGGCGACGCCTGTCTCTCGGGAAGTTCTCGACCGAAGTTCTCTCAGCGAACATACAGGAACGTCAATCGGTACCGACCTGCTCGACAAAGTCGTCGAGCACATCCCGACCGTGACGCGGGCCTATGTGGACGCCGGTTTCAAGGACAACTTCGTGATCCACGGCGCGGTCGGTTGACCTGCACCACCACCCCGACATGGCGCACCCGACAAGGACATGAACTCATGCCGCGTTCCATCCTGGACCTGATCATCGAGCGGAAGACGGACGTCGCCGCGGCCATCGCCATCCTCCGCGAGCAGATCGGCAAGCTAACCGACGAACTGCGCACGGCCGAGACCGAGCTGAACGACCTGGCCACCACGGGCACCACCGTGACACGGCTGACCAGCACCAGCGACCTACCGGCATCGGACGGCCCGCTCGACGACACCGCCCACCAGCAGATCATCGCTGTGTTCCAGACCGGTGACGGCGGCGCGATGAGTACCAAGGACATCTGCCACGCGCTCGGTCTCGGCACCGGACCCAAGGACACCGAAGGCATCCGTGCCAAACTGAAATGCCTGGTCAAACGCCGAATCCTCAGCGAAGCCGAACCCGGCCTATTCGCCCTCGCCACCCCGACCGCAAAAAGGTCGGGTGAGCACGAGGTCGGCGTCCACTCGGCGCAATCCGTCGAAGCCCCACGTGTTGATGCCGTCCAGGTCGACCTCGTTGTCGATGCGAACGGCGAGGTCGCGAAGCGAGCGTGCGAGCCGGGCGTACTCGAGGTGCGTCAGGTCGAGTCGCTGCGCGCCGTAGGCGCTCAGAAAGCGCACGGGGTCGGGCCCGCACAAGCCGGCGAACACGTCGTGCTCGCGCGGCGCCAGCATCGTGTGACCCCAGTCGAGCAGTGCCACGACGCGACCGTCGCGGTCGAGGAGAACGTTGTGCGGGAACAGGTCGTGGTGACACACGACGTGGGGAACGTCGATCGCGCGTGCCCTTTCGATCACCGCTTCGAGCCGGTCAACGTTGGCCATGACCTCGTCGCGGCGGTCGGCGATCCATGGGTGGTCGCGCCGATCGCGCAGCACCTCGATGCACCATTCGTCCATGTCGGTGCGGGGCAGGAGGAGGCCGGCGATTTCGTGCACGGCACGCATCGCCCGAGCGATCGCGTCGGCGTCGTCCCAGGTTGCCTGGCGACCGTCGACGAAGGGGAACAGCGCATAGCGGCGGCCAAGGTGCGCGGAGGTGTACGAGCCGTCGAGAGTTCGCTGCGCCGCAGGAACGGGGATGCCCCGGGCAGCCAGCTCTGCGGTCAGCGCCAGTGCGGCGTCGCTGTCGGGCTGCTGACGCCACAGTTTCACGAACCAGTGCCCGTCGGTGAACGCGTCCGCTTCGAACCCGCCCGGATGCGGCCGCAGCTCGCCGACCTCGACACCGAAGGCATCGCGGACCTGAGCCGGCGCCGGAGGCCGTACTACGCCCCACATCACCAGGACGCTACCGTCCCCGAGCAGCGCGTCTCGGACCCTCTCGTATCGGCGTTCCCGTTGTCCGGACTCACGTTGCGGACCGGCGATCAACGCTGGCGATCACACCGAGTAAGCCCTCTCATTTCGGGTTCGTGGCGGCATCGCGCAGGCGGGTGAGTGCTCCGGTCCAGTACGCCTCGTACTTGGCCAGCCAAGGTCTCAGCGCCTGCTCCATCGCGTCCGCATCGATGGCGTAGATCTGGTTGCGGCCCTGCTTCGTCGCGATGACCAGCCCCGCGGCGCGCAGCGCCATCAGATGTTTGGAGATGCCCGAGGACACCAGGTCGGGGAACTGCGCGGCCAGTTCGCCGACGGTCGCACTGCCGTGGTCGGCCAGAAGGTCGAGAATTCGCCGGCGAGTCGGGTCGGCCAGGGCCCGGAACAGGTCGTCGGTGGTGGTCGTGGCCGGAGATCGATTCACGGGGTCCTCAGACGGAGACGATCGACACCGCGCCGGCCAGCCGCTGAAGCACCTGATGCTTGTCCGCTCCCCGCTCGTACGCCTCCACGGTGCGGTTCCATCCCGGCTTGCCGATCCCGGCGAAGCCGTCGTGGACCAGGCTGACGCGCGTGCCGGAGGCGACCGGTTCAAGGGTGATGACCAGCCGGCCGGGATGAACCCAACCGGCGTCCTCCTCCAGCCAGGACAGCACCAGGCGTCCCTCCGGAACGATCTCCAGCACCGAGCCGCTGATCCACGTCGACCCGTCGCCGCCCGGCATCCGGTAGGGGCCGCCGAGCCGCAGGTCGATCTCGATGTCCGCCGACAACCAGCGACGCAGACCTTGCTGACTGGACAGCAGCTGCCACACCGAGCTGGGGGGTGCCGGGATCTCAAGATGACGAACGACTTCGGGCATACCTGCCTCCGCATGCTTTACCGTTTGGTAATTAATTACCGTACGGTAAGGCGTTAGCCCCGTCAACACCTACCTCACCCGGCCGAGAGTCATCGGGCCGGTCGTCGGGCCGGTCTTTATTGCAGTCCGGCGCGGACCGACGTGATGCGCTGGGTGTTGAAGCCGAGCCAGTGCATCCGGCCCACGTATCGCGCGTGCTCGACCTTGAGGCAGCGGTCCATGACGACCGTCAGGCCGCCCTCCTCGGCGATCCGGGCGCCGTCGAAATTGATCACGCCGAACTGCGTCCAGAGCGCGGTCGCTCCGATCGCCACCGCGTCCTGGGCGATCTGCGGCAGCGCGGCGGGCGCGCGGAAGACGTTCACCAGGTCGACCGGCACGGGCACGTCGTGCAGGCTCGGATAGCTGGTCTGGCCGAGGATCTCGGCCTCCCGCGGGTTGACCGGGATCACCCGATAGCCGTGCCGCATCAGGTAGTAGCCGACGAAATAGCTCGCCCGCAGCGAGTTGTTGGAGAGGCCCACGATCGCGATGGTCTTCGCCGTGTACAGCACTCGCTGGATCTCCGACGGGTTCTGGTACCGCGCGAGCTCAGTCATCCGGTCACCCCTTTGAACGCCTGCTCCAGATCCCAGATCAGATCCTCCACCGATTCGGTGCCGACCGACAGCCGTACGGTCCCGGCGCCGACCCCCGCCGCCCGCAGCTCCTCGTCGCTGAGCTGGCGGTGCGTCGTGCTGGCCGGGTGGATGATCAGGCTCTTGGCGTCCCCGACGTTCGCGAGGTGCGACCAGAGCGTGACGCCGCGGATCAGATCCTGCCCGCCCTCCCGGCCGCCGGCGCAGTCGAACGAGAACACCGCCCCGGCCCCGCGCGGCAGGTATTTGTCGACCAGCGGCCGATAGGTGCTGGACGCCAGGCCGGGATAGCTCACCCGGGAGGCCAGCGGGTGCGACTCGAGGAACGCCGCGATCCGCAGGGCGTTCGCGACGTGGCGTTCCATCCGCAGCGAGAGTGTCTCGAGTCCCTGCAGGAACAGGAACGCGTTCAACGGCGCGAGCGTGCCACCGAGGTCGCGCAGGGTCTCCGCGCGCAGCTTCATCAGATATCCGTACGTCCCGAAGGTCTCGTGGAACTGCAGGCCGTGGTAAGCGGGAGAAGGGTCGGCGACCACCGGGAAGCGGCCGTTGGACCAGTTGAACGTGCCGGCCTCGACCACCACCCCGCCGATGCTGGTGCCGTGGCCGCCGATGAACTTGGTCGCCGAGTGGATGACGATGTCGGCGCCCCATTCGATCGGGCGGCAGAGGTACGGCGTCGCGAACGTGTTGTCCACGATCAGCGGCAGCTCGTGGTCGTGGGCGATGCCGGCCACCGTCTCGATGTCGAGCACGTTGCCGCCGGGGTTGCCGATCGTCTCGGCGAAGAACGCCTTCGTGTTCGCGCCGACGGCCTTGCGCCACGCGTCCGGATCGTCGGGATCGACCCAGGTCAGCTCCACGTTCATCTTGCGCAGCACGTGCTTGAGCTGGTTCACGGTGCCGCCGTAGAGCGCCGCCGACGCCACCACGTGGTCGCCTGGTTCGAGCAGCGTGAACAACGCCGCGGCCTGCGCCGCGATGCCGCTCGCGAACGCCACCCCACCGGAGCCGCCCTCGAGGTTCGCCACCCGTTCCTCGAAGACGGCCACGGTCGGGTTCATGATGCGCGAGTAGGTGTTGCCGTACTCCTGGAGGTTGAAGTAGGCGGCCGCGGACTCCGGATCCTCGAACACGTAGCTGGTGGTCTGGAAGATCGGCACCGCGCGGGCGCCGGTGTTCGGATCGGGTCGCTGACCGGCGTGCAGCTGACGGGTCTCGAACCCGAAATCGTGTGCCTGCTCGGTGCGATGTGTGCTCATATTCGGCCTTCGTTCAAGAAGCTGCGGACCAGCGGAGTCTGCCGGGCCTCCTCCAGCAGGAAGCAGTCGTGGCCGTACGGCGCCTCGATCAGGTGATACTCGACCGGTTTGCCGAGGCCCCGCAGCGCCGCCTCGATCTGCTCCGACGCCGACGGCGGGTACAGCCAGTCGGAGCTGAACGCGATCAGCAACGTTCTCGCCGAGACGGCCGCGAGCGCCCGGGCGAGGGAGCCGTCGCCGTGCTCACGGGCCAGGTCGAAGTAGGTCAGCGCCCGCGACAGGCGCAGGTAGGTGTTGGCGTCGAAGCGGCGCACGAACGAGTCGGCCTGGTGGTCGAGGTAGCTCTCGATCTCGAATTCCGGTTCGCTCAGCGTGTAGCGGATGTCGTCCGCCGATTGCAGGCGCCGGCCGAAGCGCTCGGTGAGCGCCGGCGCCGACAGGTAGGTGATGTGACCGACCATCCGGGCCACGCCCATGCCGGCGTCGGGCGCCCGGCCGGTTCCGTGGTAGTCGCCGCCCTGCCAGGCCGGGTCCCGCATGATCGCCTCGCGGGCGATGGCGTTCCAGGCGATTCCCTGCGGGTGGAGGGCGTGGGTCGAGGCGATCACCACGATCGCGTCGACCTGATCGGGGAACTGGACGGCCCACTGGAGCGCCTGCATGCCGCCGAGCGAGCCGCCGGCCACCGCAACCAGCCGCTCGATGCCGAGCTCGTCCAGGAAGGCCCGCTCGCACCGCACCATGTCGGCCACGGTGACGACCGGGAAGTCCGATCCGTACGGCCGGCCGGTCGCCGGGTTGATCGAGGACGGCCCGGTCGTCCCCCGGCAGCCGCCGAGCAGGTTGGTGGAGACGACGAAGAAGTGGTCGGTGTCGAACGCCTTGCCCGGCCCGATCATGCCGTCCCACCAGCCGAGGGCCTTGCCCGCCGCGCCGTCACGGCGCTCGGCCGCGAACCCGTCCCGGGTGCTCGCCGCGGGCGCGTCCGCCGAATAACCGGCCGCGTGGGCGTCGCCGCTGAGGGCGTGGCAGACCAGGATGACGTTGTCACGGGCGGGGGCGAGTGTGCCGTACGTCTCGAACGCCACCCGGACCGAGCGCAGCTCACGACCGCAGTCGAGCGGCAACGGCTCGGGCAGGTCGAGGAACCGGGTCTCGACGCTGCCCACCGAGCCGGCCGGAAGTGTCGAGAGTTCCGCCATGCGGGCGATCATAGCCAGATGGCTTCCGGGCGGGCCACTATATTGTCGGGATTCCCGATGGGATCAATAGGAGAACCCTCCAAAAGGAGATTTGTACATGACAACGGTGGATAACGGCGTCAACGTGCAGGCACTGCTCGAGGCGCGCGAGGTGCTCAAGGGCGCTCCCGAGGCAGCCCAGTTCACGTGGCGGGCGCAGGCCAAGTGGGAGAACGGCGTGCACAGCACCGCGACCGTCGAGAAGTTCTTCGGCCTCGGGCAGGAGCAGACCCACAAGTCCGAGTCGGTGTTCAAAGCCGACCACCCGGAGGTCTTCGCCGCGGAGGACAACGGCATCACCCCGATCGAGTTTCTGCTCGTCGGCCTGGCCAGCTGCCTGACGGCCGGCGTGGCGTCCGTGGCCCAGAACCGGGGCATCCAGCTGCGTTCGGTCGAGTCGACCGTCGAGGGCAACCACGACATCCGGGGCATCCTCGGTGCCGACAGCGATGTCCGCAACGGCTTCAACGACATCAAGGTGACCTTCAACATCGATGCCGACGCCTCGAAGGAGGAGATCGAGGCTCTGGTGGCGCAGTCCCAGAAGCGTTCGGCGGTCTACGACGCACTGACCAATCCGACGAACGTCACGGTCGAAGTAGCCTGAGGCGGGCCGAGCCATCGAACGCGTCACCACGGTTGTCGTCGGCGCCGGCCACGCCGGCCTGGCGGCCAGCCACTTTCTCAGCGACCGGTCGGTCGATCACGTCGTCCTGGAACGGGGCGACGTGGCCAACTCGTGGCGGCGCGAGCGATGGGACTCCCTGCGGCTGCTCACGCCCAACTGGCTGAGCCGGCTCCCCGGCCATCCCTACGAAGGCCCGGATCCCGACGGATACATGACGATGGGCGAGGTGGTCGAGTTCATCGAACACTTCGCCGTCGCCACGCGGGCGCCGGTGCGGACCGGCACGAATGTCACCTCGGTACGACTCGCCGACGACGGATATCACGTCTCGACGAGCCAGGGTGACCTCACCTGCCGGGCGGTCGTTCTGGCCGGCGGCGCCTGCAACGTGGCGACGGTTCCCGGGTTCGCCGCCGAGGTGCCGGCCTCCGTGGAACAGCTGACCCCGCTCGACTACCGCGGCCCCGACCAGCTCCCGGACGGCGGCGTGCTCGTCGTCGGCGCGTCGGCAACCGGGGTGCAGCTGGCGGCCGAGCTGCAACGATCCGGGCGGCAGGTCGTCCTCTCGGTGGGCGAGCACGTGCGGCTGCCGCGCGTCTACCGCCGGCGCGACGTGCTCTGGTGGATGCACGTCTCCGGCGTCTGGGACCAGCGCTACGACGAGGTCGACGACCTCACCCGGGCCCGCCGGCTGCCCTCGCCGCAGCTGGTCGGCACTCCCGAGCGCACCACGCTCGACCTCAACGCGCTGACCGCCCTGGGGGTCGAACTGGTCGGCCGCTGGGCGGCGGTGCGGGACGGCGCCGCGCTGTTCTCCGGCGGGCTGCGGAACGTGTGCTCGCTGGCCGATCTCAAGATGAAACGCCTGCTGGCCGCCTTCGACGACTGGGCCCGGGCGACGGGACGCGAAGGCGAGCTGGGGCCGCCCGAGGACCTCGCGCCGACCACGGTGCCCGACTCGACGCGGCTGCGGCTCGACCTGACCGGCGGCGAGGTCGGCTCGATCGTGTGGGCGACCGGCTTTCGGCCCGACTACGGCTGGCTGGATGTGCCGGTCGTCGATGAGAAGGGCCGGCTGCGGCACGAAGGCGGCGTGCTCGACCCGCCCGGGTTGTACGCGCTCGGCCTGCCCATGTTGCGCCGGCGCCGGTCGTCGTTCATCAACGGCATCGAGGACGACGCCCGGGCCGTAACCGATCATCTCGTCTCGGGGCTGGCCGCACGCCTCGGCGCGATCTGATCAACGGCCGTCCACGCTGGTCACCCGTTCTTGTGCCACACCGTGCGGTCGAGCCAGCCGTCGCCGTTGTCGTCGTACATCCGCTTCTCGAACGTGCCGTTGTCGTCCTTGTCGTAGTCGGCGTAGTCGACGAGCCCGTCACTGTTGGTGTCGTGCCCGACGAAATCGGCGTGCCCGTCATGGTTCACGTCGACGAAGATCTCGACGCCGTGTCCCTGCGTGCCGACGAAGGTCGCCTTGTCCCAATGCCCGTCGCCGTTCGCGTCGATGTGCGGGTGGTAGCCGTTCGGCGGCAGGATGTGCACGGCCCCGCCGAGGGACCGGCCGGCCTCCTCGAGCCCGGTCGTCGGTGCGTCGCCGAACCCGCTGGAGGCGGCCGGCAGCCCGTCCCGGCCGGCACCGGCGGCGTGATCGGGCGCCGAGCCGAAGCCGCTGTGCGCGGGCGGCAGCCACGGCTGGCCCGCCGTGCCGCCGGCGCTGCCCCCGGCGTCCGGCGCGTCGCCGAACCCCTGGGTGGCCCCGTGCGCGCCGATCGCGTCGGTAACGTGCCGCGCGGCCGCGCCGGCTTCGCTTCCGGCCGCCGACCATGACCCGGCCGCCGCGTCCCGCGTCGATTCGGCCGACAGCGTGTGGCCGATGTCGACGACCGCGGAGAACAACCCGAAGGTGCTCAACTTGTTCGTGCGCGTCTCCACCGCGGCCAGCCCACCGCCGGAGTCGGGCGAGGCCTGGCTGCGCAGCAGCTCGACCTCGCCGGCGTCCAACCGGTAACCGGACAACGCGGCGCCGGGATCGGCCGCCAGCGCCGCCGCGAAGGCCGGCTCGCTGAGCAGGCGTTCCAACACCGCGTCGAAGTCACTCATGTCGCCCAGGCTAGAAGCCCGCGTCGAGTCCGGGTATCCGACCGTCAGTCGAGTTCTGGCATCGCCACCGGCTGGGGCCGCGGCCGGCAGGTACCGCACTGCACGGCGTCCTCCACCACCAGCGCCTCCGCCCGGTCGCGCTCCTGCGACCGGGTGACCTGCAACAGGTACGGCCCGAAGCGCGCGTGATCCTCGCAGACCCCGCGTCCGCAGAAGCGGCACAAAGCCCGCGCCGCCTGGGCGCAGAACCAGCAGAGCACGTTTCTCCTCGAATCAGGTGATGATGATCGGCGGCGTCGACGTCGGTGTGCTCGGCGATGGCGTGGTCGGCCGGGTCGTCGGGCGGGTGGTCGGCGCCGTGGTCGGTGGATTGCTCGTGGGCGTCGGGGTGGTGGTCGGTGGGCGGGTGGTGGTCGCCGGCGGCTTGGTGGTGGTCGCCGGCGGGTTCGGCCGGGTGGTCCGGCGCGGCGGCGCGATCGTCGGCGGAACGTTCACCGTGGTGGGCGGGACGCTCGGCGACGGGGTGAGCTCGGTCGGCGGATTCGACGAGGGGTGCTCGGCCGGTCCGGCCGGCGGTGGCCGGACGACGACACCGTCGCCGCACGTCAGAGCGCCTGGCGTGCCGACGACCGGCACCCCGGCCACGACGGCCGATCCGGTCGAGACGGTCGACACCGTGACGGTGCCCGGGTCGACGGCGTACCACACCCGGCCCGTGTTCCTGACCTCGCCGCTCGAGCGCCGCACGACCAGCGACAGCGGCCGGAACGCGCCGCTGGTGACGGCGGTGTCGACCAGCAGGCGCCCGGCGTCGACGGCGACGGTGCCGTGCTCCGCGTACTGCCGGCCCTGGTCGATCCAGAGCCGGTTCACGGTCGTCCGGGAACCGGCGCAGAGCACGGCGACGGATCCGCCCGAGAAAGTGAGCCGTCCGGTGGACCGGGCCGGCACGTCGATCCGGGTGCCTTCCCCGACGTAGCGCCGGCCGCCCTCGGCGAGCCTGGTCGTGATGCCGCCGGCCACCACGGTGACCGGGCCCCGGTCGGCGGTGAGCAGCGCCCGGTTGGTGGGCATCTCGGCCCAGGCCGGGCCGGGCGCGAAGTTGGCGAAGGTGAGCAACAGCGCGAGCAGGAGCAGAAGCAGGACCAGCCACCACATGCGGCGCTTGAGCCGGCGGTCCACCTCCGAGTCCTCGGTGCCGTCGGGCGGCCCGGGCGGCCCGGCGAGAGGCGGGTAGACACCGGCGCCGTGCACGCCCGAGGCGAGGCCCGCCCGGCCGGCGGGCTGGATCGGGCCGGCGGGCTGGGGCGGGCCGGTGACGACGTGATTCGCGGCGCCGATCAGCGGCGGCAGGTCGGAGGCGTCGGGGATGACCCAGAGCCGGACCGGCGTACGGGTCTGGGCGACCGCGCCGGGGTCGCCCTCGCCGACGGGGCCGACCAGGGTGCCGCGGCGCAACTCGGCGCCGTCGGGCGTGGCGATGACGCCCGACTCGACGACGACCGCGTGGGTCGGCCCGGGCAGGATGACCGGCTCGCCCGGGGCGAGGTCGACGGTGTGGCCCGCGACGATCAGCGCCAGCCGCGCGTCGTGCCCCAGGTCGGCCAGCGCGGGTGTGTCGGCGAACAGCGCCTCGACCTCCGCGCGGTCCCTCGGCGGCGGCCCGGCCAGCGGGCCGACCGCCGTCGCCACGGTCGCCGCCGGCACGGCCAGCAGCGTGGAGCCGACACTGTGCCAGTTCAACTGAGTGGAGCGGCCGGTCAGCGCGTTCGCCAGGCCGACGACCCCACCGGGACCGACGTGGTGCCGGATGACGCCGCCGGGGTCCCCGGCCCGGCGGCCCTGCAGGGCGCCCCCGACGACGAGGTACACCGCCTGCTGGGCGTGGCCGGCGATGACCAGCTGCCGGCCGCTCGGCGGGCGCAGCCAGTGGCCCCGGTCGGCCAGGCCGGCCAGCGCCGGCTCCGGCAACCGGCCCAGCTCGGAGGCGTGCAACGCGGCCAGCCGGCGCGGGGCGTCGGCCTCGCGCGCGCGTTCGGCGGAACGCTCGCGGTAGCGCCGCCACCACCCCGCCAGCCGGCCCACGAGCAGGTAGACGATGGGAGCGCAGAGCCCGATCAGGATGAGCACGAGCAGCACCTGGCCACCGGCGCCGTTGTGCCACAGGCCGGTGACCAGCCCGGCGACGCGGTCGGCCCAGACCCGGTACAGGAGATTCGCGGCCACCGCGAGCCAGAGCCCGGCGAGCACCCCGTACAAGGCAACGATCTTGCCCTCGACGTCCAGCCCGGACCACTTCGGTGGCCGGCCGCGCAGCCGGCCGGCCACCCAGGAAATTCCGCGGGCTCGCAGGTTGGGGATTTCCAGCCAGTCCATCAGGAGGTAGTAGCCGTCCAGCGCGAGGAACGGATTCAGGTTGAACAACCCGTTCAGGTACCAGGCGAAGGAGAGCTTGAAGGCCAGCGGGCCGATCGCCGGGAACGCCAGGCCGGCCAGCTGCATCGAGCCGGCCAGTACCAGGCCGGTCAGCGGGCCCGCGGCGGTGACCATCAGCCGGGCCCGCCGGCCGGCCATCCAGACGTCGGTCGTGTCCACGAAGACCGACGGGATGCCGAAGTAGACCAGCAGGCCGGCGGAGGGCACCGCGCGGCCGGCGTGTTTGGTGGCCAGCGCGTGCCCGAGCTCGTGGCAGGCCAGCGCGAGCACGTTGAGCAGCAGCAGCACCACCGCTCCGAGCAGGTACGAGCCGTGGGTCAGAAAGACCGCCTGGCTGCCCCGCCACCAGGTGGCCGCGAAGATGCCGAGCCCGAGCACCGCGACGATCGACAGCACGATCGCGACGGCCTTGGTGAAGAAGATCCGGCCGCCGGCCCGGTACAGGCCCGAGACGAGGCCGTCGATGTCGACGACCAGCATCCGGCGCCCGCGGATGGCCGCCAGCAGCCCGCGGCCGACCCGCTCGGGCAGCGCCTTGCGCTGGATCTGCTGCAACGGCCGGAACGCGTCCATCGGCAGCTCGTCGAGCATCCGGTTGCCGGCCAGGTCGGCCACGACCCGGCGGACCTGGTCGGGAGCGAGCCGACCGGCCAGGCGGGCGAACTCGGCGACGAGCCGAGCCACCGTGCGTGTGCCGTCCATCAGCAGGGCCAGCTGCCACTCCTGCGGGGTGAGCCGCAGATAGCAGGCGCGACCGCCGTCGTCGGGCGAGCGCAGCATCACGTACGTGGAGCCGCGTACGCTCGTCAGCTCCACCGTCTCGATGCCCGCGCGCAGCACCGGCCGGGCCCGGGCGGGGTTGAGCCGATCGACAACCGCGCCCCACAGTCCGGGGTCCGCGGGTCCGAGGGGTTCACCCGGCGCGCGTCCGGCCAGGGCCTCCCAGACACTGATCCGGGTCTCGGCGTAAGTCACTCGGATCGGCCCTCCACTAGCCGTTGGCGAATGGAGAGTAAGGCGTTCGGCCAGGTAAAGGAACATCACGATCGGCGAGCACGCCGGGGACGACGAAGGGGCCGCGCCGGTTTGTACAAGATCGTCCGGCGTGGGATGGCGTATTTCCCGCCAAAATAGAGCTCTCCGGGCACCTGAGTAGTGTCCGAGGCCCGACACTCCGAGCCAGCTCTTCGAGCGCGACCGGCTCGAAGCGTGCACCCCGCAGATCCTCGCCGATGCCACGGTCGATCAGGTACCACCGCAGCAGCCGGCACATCGTCGCCCGCGAGGCCTTCAGGCGCCCTCGACAACCCGGCCGGGCCGGGATGAGCGCCAGTTCCCCTGCTTGCGGGACCTACGGATGAGAACGTAGGCGGCGGCGCCGCCGACCAGGACGGCCCAGATGCTGGCCTCCGGGCCGAACGCGCCCCCGTTGAAGAATGCGGGGCCGTGGGGGACGCCGGTGAGCAGGCCACCGACGGTCTGGTCGGAGCCGGAGTCAGTGGCGCCGAAGATGCCGGACTCGGCGAAGTTCCAGCCCAGGTGAATGCCGATCGGGAGCCAGAGGCTCCGGGTCGCGGCGTACGCGGCGCCGGCCAGCAGCCCGCCGGAGGCGGCGATCGACAGGGCGCCCCAGACGGTGGCGTTCTTGTTGATCAGGTGCAGGCCGCCGAAGAGCGCGCCGGAGACGATCAGAGCGATCAGGGTCCCCCATCGTTGCTCGACGAGGCGGAACAACACGCCGCGGAAGAGCAGCTCCTCGATGGTGGCGATACCGAGCATCATGCCGAGGTTGGCGATCATGCCCCCGAAGGAGCCGCCGTGCAGCCGATAACCGTTGCACATGAAGATCAGGCCGAGGGTGAGGATGAACAGGCCGAGACCGATCAGAGTGCCGCGGATCAGCTGCGGACGCGCGGTGTCGAGGCCCACCTCGGGAGTGCGGCGCTGTTCGAGCCGACCGACCAGTTCGGCGTACCCGAACAGCGTGATCACCATCGTCGCCGCGCCGGCGATGAGGCTGGTGATCGGGTTCTTCGCGGCCATCGTCAGTAGGGGAGCGAAGAGCGCCTCCACGCCGAGGAAGACGACGAGGAGAAAGGCCAGGCGGGCACCGAACGGCCGCAGCCACCGCGGCGGACCGGAGCGGACGGGCGAAGCGGCGGCGGTCTCGTTCTCGATACTCATCGGTTCTCCTCGGTGATCGGCGGGTGCGCCCGCATCGACGAGGAGCAGGCTAGGGGGATTCGTCGCCGCGGTCGTCACCGTCGGGTGGGCATTGCGTGTCCCTCGCGCGGGGGACCCTGACCTGGGAAGTCGGACCGAGGTGCCGCGGCTCCATTGAGGGTTTGGGAGCGCTCCCGTAATCTGCCCGAAGCGGCTGTTAACGTTCACCATTCAGCGCTCCCCGCGAATGCATGAGCCGCCGTCCCCCGTCCAGGAGAGGAAACCATGACCAGATCCAGATCGGCCAAGGTCGGCTTGGTGTCGGCCGGCGTCGCCCTGATGGCATCGGCGGCGGTCGTCGTGGCGCTGCCGGCAGGTGCGGCGACCGCGGGCTGCTCCGTGAGCTATGCCGTCTCGTCGCAGTGGCAGGGCGGCTTCGGCGCCAACGTATCGATCACCAACCTGGGTGATCCGTTGTCCAGCTGGACGCTGACGTGGTCGTACGGTGCCGGGCAGACAGTGACCCAGGCCTGGAACGCCAGCCTGACGCAGAGCGGCTCGGCGGTGACCGCGAAGAACGTGAGCTACAACGGTTCGATCGCGACCAACAGCTCGGTGGCGTTCGGTTTCAACGGATCGTGGACCGGGAGCAACCCGGTTCCGGCGAGCTTCTCGGTCAACGGCGTGGCCTGTACCGCAGGGACGGGGCCGACGTCACCGTCCTCGCCGCCTCCGTCCTCCTCACCCTCGACGCCGGGCGGCACCTGCACCCTTCCGTCGAGTTACCGCTGGACGTCGACAGGTCCGCTGGCCGCCCCCAAGTCGGGCTGGGTCTCGTTGAAGGACTTCACCAACGTCGTCTACAACGGCAAACACTTGGTGTACGCGTCGGACGTCTCCGGCTCGGGGTACGGCTCGATGAACTTCGGCCTGTTCACCAACTGGTCCGACATGGGCTCGGCCAGCCAGAACGGGATGAGCCAGGGCACGGTGGCGCCCACGCTGTTCTACTTCGCCCCGAAGAACATCTGGGTGCTCGCGTACCAGTGGGGTCCGACCGCGTTCAGCTACAAGACCTCCAGCGATCCGACCAACGCCAACGGCTGGTCGTCGGCCCAGACGCTGTTCACCGGGAGCATCTCCGGCTCCAGCACCGGTGTGATCGACCAGACGCTGATCGGTGACGGCCAGAACATGTACCTGTTCTTCGCCGGCGACAACGGCAAGATCTACCGGGCCGACATGCCGATCGGGAACTTCCCGGGCAGCTTCGGCTCGTCGTACACGACGGTCATGAGCGACTCGACGAACAACCTGTTCGAGGCGGTCCAGGTCTACAAGGTCCAGGGCCAGAACCAGTACCTGATGATCGTCGAGGCGATCGGAAGCCAGGGGCGCTACTTCCGCTCCTTCACCGCCTCCAGCCTGAGCGGTTCGTGGACCCCGCAGGCGGCCAGCGAGAGCAGTCCGTTCGCGGGCCAGGCCAACAGCGGTGCCACCTGGACCAACGACATCAGCCACGGTGATCTGGTCCGCAACGATCCCGACCAGACGATGACCGTCGACCCCTGCAATTTGCAGCTGCTCTATCAGGGCAAGGACCCCAGCGCCGGCGGCGCGTACGACCAGCTGCCGTGGCGGCCGGGCGTGCTCACCCTGCAGCGGTAGTCGCACGTCCAGGACCCGAGCCGGCTCGAGTGCCGGTAGCGGTGGGCGCAGCGTGCCGCCCACCGCTACCCGGCCGTCAGGCCAGCACGCGCGGGTAGTTGACCCAGCCGGTGCCGATCTGGCGGGAGTTCGCCCCGGTGAACGGCCTGGTCGGGCTGGCCTGGTAACCGTTCTGGTAGAGCAGCATGGTGCCGTCCGCTTCGATGCCGACCAGGTCGGTGTATCCGTCGCCGGTGACGTCGGCGCCGATGATCTGGGAGAAGTTGCCCCAACCGCTGCCGATCTGGTACGACGACGTCCCGGTGAACGGCGTCGTGTGGCTCGTGGTGTACCGGTTCGGGTAGAGCCACAGTGTGCCGTCGGCCTTCAGAGCGACCAGGTCGGTGTATCCGTCGCCGGTGACATCGGCCGCGATGAGCTTGGTGAAATTGTTCCAGCCGGTTCCGATCTGGTACGACGAGACCGCCGTGTACGGGGTTGCCCCGTTCTTCGTGTTCGGATAAAGGACGAGTTCGCCCGTGGACCGCATACCGATGAGATCGGCGTATCCGTCGCCGGTGATGTCGGCGCTGACAATGGTGGCGAAGGTGTCCCAGCCGTTGCCGATCTGGGCGTACCCGCTGTAGGCGTCGCCATTGTCGCGCATGTAGTTGTTGGCGTAGAGCCAGAGCGTGCCGTCGGGGCGCATCGCGACCAGGTCGGTGAAACCGTCGCCGGTGACGTCGGCCGGGACGATCTGCGGATAGTTGTCCCAGCCGTGGCCGATCTGACGGTAGTCGGCGTAGGGCCGTCCGTCGTCCCGCACGATGTTGTTCGGGTAGAGCCACATCGTGCCGTCGGCGCGCACGGCGATGAGGTCGGCGTAGGGGTCGCCGGTGACGCTGGCGCCGTCCGGCCTACCCGGGGTGACCGCCCCGCCCCACTGGCCGTAGTCGGCGACCTCGGCCTCGTCGCGGTCGCAGTCCTCGCCGTCGACGGTGATGCCGTTCTGGACCTGGCGAAGCTGGGCGCGGGAGTCCCATTGGCCGCCGGACCAGGCGTACGTCTGCCAGCCGAACGTGATCTTGCCGGCGTCGAAGAGCCGTTTGATGACGTAGTAGCCGCCGTACGCGCCGGTGCGGCCGCGGCCGAGGACGGAGGCGACGCCGTCCATGTAGTCGTTGATCGCGCTCTGCTGGGCCTCGGTGGCGTCGAAGTCGACGCTGAAATAGATGGGCCGGGTGGCGGGCATGCCGACCGCGATCGCCTGACGCTGAGCCTCCCGGGCGTGGGTGACGCCCGTGTCGTACCCCTTGAGCGCGTCGTTGGCGACGTTCTCCCAGTTGATGACGATGCTGATGCCGGCGCCGCGGAGGCTGTCCGCCTCGCTCTTGTTGATGTTCTTGCCGGTGGTGTTGTAGCTGACGTAGCGGCAGACGAAGCGGTAGCCGTCGGCCTTGATCACATCCGGGTCGGGCCGGCCGTACGAGTAGTCGAGGCCGCTGGCGACCGCGGCCGCGTACGCGCTGCGGCCGAGCGTGAGCGCGCCGACTCCGGCGGCGCCGACGGACGTGATGAAGGCGCGCCTGGTGGTCCCTATCATGTTGTGCTCCCCCGTGAATTGGACTGTCCGCACACTCACACGGGGACTTAAATGTGTCAATACGTAGATCGTTGCCGGCTCGGTCGCCGGCCACTTCGCACAGATTCGCTGACGTTCGAATCAGGGAGCCCCACAGGAACTTCACGTTCTCGTCCCGTAATCTGCGGCGGTGGCTTCTTGGTTCCGTCGGCACGATCACAACGTCTTCACCAATTCAGCCGCCCTGCTGATCTGCGGGCTGCTGGCCGGATTGGTGGTGGCGGCCGCGGCCTTCCCCGCCGCGGCGCTGTCCGGTCTCACGGCCAAGGCCGGCGGGACCGCGTACGCCGCGTTGCCGACCAGGCTCGAGGATTTCAGCGAGCCGCAGATCAGCCGCATCTACGCGTCCGACGGCAAGACGCAGATAGCGGTGATGTACGACGAGTACCGCAGTGAAGTGCCGCTGTCACAGATTTCGGTCAACGTGCAGAACGCCATCGTCGCGGCCGAGGACCGCGGCTTCTACCACCACAACGGCGTCGACCTCAAAGGCACCGTTCGAGCCTTCGTCAGCGACTCGAGCGGCGGCAGCAAACAGGGCGCCTCGACGCTGACCATGCAGTACGTGCGGATGGCGCTGGAGTACTCGGCGACCGACCCGAAGGACGTGGTCGCCGCGGCGCAGGACACCCCGACGCGCAAGATCACCGAGATGAAGGACGCCCTGCAGCTCGAGAAGAAGATGACCAAGAAGCAGATCCTCGAGGGGTATCTGAACATCGCTCCCTTCGGCAACGGCGCGTACGGCATCTACGCGGCCAGCAAGATCTACTTCAACAAGAGTCCGAAGGACCTGGACATCGCGCAGGCGGCGCTCCTGGCCGGCATGGTGAAGGCGCCGAGCGGCTTCGACCCGACGACGAAGGCCGGCTACCCGCAGGCGGTCGCGCGGCGCAAGTACGTCCTCGACGGCATGGTGACCACCGGCGCGATCACGGCGGCGCAGGAGCAGGCCGCGCTCAAGGAGAAGATCCCGCAGCAGGTCAAGAAGGTCGGCAACGGCTGCGTCTCGGTCAACGACAAGCAGTGGGGCTTCTTCTGCGACTACTTCACCCGGTGGTGGCTGCAGCAGCAGGTGTTCGGCGTGACGACCTACGACCGCCAGGAAATGTTGAACAACGGCGGCTACCGCGTCGTCACCAGCATGGACCTCAAGGCCACGACCGCCGCGTACAAGCGGATCGGCCAACAGATCAGCAAGAACAACAAGGACGCCCTGATGCTGGCCGCGGTGCAGCCCGGCAGCGGTCAGGTGCTGGCGCTCGCGGCGAACCGCACGTACAGCCTGAACGTGTCGAACAACCACATCTCCTCGGACCCGGCGAAGGCGGCCCGGCATCTCAAGGGCACGTACCCCAACACCACCAACCCGATCATCAGCGGCGGCGGTGACGTCGACGGGTACCAGGCCGGCTCGACCTTCAAGATGTTCACCCTGGTCACCGCGCTGAAGCAGGGCATTCCGCTGACCAAGACGATAAATGCGGGCGTCGTGGCGAAGACCCACTACATCGTCGAGCCGGGCAGCCCGGCCGCCTGCCCGGGCACGCCTTACTACTGCCCGGGCAACGCGGGCGAGAGCGAGGCCGGCACCTACAACATGTGGTCGGCGTTCGGGCATTCGGTGAACACGTACTTCGTGCCGCTCGAGGAGCAGGTCGGCGCGCAGAACGTGGTCCAGACCGCCGAGGACTTCGGGATCCAGTTCCGTGCCTCGAACGACGCGAAGCTGGCCGAGCCGGGCAACGCCGAGCAGTGGGGCGCGTTCACCCTCGGCGTCTCCGAGTCCACCCCGCTCGACCTGGCCAACGCGTACGCCACCCTGGCCGCCGACGGCAAGTACTGCTCGCCCACGCCGATCAAGCAGATCTTCGACCAGAAGGGCGGGAAGATCGACGTCGGCGCGGCGAGCTGCCAGCGGGTGGTGTCGACCGAGGTGGCCCGCCAGGCCCTCGACGCGGCCCGTTGCCCGGTCGGAGACTCGGCCCAGTCCGGCAGCTGCGGCGGCTCCGGAACGGCACCCCAGGCACACGGTGTCGTCGGGCATCCGGTCTTCGGCAAGACCGGCACCACCGACAGCGAGAAGACCGCCGCCCTGATTCTGGGCACCACCTCGATCGTGGTCGCCGGCTACCTCGCCGACACCGACTGGCCCGGCACCAATCAGCACATGAGCCACGCCACGGTCAACCCGGCGGTCTGGAACACGGTGGGGGACTACATGAACAACAAGCCGAGCGTGCAATTTCCCCAACCCTGAGGCGGGCTGACGTCGGGCGGCTGTGTTGACGGATGCCTCCGTTTTGGTGCGCCGGAGCCCGGGCACTTGTCTCCCGATCGGATCGAGCTCGGCGCGCACCGTGGGGGGCATTGTGTGGGACATCGATCGCATGGTCGGCAACGTGCGGACCGGGCGGTTCGAGCGCAGCCTGTCGGCGCTGACCGCGGCCGGGGCGCTGGTGACGGCGGCGGAGATCTACTTCGAGCACGACTCGGCGAGCTTCGGCAACAAGATGATGTGGGTGCCGGTCGCCCTCGGCCCGGTGGGCGCGGCCGCCGGGGTCGCGGGCTTCTTCAGCCGCCGGATGGCCAAGACCGCCCTGCCGGTCGCGTCCGCGGCCATCGTGCTCAACGGTCTGCAGGGCACCTACCTGCACGCCCGGGGCATCGCGCAGAAGCCGGGGGGCTGGCGCAACGCCCGCTACAACCTGGAGATGGGGCCGCCGCTGCTGGCCCCGCTGCTGGTCACCATGGTCGGCGGGATGGGTCTGCTCGCGGCGGTGCTTCGACGTGAGCGCTGACAACGACCGTTTCCCCGGCTTCGACGCTCTCGCCCAGCAGCGGCATTGGGATCCGGTAACCGCCGGGGTGGTGCTGGAGCGGGTCGGCAACGTACGGGATTTCCGGTTCTTCACCCCCGGCGAGCAGGCGATCGCCACGGTGCTGTGCGATCGGCTGCTCGGTCAGGGCGGCGACGACCGGATCCCGGTCGCGGCGATGATCGACGCGCGGCTGGCCGAGGCGCAGACCGACGGCTGGCACTACGCGGACATGCCGGAGGACGGCCAGGCCTGGCGTGACACTCTCGCGGCTCTGCGGGAGGACGGGTTCGCCGATGCCACCGAGAAGGAGCAGGACGCGCTGATCCAGGCCGTACAGGACGCCGGCGACTGGCACGGCATGCCGGCGGCCCGGGTGTGGAGCCTGTGGACCCGGTACGCGTGCACCGCCTTCTACGCGCATCCGCGCGCGTGGTCCGAGATGGGTTTCCCGGGGCCGGCCTATCCGCGTGGCTACAAGAACGCCGGGGTGGATCGCCGGGAGCCGTTCGAGGTCCGCGACGTGCGAGCGGACGAGGACCCACTGCGGTGAGCGTGGTCCGCGAACGTAACGAGTCGGCGTGGCTGATCCCGAACGACGGCACCCGCACCAACCACGGGCTGCGCCGCGACATGCGCCGCTTCGACGACGCCGACGAGGTGGACCTGGTGGTGGTCGGCTGCGGCGCCGGCGGCTCGGTGCTGACCCAGCGGCTGGCCCGTTCCGGCTGGACGGTGGTCGCACTGGACGCCGGCCCCTTCTGGGACCCGGACCGCGACTGGGTCAGCGACGAGGCCGGTTCGCACCGGTTGTACTGGACCGAGCCGCGGGTGATCGACGGCGCCGATCCGGTGCCGTTGGGCTCCAACAACTCCGGCCGGGGCGTCGGCGGGTCGATGGTGCACTACGCCGGCTACACGCCCCGTTTCCACCCGAGCGACTTCGAGACCTTCACCCGCGACGGGGTCGGCGCGGACTGGCCGCTGTCGTATCCGGACCTGAAGGGCTACTACGCGGCGATCGAGGAGGAACTGCCGGTCGCCGGGGAGGCGTGGCCGTGGGGCGATCCGCACACCTACCCGCACCGGCCGCACCCGGTCGGCGGCAACGGCGAGATCTTCCTGCGCGGGGCCCGGAAGGTGGGGATCACCGCCAAGGTCGGCCCGGTCGCGATCGTCAACGGCCGCTTCGGCAACCGGCCGCACTGCATCTACCGCGGCTTCTGTCTGCAAGGCTGCAAGGTCAACGCCAAGGCGTCGCCGCTGATCACCCACATCCCGGACGCGCTCGCCCACGGCGCCGAGGTACGGCCCGACTCGATGGTCACCCGGGTCGGGGTGGATCCGCGGACCGGCCGGGCAACCGGCGTGCACTACGTCCGGGACGGGATCAGTCGCTTCCAGCGGGCTCGGACGGTCGCGATCGCGGGGTATTCGATCGAGACGCCTCGGCTGCTGCTGAACTCCGCGTCGAAACGGTTCCCGGACGGCCTGTGCAACGACTTCGACCAGGTCGGCCGCTACCTGATGGTGCAGGGTGCGCCGCAGACCGCGGGCCGGTTCGACGCCGAGGTCCGCATGTACAAGTCGCCGCCGCCCGAGGTCAGCTCCGAGCAGTTCTACGAGACCGACCCCGGTAGGCCGTACAAAAGAGGGTTTTCGATTCAGACCGTCTCGCCGCTGCCGATCACCTGGGCCGAGCACGTGGCCGCCCAGGGCCACTGGGGCGGCAAGCTGCGCGAGTACATGAGCGACTACGTGCATTGGTCATGCCTCGGCGCGCTCTGCGAGTTCCTGCCCGAGCCGGACAACCGTGTCACCCTGGCCGACGAGAAGGACCGCCACGGCCTGCCGGTCGCCCGGTTCACCTACCGCAGAGGCGACAACGACAAGCAGCTGATGAAGGCCGCCCAGTCGGTCATGGAAGACATCCTGCACGCCGCCGGCGCCGACGAGGTCATCACCATCGACCGGTACGCCCACCTGGTCGGCGGAGCCCGGATGGCGGCCGACGAGCGGCACGGGGTGGTCGACCGCGACTGCCGCAGCTTCGCCGTACCCAATCTTCTGATCACCGACGGCAGCGTGCTGCCGACCCAGGGCAGCGCGAACCCCGCCCTGACCATCATGGCGGTCGCCGCCCGGGCCGCCGCCCGGCTCCGCGAAGGGGGCGGCCGAACGGCCTGAGGCGCTGTGAGAGGCGCTCAACTGTGGGGTGCCACCTCGGGCGGCTCGGTCACGGGCGGCTCGGTCACGGGCGGCTTGGCGGGCAGTCGGATGGCGAAGGTGCTGCCCGGCCCGGGGTGGTCGGTCAGCGTGATGGTGCCGCTGTGGCGTTCGATGATGGTGCGGGTGATGACAAGTCCGAGGCCGGTGCCGGGAATGCAGCGGTCCAGGGCGGTGGAGGCCCGGTAGAAGCGGCGAAAGAGCCGGGGCCGTTCCTCGACCGGCACGCCGATCCCGGTGTCGGCGACGGTCCAGTTCACCACGTTGTCGTCGCCGTGGGCGGTGACGGTGATGGTGCCGCCCTGCGGGGTGTATTTCACCGCGTTGGACAGCAGGTTGTCGGCGACCTGCCGCAGCCGGTCCGGGTCGGCGTACAGCACCAGCGGGGCCGCCGGGAGCCGGACGTCGAGAGTGAGGTCCTTGCCGTGTGCGGCAGCCCGGATGGCGGCGGTCGCGTCGGCGATGACCTCGCGCAGGTCGGCGGGGCCGAGGGTGATGGCCAGGTTCCCGGACTCCAGGCGGGCCAGGTCGAGCAGGTCCGCGGCGAGGGTGGTGAGGCGTTGCGCGCTGCGGGCGATGGTGTGCAGGTAGGCGCGCTGTTGGTGGGGGCTGAGGGTGTCGAGTTCCTCTTCGGCGAGTTCGGCGGTGGCGGTGATGATCGCGAGCGGGTTGCGCAGTTCGTGGGTGACCAGTGCGACGAATTCGTCCTTGGTGCGGGCCAGTTCGACCAGCAGTTCCTCGGCGCGGCGTCGTTCCACGAACTGGCCGATGTGCGCGGCCAGGCCGCTGAGCAGCCCGAGCAGCGCGTCCTGCGGGTCTTCGACCCGGTCGCCGTAGACGCACAGCGCGCCCAGGACGTGTCCGGCGTGGATGGGTACGCCGACGGCGACGTGCAGACCGACGCGGGCGCCGGCGCGGCTGCGGACGGAGCCGGTGTCCGCGGCCAGATCGGCGATCCACCGGGCCTGACCGGTGGCGCAGACGGTGCCGGGCAGGCCGATACCCAGCTCGAGCTCGTCGAACGCGAACTGGCCGAGGACGTAGCCGGCGGCGACGTGCCGGCCGGCGCAGCACACCACCTGCCGGACCTCGTCGAGCAGCCACACCTCGGTGACCGGCCATCCCATCCGCGTCCCGAGTGCCTCGGCTACCCGGCCGGCCGCGGCGGTGCTGGAGGTGGCCTCGGCCAGCCCGCGGGACACGGCCGCCTCGACCGAGGCGTACCGCGACGCCCGCTGGTCGGCGGTGATGTCGTGGGCGAAGGCGTGGAACATCCGCCCGGCCGGGCTGTCGGTCATGGTCAGCGTGAGCTCGATCGCGAACTCGTGCCCGTCGTGGTGCAGCGCAATCAGTTGCAGCCGTTGGCCGAGTACGCGGCTCGGCGCGCCGGCCATGGCCCGGGTCAGGCCGGCCCGGTGTGCGTCCCGGTACCGCTGCGGGATGATCAGCTCGTCGATGCGCCGGCCGCAGGCTTCCTGCTGCTGGTACCCGAAGGTGGCGGTCGCGGCCGGGTTCCAGGCCACGACCCGGCCGTCTCCGTCGATCGCGACGTACGCCTGCAACGCCGCGGCCAGCACCGCCGCCGGGGCGTCGAGTGCACCGTGACCGCAGTTCACCCCGCCGTCGTCTGAGGCCATGACACCCCCGCTGTGCGCACGCTCCTGCGCGCCTGGTCTCCGGCCGGCCCCGGGGGAGGCCGTGGTGTCAGTGACGTTAGCCGAACGGGTTGCACGGTTGGGACTGATCTGAACAGTTGGCTGCCCGCTACGGGCCGGACCGCCGGCTCAAAGGCCTGGATCAGGGTTGGGTGGGGACCGGCTCACCACACTGTGAGCCGGTCCCGCGGTCTTCCGGCGACCGAACCAGGTTCGGCCTCGGTCAGTCGGTCAGGGATTCCTCGGTCACCAGAGGGCGGTCGGCGGTGCCGCTCAGGCCCGCGGCGGCGAGGACGGCGGCGGCCAGGGCCGCCACGCCGCAGACGACATAACCCACGGCGTACGCGTGGTCCAGCGCCGCGAAGGCGAGCGACTTGAGCGGGTTGCCGGGGATGGCGTTGGCGCCGAGCGGGCCGGAGTGGATGGCGCCGACCACTTCGGGCGGGGCCTGCTTGTCGAAGGCGGCGAGGGCCGACTGCAGCTGGGGACTGGCCGTGATCTTGGCCTGGAGGGCGGCGGCGGCCTGGCTGAGGGCGATCGCGCCGATGACCGCCGGGCCGAGGGTGAAGCCGAAGTCGCGTAGCTGGCTGGTGGTGCCGGAGGCCATGCCGGCGAGGTGGCCGGGCACGGTGTTGACGGCGACCGCGGTGACCCCGGAGAGCGCGAACGCGAAGCCGATGCCGACCAGCACGAGCGGTCCTACGATCGGCCAGATCGACAGGTCGGCGGCGCTCTGCGTGGCGGCCCAGAGGTCGCCGGCGCCGATCAGAGCGAAGCCGCCGGTCAGCGCCCAGCGCGGGTTGTAGGAGTGGATCACTTTGGCGGTCAGCGGCATCAGCACGAGTGCGAAGCCCTGGAGCAGGACGAACGCGATCGCTGTCTTCAGCGGGGAGAAGCCTTGGATCGCGGCGAGCCGGATGCTGGTGGTGTAGGCGGTGCCGAGGAAGGCGAACATGCCGACGACCGTGATGATCGAGTTGATCGAGAAGGCGCGGCTGCGGAACAGTTCGAGGCGCAGCAGCGGGGCGGGCGAGCGGCGTTCGGCGGTGATGAACAGGGCGAAGAAGACGACGGCGGCGATGAAGCCGCCGATCACCCAGCCGTTGGACCAGCCCCAGGTCGAGCCCTGGATGACGGCGAAGAGCAGGGCGAACAGCGAGACGGCGATGGTGATCTGGCCGCCGAAGTCGAGGGAGCGGCCCTCGGGCGCCGAGGAGTTCTGGGCGAGCGTTGCCACCGCCATGCTGATCAGGGCGAGGATGCCGACCGCGACGAAGGCCCAGCGCCAGACGGCGGTTTCGCTGCCGCCCCAGTGGAGTTTGGTGACCAGGCCGCCGAGCAGGGGCGAGACGAACCCGCCGGAGGAGAGGGCGGCGGCCCAGATGGCGATGCCACGGGCCCGGTCGCGGACGGTGTGGGTGCCGGCGGCGACCATGGCGAGGGTGGTCGGGAAGAGCACGGCCGCGCCGATGCCGGTCAGGGCCTGACCGGTCCAGAGCAGGCTGACGGCGCCGGTGTTGGAGGCGCCGGCCCTCGGGGTGAGCACGCTGAGGGCTTCGCCGATCGCCATCAGCAGGCTGCCGCCGATGAGCAGGCGTTTGCGGCCGAAGAGGTCGCCCAGCACGCCGAACGTCAGTTCGAGCAGGGTGACCGGGACGAGGAAGGCGTCGGAGATCCAGGTGAGCTGAGCCGAGGTGGTGTGCAGGTCTTCCTGGAAGAGCCCGTTGAGGACGGCGGGGATGGCGAGCCCGACCTGCGCGACGAGGACGGCGAGCGCGGTGGCCACGCGGGTGCCGGGCGTCAGGAAGGGAGTGTGGACGGCGGCCCGGGAGCCGGCCGAGGGACGGGCGACGGTACTCATGTTGCCTCCGGAGAAGCGCGGGATAGGTGCACTGTGCCACCGGTCACACTCGATGTACAGGTTTCCTGGCTATCACTTTGTTTGCGAGGATGACCTGGTGACCGGGCCGACGTTGCTGTACCTGATCAAGCAGCTGGAGCTGGCCGTGCGCTCGCGGCTCGACGAGGTGCTGCGCCCGGAGGCGATCACCCCGCTGCAATACACGGCCCTGACCGTTCTCGAACGACGCTCCGATCTGAGCACCGCGGCGCTGGCCCGCAACGCCTTCGTCACCGACCAGAGCGCGGCCGACATGGTCGCCGCGCTGGAGGAACGCGGCCTGATCGAACGCCGGCCCGATCCGGCCGACCGGCGGCGCCGGGTGTTGCGGCTGACCGGGCCGGGCGAGGAGCTGCTCGGCCGGCTCCGCGGCGGCGTCGCCGGGGTCGAGCAGCGGATGCTCGCCTCGCTCTCCGGCGAACAGGCCGAACAGCTGCGCCGCTACGTGATCGCCTGCCGGGGGGCGCTCGGAGAACGCCCCCCGCACTGATCCGCATCCGGCGTCAGCGTGGTTCACCGAGGCCGCCGGTCAGGCGCGGCGGATCGAAGCGTACGTAGCGGCCGGTGCCGCCGGCCGCGTTCAGCGCCTCCGGCGAGGTCGTGGGGTCCCAACGGCCGGTGTCCAGGCGGTGCTCGACCGCGTGCAGCGCCGCGATGGTCTCGGCCGGCTGGAACGCGCAGTGGCCGGTGGTGTTCACGTACGCCTGGCGCAGCAGTGGCCCGCTGCCCCGGCGCTGGACGAGCTTGCCGTACCAGTTCTCCTGCTCGACCGGCACGAGCTGGTCGGCGATCGTGTGGATGTCGAGCTCGGGTACGCCCAGCCGCCCGGTCACCATGGACGTGCGGGCCAGGGCGCCGATCGCGGCCGGATCGGCGGTGATGTCCGCGTCGCGGGTGAGCCGGCGCAGGTCGGCGTCGAGGTCGAGGCCGGCGGCGCGGTAGAGGGCGCGGACTTCGCCGGCGTGCGCGCTGCTTCGCAGGACGGCGCCGAAGTCGACCCCCTTCGTCGCCGAGCTGTTGCCGCCGGCCGCCAGCTCGACCTGTTGCCGGGCGCCCATGATGAACGGCAGCAGGAAGGTGGCGATCTCCTGTTCCTGCTGGGCTTCCTGGCCGGCGTAATCGCGCGGGGCCGGCGCGGTCGCGCCGCTGTACCAGCCGGGTTCGTTGAGCAGCACCGCGCCGAGCGCGATACGGGCCTGGCCGTACGCCGTGCCCTGGGCGCCGGCCACCACAGTGGACAGCCGCGTCGCCGCGGCGCCGGCGTCGCTCGCGTCGGCGTAGCGGACCAGCTTGACGGCCTGGGCGGGCGCGAGCAGGTGGGCGAGGGCGTACTCGCCGTAGAGCTGATAGTCGTTGAGGTTGAGGGCCCCGGCGACCAGGCCGCAGGTGGTGAGGGTGCCGTCGATGAGATGCCGCGGGTCCTGAGTTTCCAGCGCACTGACCAGGCCGCCCATCGAGGTGCCCCAGGCGATGGTCCGCCGCGGCGGGCCGGCGATGCGCGAAGCGGCGGCCAGCGAGGAGAACTGGTCGTCGACCGCGCTCGCGGTCGCCCACCACGACGGGCCGGAGTACGACGAGCCGACCAGTGCGTAGCCGGCCGCGAGCAGCTGGGTCTTCGTGGCGGCGTCGGGGGCGTCCTGCGCGGTCAGCGGACCGTACCCGTGGCTGTAGAGGATCAGCGTGTGGTTCCAGCCGGCCGGCACGTCGGCGACCCAGCTCGCACCGTCGGCGAGCGTACCGGTGAAGCTGCCGGAGGCCGCATAGGCCGACCCGGCCGGCGCCGCGAGCACCGCGGCGGCGCAGGCCGCCGCGGCCGCGGTCACCGTTGCCATCTTGCGCATGGAAGGGTCCCTTCTCGAGTCAGGCGGAGATCGGGCGGCCGCGCAGATCGGCCTTGCGCACCTTGCCCGAGCCGGTGCGGGGCAGCGCCGGCACGACGTCCACATAGATCGGGATCTTGTATTTCGCGAGTCGCGGGGCGAGGAAGGCCCGCACCGACTCCGGGTCGAGGGCGGCCCCCGGCAGCGGGACCACGAAGGCCCGGCCGACCTCGCCCCACTTCGGATCGGGCACCCCGACGACCGCCGCCTCGGCGACCGACGGGTGCTCGAAGAGCACGGACTCGACCTCGGCCGGGTAGACGTTCTCGCCGCCGGAGATGTACATGTCCTTGACCCGGTCGACGACGCGGTAGTGGCCGGACGCATCGACGCGGGCGATGTCGCCGGAGCGGAACCATCCGCCGGGCGCGAAGGCGTCCCGGGTCGCTTGCGGGTCGTTCCAGTAGCCGGGCGTGACGTTCGGGCCTCGCACGAGCACCTCGCCCGGCTCGTCCGGGGCGGTGTCGGTCAGGTCGGGTCCAACGCATCGCACGTCGGCGAAGAAGACCGGGAGCCCGGCCGAGCCGATGTGCCGCACACTCTCGCGCGCTTCGAGGAAGGTGGCTCCGGGCGCGGTCTCGGTCATCCCGTAGCCCTGGCAGAAGGTGAGGCCGCGCCGCTGGTAGGCGTCGATCAGGGTCTCCGGAACGGACGCGCCGCCGGACATCACGCTGCGCAGCGACGACAGGTCGGCGCCGGGCCAGCGCGGCGACTGCGCGAGGCCGGCGAACATCGCCGAGACGCCGAACATCCAGGTGACCCGATGGCGATCGATCAGGTCGAACGCCGCGTCGACGTCCCAGCTCGGCATGATCACGCTGCGGCCGCCCTTGAGGAAGGTCGGCAGCAGGCACTGGTTGAGCGCGGCCACGTGGAACAGCGGTGCGCCGATCAGCGTGACCTCGTCGCCGGCCACGTCGACGCCGAC
>DASWRZ010000427.1:0-4510 GCA_036402935.1 Actinoplanes sp.
CCGTACAGCGGTGTCGACCAAGACCAACCCCCTGAAGTGCCTACGGCTGACGCATCGGCGCTCCAACAGTCATTTTTAGCGGATTCGCCGGAGAACGTCACGCATCGACGGATTCGATTGCGCGATGCGGCCATACCGGACAGCGGGGTCGTCCGGTGCGAATTCCCCGCTACATCCAGCGGTTGCCGAGCCACATCCGCGACGCCCACCCCTGATACGTGATCAGCTGACCCACGAAGATCGGATAGAAGTACGCGAAGCAGAGGGCGACCGCGGCCACGTAGATGCCCACCACCGCGGTGCCGATGAGCTGGTGGTCGGTTCTCATCGCGCCGGTCGCCACGCCCTCCCGCGGCGTCATGATCGCGCCGAGCACGTAGACCACGGCCAGGATCAGGAACGGCAGGCCGGGCAGCAGGTAGAACGAGAACATCGTGCGGCCGTCGGTGACCGCGTAGTAGTACCAGGGGAGCATGCTGCCGACCGCCGGAATCAGGATGGCCGTGGCCCGCCAGTCGCGCCGGGCGATGCCGAACCAGAGGGTCGCGATCAGCGCCGGGCCGAAACTCCACCACAGCAGC
Organism: Actinoplanes sp.; assembly: GCA_036402935.1. Classification (GTDB taxonomy): domain Bacteria; phylum Actinomycetota; class Actinomycetes; order Mycobacteriales; family Micromonosporaceae; genus Actinoplanes. The sequence goes on from DASWRZ010000427.1 coordinate 582, forward strand.
GGCGTGCCGAGCAGCAGGATCTCGCGGGCACAGCTGGGCGAGCCGCAGTTGCCGGTGTTGTTCCAGTAGAACGAGACCGGGCGCCCGAGCAGCAGCCACTGCCACGGCCACGACTGGTAGGGGTGCTTGGCGGTCAGGCCGCTGTGGAACTCGTAGGCCTCGTGGTGGTAGTGCCACAGGTTGAGCAGGGCGCCCAGGATCGGCGGCTCGCTGAGCCCGTTGGCCTGCCGGTAGTGGCGGAAGTAGCCGTCGTTGGTGACGAACCAGCCCGTCCACGTGGCGAGGTAGAAGATGAGGCTGAGCGCGATGCTGGCGACCCACCAGCCGAAGTCGCCGATCACGCCGGCCACGATCGGGCCGCGGATGCCGGCCGATCGGCGGGCCTGCCATCGCCAGATCAGCACGACGATGCCGAAGAACGGCAGGAAGAACAGCGCGCTCCACTTGACGCCGTTGGCCAGGCCGAAGCAGATGCCGCCGGCCAGCAACCACCACGGGGTGACCCGCGGGATCTTGTAGGTGGCGGTCGGGTCGTAGCCGTCCTCGAGCGCCTTGAGCAGGCGGCGCCGGTAGTGGTCGCGGTCGAGCAGCAGGCAGGCGAACGTCATCTCGACGAACAGGCCGAGGAAGATGTCGAGCAGCGAGGTGCGCGAGAGCACCAGCTGGAACCCGTCGAGGGTCATCAGCAGGCCCGCGATGCCGGCCAGCACGATCGAGTGGAACATCCGGTAGGCGATCCGGATCAGGATCAGGATCATCAGTGTGCCGGCGATCGCGGCCGGGAACCGCCAGCCGAACTCGTGGTTGCCGAACGCCTTCTCGCCGAGCGCGATCAGCCACTTGCCGAGCGGCGGATGCACCACATAGGCCGGGCCGTTGGTCTTCTCGTCCCACTCGACCGCGTGGTGCAGCATGTCCCACGCGTCGGTCGGGTAGTAGACCTCGTCGAAGATGTAGCCCTTGACGCTGCCCAGATCCTTGAGGCGCAGGATCGCCGCGATCGCCGTGATCACGCCGGTGACCAGCCACGAATAGGGGTTGAGCCAGTCCTCCAGGCCCGACAGCCGGCGCCGGACGATGTCCGGGACGGCGCGAACGCCCTCCGGGGTCTCCGCCGCCTCGGGCGGATCCGGAGTGATCTCTGCCTCAGCTGTCGCCGTCGTCACTCCGCGATCCTAGGACGTGCGGCTCGGAAGTGACGCCGGCAGTCGGCGCGTCTGTGGATGTGATGGACTTCAGGCGTGCACGACGACCCTTCGACCGGCCGGGTGGTGCTGGTCGGCGCCCCGCTCGGCAACATCGGCGACGCCTCGACGCGTCTGCGGGAGGTCCTCGCGAGCGCCGACGTGGTGGCGGCCGAGGACACCCGCCGCCTGGCCCGCCTCGCCCGCGACCTGGGCATCACGGTGAGCGGGCGGGTGGTGTCGTACTTCGAGGGCAACGACGAACGGCGTACGCCCGAGCTGGTGGAGGCCCTCGAGGCCGGCTCCGTCGTCGCGGTGGTGACCGACGGCGGCATGCCGAGCGTCTCCGACCCCGGATTCCGGCTGGTGCGGGCCGCGTTGGAGGCCGGCTTCCCGGTGACCGCGGCACCCGGGCCCAGCGCGGTGACGACCGCACTCGCCCTGTCGGGGCTGCCCAGCGACCGTTTTGTGTTCGAGGGCTTCTTACCGCGTACGCCCGCGAACCGTCGCTCCCGCTTGCGGGAGCTGGCCGCCGAGCCCCGCACCCTGGTGTTTTTCGAGGCGCCGCACCGGATCACGGGCGCACTCGCCGACCTGGCCACGACGTTCGGCGACGACCGGCCGGCCGCGGTCTGCCGCGAGCTGACCAAGACGTACGAGGAGGTGCGCCGCGGGTCGCTGGCCGAACTGGCGGCCTGGGCCGCCGAGAGCGGGCCGCGCGGCGAGATCACCTTGGTGGTGGGCGGGGCGCCGGCCCGGCCGGCGGAACGGCCCGGCGACGACGAAATGCGGGCGGCGGTCGCCGCCCACGAGGCCGGGGGACGGTCGCGCCGGGATGCGATCCAAGCGGTCGCCGACGAGTACGGCGTGAAGAAGCGCGAGGTCTACGCGCTCGTCCACCACTCCTAGTAAGCCGCCGCCAGGAAGCCGGCGAGCAGCAGGATCGGGCCGAACAGGCTGGTCAGCGTCACCAGACGGCGGGCCCTCGGGTCGTCGAGGCGGCGGGCGCCGGTCAGGCTCGCGATGCCGTAGCCGCACATCAGCACCAGCAGGAAGCCGAGGATCCAGCGCAGCTGCACCAGCAGACCGGTGTCGCCGACGTAGGCCATGCGGCTGTCGGCGCTGACCATCCGTGCCGGGGTGACGGCGCCGCGGGTGCGCTCGTCGGCCGCGACGCCGAGCAGGGCGACCCGGGTGACGGCGAAGCTGCCGTCGGCGGCTTCGAACCGGCCCGCGCAGCGCTGGGCCACGCCGGAGCCGTTGCACGCGGTCGTGATGGCGTAGCCGCGGTCGCCGTGGCCCACGGCGAGCCAGAACGGTTCCGCGCTGACCCAGGCGAAGAACGTCGCCACCAGCGCGAGCGTGATCAGCGCGAACAGGGCCGGGGCGGGCTTGCGGATGGCGCGCTTGCGGACCCGGCGGCGGGTCCCGACGTGGGATAGGACCTCGGGCAGGCGACGGGTGCCGCCCTGCCCCGGGTTGTCGAGCCAGAACGGTGAGTTCTCGAGCTTCTCCAGCCGGGCGTCGGTGGCCCGGTCGCCGGTCGGGCGGGGGAGCGGCTCGGTCGCCGGCAGGCGGCCCTGGCCGGGGACGGGGGAGCGCTCGAGGGAGACGGTCGGGCGGTTCCGGTCGTCGGGCTCGGGCAGCACCATGACGTCCGGCTCGGCCGGTGGCTCGACGTCGGGCTGCTCGGTGGCCGGGGCCGGTGTCTCCACGTCGCGGAACAACTCAGGGGCTGTGGACAACTCAGAATGTGTGGACAACTCGGGGGCTGTGGACAACTCGGGGGCTGTGGACGACTCCGGGGCTGTGGACGACTCAGAGGCTGTGGACAACTCCGGGGCTGTGGACAACTCGGCTGAATTGTCGGGCCCCGAGCGTTGAGTGGCTCCCACCCGGTTCTGGGGTGGGGAAGCGGGGGGCGCGAACGGCGCGAACGGCGACGGGTGCTCGGCCGGCGGCTCCGGAGCGTCCACGGCACCGGTGTGACTCGTGTAGCCGGCCGGGGGACGCAGGGGGTCGTAGCGGTACGCGTCGGGGCGGTTGTGGTCGCGCTCGACGCCGCCCGGTTCGGTCCGCAGCCCGTCGGCCGGGCGCCGCTTGACAGGCGCGTCCGGAGCCGGGGCTTCGGCGGCTTCCGACGCGTACGCCGGGTCGCGCTGCGGAAGCAGCGTGCCGGTGTTGCCGGGGGTCTGAGGCGCCCGGCGCCGGGGATGACGCGGGCGGTCCGAGTCGGATTCGCCCGGCCACCACGACTGTTCGGAAGCGTTCTCGCTGTGAGGCATATCCCCTGGCTGTGGCGCGTCTCCGGACATAACCCCATTGGACTATGCGGTCACCCGGCGAGCACGTCACTAATGGGGTGTGTCGTAATAAATGGTTATCTCGCCGAAGGCGAAACCTATCCGTTCGCGGGCGAGGCCCGGCAATCACTACGCTTAGGAACCATGAGTCACGTTCTCGCCGCGGTCGCCTGGCCTTATGCCAACGGCCCGCGCCACATCGGTCATGTCTCCGGCTTCGGGGTGCCCTCCGACGTTTTCAGCCGGTACATGCGGATGGCCGGCCACGACGTGCTCATGGTCTCGGGCACCGACGAGCACGGCACGCCGATCCAGGTGCAGGCCGACGCCGACGGGGTCACGCCGCGTGAGCTCGCCGATCGCTACAACCGGGTGATCGTCGAGGACCTGCACGGCCTGGGCCTCTCCTACGACCTGTTCACCCGCACCACGACGCGCAACC
>DASWRZ010000428.1:0-8209 GCA_036402935.1 Actinoplanes sp.
CGGGCCTGCTTTTGCGCACCACTGTGGCGTATTGAGCGTCGCTATACAGGGGCACGACGGCGTCCTCGCCGCGGGAGCAGAGGTCGACGTAGGAGGCGGTCCGGAGCCCGGTCGGGACGATGTTGCCGCAGTACCGTTCGATCGCCTCCCCGACGGCGGCACGCCGGGCCCGACCGGGACCGCCGAAGCCGGCGCCGAAGCCGTAGCGGTCGACGGTGTATGCCGCGTACCGCTAGCTGGCCGCGACGTGCGCGCCGTAGCCGATCCACCCGGCGGCACACCGGGCTGAGCCGGTTGCCGCCGCACAGGGGTAAGCAACCCGAGACGCGAGTCGACCAATCGTTGTTCGGCCGGTGCCGGTGGGTCGAGAATCATCGGTCCTCCGCAATCGGCAGGTCGACGTCGACCCGATGGAACAAGGTGTTCACCGGGGAACAAGGTGGTCACCGGCGCACAGCCGGGCGCCCCAGCAACGGTCGGTACCGGCGAGCGCGTGGGCCAGGAGCGGCAAGTCGCCGCCGGTCACTTCGAGGTGCAAGCGGGAAACCGGCGGGCAGGCGGATCGCGACGAGGTCCAGCTCGATGCGGTACGGGCCGGGGCCGGCCCGGCCGGTGTCGACCTCACCCTGCGCGAGAGCGACGGCACGGCCGTCGGGGTGAGTTCGAGGAGCCGGACGACGAAGTCGGCGTCCGAGTCACTGGTGACGTCCAGGTGGACGACGGATCCGCCGACCAGGGTGATCGCCATCGTGATGACGCTGCATTACCTTCCGGCCGCCCAGGCCCGCGCGGTGTACCGCAACGCCCTTGACGCCCTGGCCCCGGGCGGCCTTCTCGTGGTGGCCGACCTGATGCCGGACGATGGCATCACCTCGCTCATGAACGCGTTGGACCCGGCCGACGAGGAGGCGGCCGCCGAACTCGCCTGGGCACAGTGGTGGAGCGAACTGGGTGAGATCGACGTCCTGCAACCCCACTTCGCCCGGCGGGCCGCGATCTTCCGCGACCGGGCCCCGGCCGATTTCATCGCCCCGGCCGCGTGGCATCTATCCGCCGCGCACGAAGCGGACTTCGCCGAGGCCGGTGTCATCTGGCGCTGCGGCCGGCACGCCGCCCTGGCAGCGGTTCGACGGGCGACGTGAACGGACTCAACTCATAGTCACTTCGCCATTAGACCATATTGTTGAAAACGATTACCGTTCCGGTTCTCAGGAACGGAGGCACTTTCATGATCCTCGAACTCGTCGTCCCGCCGGCGCTATGCCGGACGGCGACAGCGTGAGCACCGAGGCCTCCGAATCCGCCGAGACTCCTTTGGAACGAGCGGTGGTCGCCTTGCGCGGCATGGCCTACGAGCACCGGCTGAGCATTCTCGTGCTGCTTCATGACGGAGAGCACACGCCGGCCACCTTGGCCGCGGTGATCCCGGCGGAGCAGACGGCCCTCGCGCATCACCTGCGATTCCTGCGGGACGCCCGGCTCATCCACCGGCGGCGCCGCGGCCGGCACGTCTACTACACGCTGCGCAGCGAGGCAACCCGGCGACTCGTGGCCGAGGTGATGCGCTACGCCCAGGATCCGAGCTGAGAAAAAGCGGCCACCGTCCCCTTCGCGTCTACACACGTCGCGGGGCCGCGCGTTCTGGGCCGCGTGCCGGCACGATGTGCTGCACGCCGGTGGTTTCCTCGTCCTCGGTGCCGCGGCGGCGGCCACCATCAACGTCTTCATCCCCGGCTCGTGGCTGCAGGACGTCGCCGGCACGCCGGTCGTCTCCGTGCTCGCCCTCGCTCTGCTGGCCGTCCTGTTGTCGATCTGCAGCGAAGCCGACGCCTTCGTGGCGGCGTCGCTGTCGCAGTTCTCGCTGACCGCCCGGCTCGTCTTCCTCGTGGTCGGCCCGATGGTCGACCTCAAGTTGATCGCCATGCAGGCCGGCACGTTCGGGCGCAGCTTCACCCTGCGGTTCGCGCCCGCCACCCTGATAGCCGCGATCGTGGTCGGCGCCGCCTTCGGGACGGTGCTGCTGTGAAGACGGTGCTGCGGTGAACCGGCTCTGCCAAGGCGTGGTGATGCTGCTGTTCGGCGGCGCCCTGATCCGGGCCACGCTCACCGACATGTTCCTGCGCTACGTCAAGGCGGGACTACGGCCGTTCCTGCTCACCGCCGGGATCCTGCTGATCGCCGCCGCGGTCATGACCATCTGGTACGAATTTCGACCCGCACCGGCCGGACACGACGAACCTCACGGCGACGCGGACGACGGGCACGGGCACGCTCACCACGAGCCGCGGGTCGGCTGGCTCCTGCTGCTGCCGGTGGTCGCGCTGCTGCTGATCAGTCCGCCGGCGCTGGGCGCGTACTCGGCCGGGCAGGCCGGCACGGTGGCGCTCAGCGGCAGCGATTCGGACTATCCGCCGCTGGCGCCCGGCGACCCGGCCAAGCTCAGCCTCATCGACTATGCGTCCCGGTCGCTGTTCGACGGCGGCAAGAGCCTGGCCGGGCACACCGTGCAGCTCACCGGCTTTCTCAGCCCCGGCTCCGACGGGCCGCCCATGCTCGCTCGCATCGTGCTGACCTGCTGCGCGGCCGACGGCCGACCCATCAAGATCGGGCTCGAGAGTGCCGCGCCGATCGAAGCGCCGGCCGACAGCTGGGTCCAGGTGGTCGGCGTCTACAGCAGCCAGGTCGGCACGGACCCGGTCAACAAGGCCCAGGTCGCCTACCTGACGGTCAAGACCTGGCAGCAGATCAGCGAGCCGAAGGATCCGTACGACTGAACCGTGCCCGTCAAACCGTGCGCAGGTCCAGCGCATGGAACAGGAAGGACTGGGACCGCTTGCTGCCGGTCGACCACCACAGCACACCCGCGCGGTAGGACACGTCGAAGGCGTCCGGGCTGATCTCGATCGTGCGGCGCGTGTCGACGTCGTAGGCCAGCAGCCGGAAGTCGCCGGTCGCGTACGAGTTGTCGTTCTGCTGGGTGATCATCTCGAAGCGGTCCAGCACCGCCACATCGGCGATGACCGGGGTGGATGTCAATCCCTGTGCGGCGACCCGGCGGGCGCTTCCGTCAGGATGCACGATTTCGATACGGGTCTCGCCGGCCGCCGGGTGTGACACCAGTCGGCACCATATCGGGCTGCACGCGGTCACCCCGCCACCCGAGTTGGGAAGCGGGCGTGTTGCCCCGGTGGTGATGTTTCGCAACGTCGTGGCCCCGTCAGCGTTCGCGATGCCGTCGATCATCCAGGGCCAAGACGTCAACGCCCACCCACCGACGTAGTCCCGCACCTGGACTTTCCCGCCGCTCAGCGAGATCGAGCGCACCTCGGTGCCGTCCTGAGAATCGCCGGCGACCCAGTACACCCGGCCGCCCGCGACGACCAGGTCGTACTGAGATCGGTAGAAGCGGGCGTCGCCGAGGTGGGCCGTGATCCGCCGTGGCGCATGCGTGCCGGCGAGTTGCAGGCTCCACAGTTGCTGTCCCCCAGTGGTGCTCTCCACCCAGGCCAGAAGGCGGCCGGCGACGGTGGCGGTAGAGACCGAGGAGTCGGGACCGCCTGGCAGCAGGCGCAACTGCCGGACCGTGCCGTCGGAGCGGCGCAGGAGTACCCGCAGGCTCTTGCCGTCGTGGGTCGGTGCGGTGCCGAGGGAGTCTCCGGCGGTCAGGAAGATGACCGGTTGGTAAGGCGTCCCGTCGGGCAGGTCAGAGGGTGTCGCGGCAAGCTGGGCGTGAGGCCACGCCTGCGCGGCGGTCAGGGGAAGCGCCGGCGGGCCGTGTCTCGTCGGCGGGGCCGCGAGCAGGATACCGCCGGCAAGCAATGCCGCTATCAGCGCCGGCCAGCGGCGACCGTCCACGGGCTGATCCCTTCCCCGCTCCGATGCCCACTTCAGGCGGTCGCTCTCACGAGTGACAGCACTGCGATCGGCGGTGCGGCCCGACTACGGTCACCGGGTGCCGTACCCGAGCAAGCCGGCGGCCGCCGAGAGCGGCGTCGCCCGGCCGGACAAGCTCACTGTGCCGATTGCGCTGGCCGGTGTGGCCGTCCTGGTCGCCGCGGTGGGCCCCGACCTCGCAGCGGGCGGCCAGGGCACCGGCCCGGTCGCCGCCTGGAGCACGGTGTTGGTTGCCATCGTGGTTCAGGCGCTGCCGTTCCTGGCCCTCGGGGTCGTGCTGTCGGCCGCCGTGACCGCCTTCGTCCCGGCGGCGTTGTGGGCCAAGGCACTCCCGTCACGGCCGGCGGTCGCGGTTCCGGTCGGGGTCGCCGCCGGGGCCCTGCTGCCCGGGTGTGAGTGCGCCGCCGTACCGGTCGCCGACCGGCTGATCCGCCAAGGCGTCACGCCCGGCGCGGCCGTCGCGTTCCTGCTGTCGGCGCCCGCCATCAACCCGGCCGTCCTGGTGTCGACCGCGATCGCCTTCCCCAACCGGCCCGGCATGGTGGGGGCCCGCCTACTCGCCTCCGCGGTCACCGCGTTGATCGTCGGCTGGTGCTGGACGCGGTGGGCCGGTTCGGTGTGGCCGCCGCTCGCCGCCCGCCACGAGTCCGCCGGACAACCGCGGTGGGAACGGTTCCGGCTGACCGCCCAGCACGACCTGTTCCACGGCGGCGGCTTCCTCGTCCTCGGGGCCGGCATCTCGGCAACGCTCAACGTCGCCGTGCCCCCGAGCTGGACCGAGACGATCACCGGGCCGCCGGTGCTGTCCGCGATCGTGCTGGCCCTGCTCGCGGTCGCCCTGTGCATCTGCTCGGAGGCGGACGCCTTCGTCGCCTCCAGCCTGTCCGCCTTCCCGCCCGGCGCCCAGCTGGCCTTCATGGTCGTCGGGCCCGCGGTCGACCTCAAGCTGATCGCGATGCAGGCCGGCACGTTCGGCCGTCGCTTCGTGCTGCGAACCGCTCCCCTGGCCTGGATCACCGCGCTGATCACGGCCCTCGGCGCGGCGGAACTGATCGTGCGATGAGCCGGCCCGTTCAGGCGTTCATCCTGGTGATGCTCGGCGCCGCCCTGATCAGACTGGGCGTGACCGGTGCCGCCGACAACTACGTACGGCCCGGCCTGCGCCCGTACCTGGTCGCCGCCGGCCTGCTCTTCGCCGCCCTCGGGGTGATCGGGGTGATCCGCGACCTGCGCGGCGAACAAGTCGAGCGGGCCGCGGCCGACTCGCGCGCCCAGGCCCGGATCCGCACCCACGGACCCGGCGCCCTCCTGCCCGAGCGGCCCGAACACGACCACGACCACGACCACGACCACGACAGCTGGTACGGCCACGGCGCCGGCTGGCTGCTCTGCCTGCCACTGCTCCTGCTGCTCGTCAGCCCGCCGCCGGCGCTCGGCTCGTACGCAGCCGGCCGGACCGACGCCAAGGTCCCCCGCCCGGCCGGCCACCCGACCTACCCGCCACTTCCCGCCGCCGATCCGGCTCCGCTGACGCTGCGCGACTACGCCGCCCGGGCGGTCTGGGACCACGGACGTACGCTGACCGGCCACCGGATCATCCTCACCGGATTCGTCGCCCCGTCGGTGAGCGGCGGCGACCCCTGGTACATCGCGCGCCTGCACATCATCTGCTGCGCCGCCGACGCCCAGACCGCGAAAGTCGCCGTTCTCGGATCGAGCGGACAGTTCCCGACCGGCCAATGGATCTCGGTCACCGGCATCTGGCTGGCCGACGGACAGTTCGCCGGCATCCAGGCATCGGCGGTACGCATCGTCGACGAGCCCCGCCAGCCCTACGAATAGGGCAGCTGGCCGGTGACGTCGCCGTACGCACTACGCACCCAGTCGCGCTCGGCCAGCTTCAGATGCAACGCCCGCAGCTGGCTCGACCGGCGCTCCGCCGGCATCGGCCGCACGTGCTCCGCGATCGCCCGCAGCGGCGTGACGTCGTCGAGGTCGTCGATGCTGGGGCAGCTTCCGGACTGCCGGGCCCGCCGCAGTCGGGCCTGGGCCGGCAGCACCGTCAGCGGCTCAGCGCCGAGCTCACGGTTCAGGTAGTCGACGTCGACCTCGTCCATGACCTTGTTGCCCACGAAGACCACTAGGTCCGAGACGCCCGCCGCGGCAGCCAGTTCACGGTAGCGGCGCGCCACGGTCACCGATTCCGGGGTCGGCTCGACGACCACCACGATGGCGTCGAACTGGGCGTGCAGCGAGTTGGCGAACGCGTCCGTGCCGGCCACCATGTCGCACACCACCCAGTCGCCGTCACCCGGCTCCAGGTGCGAGAGCAGGTTCTCCAGAACGGCCAGATGCCCGTGGTAGCAGCCGGCGCCGATGTCCTCCGGTTCGTAGGTGCCTACGTGCATCACGTGGGTCCGCTCGTCGAGCGCCGTGGCGTGCCCGGCCAGCACGGCGTCGGCGCTGTCCAGCGTGACCAGCCGGGAACCGGGCCCGGGCGGCGTCGTCGCGACGAACCGCTCCACGCCTCCGACCAGCGCATTGGCGCCGAGCAGATGGCGTCGCACGGAAGCGACGTTGTCGGGGTGCGAGAGGGCGGAAGCCGCGTCGGCAGCGACGCCCAGCAGCGATGCGAGGTGCACATTGACGTCGGCGTCGACGGCCAGAACCCGGTGTCCGCCGGCGCGCAGGTAACCGACGAACAGCGCGGCCAGGGTGCTCTTGCCACTGCCGCCCTTGCCAGTGAAAGCGATTTTCATTGTCGATAAGCTAGTGAAGATGACCTTCCGGCGCAAGCGGGACACTCCGGCGAAAGGCGCCGCCGGATAGCCGGACGACAGCCGACAACCGACCGGAACCGCCATCGGGGGCCGTCGGATCACGACGTCTTCGGCCGGCACGTGACGAACACAACAAGCTAATGAAAATCAGTCCCAACAACTTGTGGAGGCGACGACCCGCCCTCTACGGTTCTATCCGAGATGGAAATCATTTCCAGAACCTTACGAAGGGTGAGATGGTGTTGATGCGTCGGAGCACGGGCCTGGTAGGCGTCGGCGCACTGTCGTTGATGGTGGCAGTGTCGGCGTGCGGTTCCTCGGCGCAGAGCAGCCCGGGGTCGAGCGGGGTCAGTTCCAGCACGCCTACGTCACTGTCGGTGGTGGCGTCGACAAACGTCTACGGCGACATCGTGAAGCAGATCGCCGGTGACAAGGTGAAGATCACCTCGATCATCAGCGACCCGGACGCCGACCCGCACTCGTACGAGGCGAACAGCCGCACCCAGCTCGAGCTCTCGAAGGCCGACGTGGTCATCGAGAACGGCGGTGGCTACGACGACTTCGTCGACACGATGCTCAAGACGGCGAAGAACGACGACGCGAAGGTGCTCAACGTCGTCGACATCTCCGGGAAGAAGGCCCCGGCGGGCGGCGACCTCAACGAGCACGTCTGGTACGACTTCCCGACGGTCGAGAAGCTGGTCACCGAGTTGGTGACGGCCCTGTCGGCCAAGGACCCGGCCGACGCCTCCGCCTTCAGCGCCGGGGCGGCCGCGTTCACGCAGAAGGTGAACACGATGGAGTCCACCGAGGCATCGATCAAGGCCGCGCACTCGGGCGCGGGCGCCGCGATCACCGAGCCGGTGCCGCTCTACATGCTCGAGGCGTGCGGGCTGGTCAACAAGACGCCGGCCGAGTTCAGCCAGGCGATCGAGGAGGGCACCGACGTGTCCGCGGGCGTCCTCGCCCAGACGCTGGCCCTGTTCTCGCAGAAGAAGGTCGCTGTGCTGGCCTACAACGAGCAGACCTCCGGGCCCGAGACCGCGAAGGTGCTGGCCGCCGCCAAGGCCGGCGGCGTCGCCGTCGTCCCGGTGACGGAGACCTTGCCGGCCGGCAAGGACTATCTGACCTGGATGACCGGTAATCTCTCGGCGATTCAGACGGCGCTCGGCTAGGCGGACATGTCACCACGGGTCAACGGATCGAGCACCGGCATCCCGCCGGTGCTTTCGATCCAGAACGCATCACTGAGTTTCGGGGCGCACCGGATCTGGTCCGACCTGAATGTGACGGTGCGACCAGGCGAATTCGTAGCGGTACTCGGCGCCAACGGATCCGGCAAAACCAGCCTGCTCCGCGTCATCCTCGGCCAACAGCGCCTGACCAGCGGCACCGTGACGATCGCCGGGCACCCGGCCCGACGGGGCAGCCGCGACATCGGCTACATCCAGCAGCAGCGGCGCATCGACCCGCTCACCTCGCTGCGCGCCCGCGATCTGGTCGGCCAGGGCCTCGACGGCCACCGCTGGGGCATC
>DASWRZ010000429.1:0-13987 GCA_036402935.1 Actinoplanes sp.
CCCCACCCCGTACTGGGTGGGTCGAGTAAAGCAGCCGGATGCGACACTCCGCCGCACTTATCCACAGCCCACGCCGCCGGCTGGGAACCCCCTCGATGCCGGCGAGGCAGGCGGCTCGGAACGACACGGGAGTCAGCACCCCCGACAACCCAAGAAGTGACAGCCCGCGCACGACAAGAACCAGCACCTCGAACAGCGCGAGAGGGCACAGCCCGCGCACCACAAGAACCAGGAGTCCGAGAAGCGCGGGAAGCCACGGCCCGCGAGCCACAAGAACCGGCAGCCCAAAGATCGAGGGAAGCCATACCCCAAGCGGTGGGCGCATCCTTGCTAACGCGATGAATGGAACGAGACGGCCCACGGAAAATGGCGGGGCGAAGGCGTACTCAGTCTTTGCCTTTGCCTTTTCCTTTACCGTGGTCGTCGGGGTCGGGGCCCTTGCCTGGCTTGTCGGCGGCGGGCGTTGCCGGGGCGGGCGGGCCGCCCTGGGTGATGGCCCTGGTGGACGTGGTCGGCGGGGTGGTGTGGCCGCGCAGGGACAGGTCGGAGCGGCAGGCCACGCCGTTGAGGGTGAAGCTGTCCGGCAGGGTGGTGGCGTCCTCGTAGGAGGTCTCGAACGTCGTCGTCAGCGGGTGCCCGGGGGTCAATGCAGGGCCGTCGGCCCGGACGTCGGTGCCCGACTGGTGCCAGGTGGCGTTGGAGCCGTGGATCAGCTGCTGGCCGGTCGGCAGCCGGAACGCGAGGCGCCAGCGGCCGACTGCGGTGGTGCCGTCGTTGACCAGGGTCAGCGCGGTCGAGGTGCGGCCGTCGGAAACGTCCTGGACGGCGTAGCGGACCGTGCATCGGATCGGCGTGACGGTGGCGGTCGGCCGGGGGCCCGCTGCGGCAGCAGCGGTGTGCGAGTCCGGGCGGGTCAGCCACCAGGCGAAGGCCGGGCCGGCGACCAGGAGGGCCGCGGCGGCGGCGATCGCGGTGCGGCGCGTGGCCGGGCGCCGGAAGTTCAGGCCGGGCGAGCGCGGACGGGTCGAGGCCGGGTGCGTGGGAGCCGGGCGAGCCGGCAGCTTCTTGGTGTGGTCGACCGGCGGCACGGCCGAAACGGACGCCGCACCGCCCTCGTGCGACGCGCCGTCAGGGCCCGGCTCCCCAGCCGACGGCACGAAACCGGCACGCCCGTCACTGGACGACGCCGACCCGGCACGCCCGTCACCGGACAACGCCGACCCGGCACGTCCGTCACCGGACGACGCCGACCCGGCCTGGCCGTCGCCCGGCGGCGGCACGAAATCAGTATGCCGATCAGCGGGCGACACAAAACCGGCCAGTCCCTGACCAACACGCCCGTCAGCGGGCGATACAGAGCCGACCAGTCCGTGACCAGCACGCCCGTCAACGGGTGATACAGAGCCCGCCCGCCCGTGACCAGCACGCCCGTCAGCGAGCGGCGCGAAGCCGGGTCGGGCCGGGCCGGGAGCGCCGGCCGCGGCGTCTCCGAACAGGGCCGAGAGCGGCGACGCCAGCGGGATGCCGGCTATGCCGGCCAGGGTGTGGGCCGCGGCCTCGGCCGGCGGCCGGTCCTCCGGGGCCTTGGCGAGGCATCGCCGGCAGAGCTCGGCGACTTCCGGCGGCATTTCCGGTACGGGCGGGAGCGGCGCCGGCTCCTGATACCAGTGGGCGCGCAGCATCTGCGTGGTGGTCGACGCCTGCCACGGGAGCCGCCCGGCGATCATCATGTAGAGGAGCAGTCCCAGCGCGTACACGTCAGTCGCGGGACGCACCAGGCCGCCGGCGAGTCGCTCCGGCGCGAGGTAGGCCGGGGTTCCGAGGATGAAGCTCGGTTCGCTGTCGCGTTCGCCGGTGGCGGCCGAGATGCCGAAGTCGACCAGTTTGACGCCGTTGGTCGTGACCATCACGTTGGCCGGTTTCACGTCGCGGTGGACCACGCCCCGCTCGTGGGCCGCCGCCAGCGCCGCCGCCACCTGGGCGGCGATCAGCACCGCCACCCGCCACGGGAGCGGGCCGGCGCTGAGCAGCGCGTTCACCGGGCGGCCCGCGACGAGCTCCATCACCACGTAGGGCAGGCCGGACGCCTCGCCGTAGTCGTAGACCTCGACCACGTTGGCGTGCCGCAGGCCGGCGGCCGCCCGGGCCTCGGCGTAGAGCTGGCGGAGCAGTGCGGGGTCGGCGGCCACGTCGGCGGAGAGCACCTTGAGCGCCACCTCGCGGCCGAGGACCGTATCCGAGGCCCGCCAGACGACCGACATGCCGCCGGCCCCGAGCCGCTCGAGCAGCCGGTACCGGCCCGCGATGGTCTGACCCGTGTCCATCCCGGTCCGGTGCCCGCCGCCCGAGGGCCTCAAACTCAGACGGCCGGGGAGAGGGCGGCCGGGGAGGGGGCGCCCAGGGCTCGACCGGCCTCGCGGGCCGCGTCGAGGGCGCCGCGGTGCATCTCGGCGGCCTGCTCGGTGAAGGCGTCGAGGCCGGGGGCGACGCCGACCAGGGTGAACTCGCGTTCGACCACGGTCAGATCGGCCGCCCAGACGTCGTCGAGGATGCGCCGCAGGTACGGCGTCGAGTGGTCCCAGCCGTGCCGGGGGGTGCCCTCGCCGTACGCCCCGCCGCGCACCGTGGCCAGCACGACCGGCTTGCCGGCCAGCATCCGCGCGGCCTCGGTGGCGCGCGGGTCGGTCAGGATCAGGTCGAAGTAGGTCTTGATGTGCTGCGAGATGCCGTAGTTGTAGAGCGGCACCGCCAGCAGGATCGCGTCGGCGTCCAGCAGCTCGTCGACCAGGGCGGAGGCCAGCGCGACCGCCGCCTTCTGCTCCGGGGTCCGGGCCTCGGCCGGCGTGTGGGCGCCGGAGGCCGCGGCCGCCCAGCTGTCCGCCGGCAGGACGTCGACGCCGATGTGGCGGCGTACGACCCGGTCGCCCGGGTGGGCGGCGAGCCACTCCTGCTCGACGATGTCGGCGATCTCGCGGCTGGCCGATCCTTCGACGCGGATGCTGGCGTCCAGTCGGAACAGCGTCATAGTCTTCTCCTCGGGGCCACACTTCACGCTTGAATATTTCGCGTGCGAAGTAAGAGTGGTGCGCTTCAGAGTTGAATTCAAGGGTGAAGTGACGTCGTTCACGTTTCAAGTAGGCTGTTGGCGTGCCCGAGGAGACGGAGCCGCGGTGGCTCGACGAAACCGAGCAGGCGGCGTGGCTGTCCCTGGCCGGACTGATGATCAGGCTGCCCGGCTCGCTCGACGCTCAGCTGCAGCGCGACAACGGCCTGACCCTGTTCGAGTACTTCGTGCTCAGCAACCTGTCGATGGTCGAGGGCCACACCACCCGCATGAGCGAACTGGCCTACCTCGTCAACGGCTCCCAGTCACGGCTCTCCAACGTGGTCAAGCGCCTCGAGGTCCGCGGCCTGGTGCGCCGGGACCCCGCACCCGGCAACGGCCGCCACATCAACGCGATCCTCACCGACGAGGGCTTGGAGGTGGTGCGGCAGGCCGCACCCGGCCATGTCGCGGCCGTACGCCACTACGTCTTCGACGCCCTCAAGCCCGGCCAGGCCGAGCAGCTGCACCAGATCGGCGACCGCATCGTCGAACGCACCGACCCGTTGTCGAACTTCCCCCGCATCGACCGGCACGGCGAGGTCATATGCTGATGGCGTGTATTCGACGGAGATCTCCCGGCACGTCGACGCCCCGCCGTCCGTGGTCTACCGCGCCCTGATCGACGCGGACGCGATCGCGAAGTGGCGGGTGCCGGCCGGCATGCGCAGCCGCGTGCACGAGTTCGAGGCCCGTGAGGGCGGCCGCTTCCGCGTCTCGCTGACCTATGACGCCCCGGACAGCGCCGGCAAGTCGGCCGAGCACACCGACACCTACCACGGCCGGTTCCTCAAGCTGGTGCCTGACGAGCAGGTGGTCGAGCAGTTCGAGTTCGAGACGGCCGACCCGGGCCTGCGCGGCATGATGACGATGACCACGACGCTGACCGGCTCCGGCGCCGGCACCACGGTCACGATCCGCCACGAGGGCATCCCCGACGCGGTCCCGCCCGCCGACAACGAGACCGGCACCCGCATGGCCCTGGCCAACCTCGCCCACCTGGTCGCGCCGACCGGCGCATGACCGGCCTCCGCCCGCTTCAGGTCGATTGTCGTTCCCGTGCGGTAAGCGGATCTCGCAGTGATCGGGTCACCGCCTCGGCCGTCCACATCGGAGGCTGAGCCGTCCGGGGCGGCGCCGCTTCTCGAACCGACCGCGCCACCTCAGAGCCCGTGACGCCGCTCCCGAAAGAGCCCCGACACCGTTCCCGAAAGAGCCCGTGACACCGCTCCCGAAAGAGCCCGTGACACCGCTCCCGAAAGAGCCCGTGGCACCGCTCCCGAAAGAGCCCGTGACACCGCTCCTCGAGCCGGGCTCCCCGCGTTCCGAACCCACGGTGCCGCTCTTTGAACCGGCTTCGCCGGTGTTGTCCGGGGATCGGCGGTAGGGAACGTTGTTGCGGCTTCTGCCGACGCGGTACCGGGCAGGCGAGAGTGCAGTAGTGGTGTTCGTCGCTCACGCGACGACCGAAGCGTCGCTCCGACCGTCCACTGTGGCGGATTTTGCCCCGGAAAGGCAGCGCCTCGTGGCCGCTCAAATGCGCTTGGTGACGGCAAATCAGGGCGCTCGCCGGCCATTGACCACAGACGCTAAGATCACGAACCCGCGGAGTTGACCATTGCAACGCGAAGAATTATCTGTTTCTGTCAGCGTCGGGCCCGGCATGGGCAGCCTCAGCGTCGAGGCCTACCAAAAACGCCCGTGTCCAGAGGAGTCGATGCATGTCAGCAGTGACCGAGCGGCCGAGCAGGCCCGGACTCGTGCCGGGACCCCGCCTCGGCCCGGCCGCCGGTGACGGCAAGAAGCCGAAGAAGCGCCACAAATCGCCGCTCTGGGCCAAGCTGGTGACCGCCTGCGGTGCGGTGCTGGCGCTGGTCGCGGCCGGTGGCATCGTCGGCGCGAAGTACTTCCTGGGCCAGCTGACCGACAACATCCAGACCACCTCGAGCGTGCTCGGCGACTCCACGACCGGCAGCAACAGCAGCGGTGGCACCCCGACCGGCAAGCTTCCCACCGGTGCCATGAACCTGCTGATGCTCGGCCTGGACACCCGCGAGGGGTGGGACGCGGCGGGCAAGAGCTCCCGGTCCGACACGATCATCGTCATGCACATCGCGGCCTCGCACGACTCGGCGCAGATGATCTCGATCCCGCGCGACACGCTGGCCCAGATCCCGGCCGACCCGTCGATCGGCTTCCGCGGCCAGACCGACAAGATCAACGCGGCGTACGAGGTCGGGTCGGGCGGCGGGCGCGGCTGGCAGGGCGGCGCCAAGGAGGCCACCGCGGCCGTGCACCAGCTGACCGGCATCTCCTTCAACGGCGTCGTGGTCATCGACTTCGACGGCTTCAAGGGCATGCTCGAGGCGATGGGCGGCGTCTACATGTGCGTCGACAAGGAGATGTGGTCGAGTCACTACACGGTCGATTCCAAGGGCAAGGTGCAGTACGCGGTCGGCGCCGACCCGCAGAGTCCGCCGAGGAACGCGCTCTGGTTTCACAAGGGTTGCCGCGACATGCAGCCCTGGGAGGCGCTGGAATACTCGCGCCTGCGGCACTCCAGCAACGGTGACTACGACCGGCAGCGGCACCAGCAGCAGCTTCTCAAGGCGATGGCCAAGAAGGCGAGCAGCAGCGGCGTCCTGACCAACCCGGCCAAGGTCTCCAAGATCCTGGCGGCGGCCGGCAAGTCGCTGAAGATGGACACCCACGGCGTCTCGATCACCGACTTCATGTTCGGCCTCAAGGGGCTGGCCAGCGCCGACCTGGTGCCGATCAAGACCAACAGCGGCACGTACGCGTCGGTCGACAACGGCTCGGCCGAGGGCATCAACGACGTGACGAAACAGTTGTTCGCGGCCACCGCGTCCGACAAGCTCGACAACTTCCTGATCGATCACCCGAGCCTGGTCATCGACGGGAACACTCCGACGAAGTAACGGCGTACGGAAAAAGGCCGCCGACCAGGCGGCCTTTTCTCTTTTTGCCCAAGATCCCTCAGAATGGCCGCCATGAACCCCATCGGGCAGGTCGCCGCCCTGATCGCCGCCTTGATCCACGTCGCCATCTTCGCGATGGAGAGCCTGCTCTTCTCCCGGCCGGCGGTGCGCAGCCGGTTCCACGTCGGCGACGCGGACGTCGCGGCGGCCCGGCCGTGGGCGTTCAACCAGGGCTTCTACAACCTGTTTCTGGCCGTCGGCACGATCGTCGGACTGATCCTGCTGCACACCGACGGCTACTCCCAGGCCGGGCGGGCCCTGGTCGCCCTGGCCTGCGCGAGCATGCTCGCGGCCGCGCTCGTGCTGATCGGCACCGACCGCCGGATGGCCCGCGGCGCCCTCATGCAGGGCCTGCTGCCCTTGGTCGCGCTGCTGCTGCTGATCTTCGGCTAGTCCACGTCGACGATCTTCCCGTTCGGGTCGAGTGCGTGGGTGCGCCAGTAGACGTCCCACTGGTCGTCGACGTGCTTGGGCTCCTTGCCGGCCGGGTAGCGGGCGAACCCGGACGGCGGGTCCTGCTTGCCGGATACGCACTGCCGGCCGGTGCCGTTGATCGACTGGACGGGGTATTCGCCGCCGCCGCAGATCGCGTCGTCGCCGCAGCCGCCGAGCAGCAGGCCGGTCATCGCCAGGGTCAGCAGGTAGCTCTTCCTCATGCCGTGGAGTCTTGTCGAAACAAGCTCGCGGGAACCGGGTACGCGTACTCAATCCGGGCGATGTCTCGTCAGATCCGCTGCTCAGGTGCTTGTGTGCCGACTTTTTTTCGACTATAAAACAATCATTGAAACAAACGTTGGGGGTTGCGGTGGTCAAGAAGGCCTCGGTCCGGGACGTACGGCGGCGCAACCGTGCGCTGATCCTCCGGCACGTCTGGTTGAACACACCTACCTCGCGCAGTGAGGTCGGTGCCGCCACCGGGCTGTCCGCGGCCACCGTGACCAACGTGATGAACGAACTGATCGCCGAGGGCGCGGTCCGCGAGGGCGGCTTCCTCGAATCCGACGGCGGCCGGCGCCGGGCGATCGTCAGCGTGGCCGAGGACGCCGCGCTGGTGGTCGGGGCCGACGTCGGCGAGACCCAGATCGGGGTCAAGGTGTTCGACCTGGCCTTCCGGCCGCTCGCGGCCCGGCAATACCCGATCAAGAGCCGCCGGATCGAGGTCGCCGACGCCCGGGCCGCGATCAACGCACAGGTCGTGTCGATGCTGGCCGAGCTGAAGGCCGACAGCAGTCGGGTGCTCGGCCTCGGCCTCGGGGTGCCGGGCATCGTCTCGTCCGGCGGTTCGCTGGTGCACGCCGAGGTGGTCGGCTGGCACGGGGCCGACTTCTCCGGATTCAGCGACGAGCTCGGCATCCCGGCCTACATCGACAACGGCGCCAAGTCGACCACCCAGGCCGAGGCGTGGTACGGCGCCGCCCGCGGGGTCGAACACGGGGTCATGGTGCTGGTCGGCGAGGGCGCCGGGGCCGGCATCATCACCGACGGCCGGCTCTACCGCGGCTACTCCAGCAGCGCCGGCGAGTGGGGCCACACCAAGATCAGCCTGGACGGACCGCACTGCCGGTGCGGGCGTACGGGCTGTGTCGAAACCTTCGTCGGGGCCTCGGCCGTGCTCGACCAGTGGCGCGGGCCGGACGAGACCTGGCTGGGCCGCGAGACCGAGGGCGTCGAGGCGATCCTGAGCGCCTGGCGCGACGGCGACCCGGCCGCCCGGCGCGCGATCGACGGGGTGGTCCGCCACCTCGGGCTCGCGCTCTCCAACCTGGTCAACCTCTACAACCCCCAGACAATCATCGTCGGCGGCTGGTTCGGCGACCGCATCGCCGCCGAGCTGCTGGCTCCGCTGCAGGCGGCCGTACGCACCTACGCCCTGGACCAGCCGGGCAGCGAGGTCGTGCTGGTGCGCTCGCAGCTCGGGCCGGACGCGGCGGTGCTCGGGGCGGCCACACTGCCGATCAGCCGGCTCATCGAATCCGGAGCGGGCGCCGAGCGTCTGCGCTCCCCCGCCTGAACCCGAGCGGCTGCGCTCCTCGCCTGGAAGATCCCAAAATCTCGCGGTCTCGGCCGCCGCACAAACCGCCCCTGGCCCCGCCACAAACCGGCCCCAGCCCCTGCCACAAACCGCCCCGGGCCCCCGCCACAAACCGCCCCCGGCCCCCCGCCACAAACCGCCCCCCACCCTTCTGGGTGGGGCCCAAGTTAACCACCCGGGACCGACATTCCCGGGCGGTTGTCCACAGTCAACGACTCTCTCGGCGGTCATCCACAGCCGCCGCGATGAAGCACGCCCACATTCTGAAGGGAAAGCTATGTTGCGACGACTTCTCGCCCCGGTCGCGGTCGCGATAACCGCCCTCGCCACGGCCGCCGCCTGCACGCAGGGCTCGCCGGCCGCCGAC
Source organism: Actinoplanes sp. (assembly GCA_036402935.1). Classification (GTDB taxonomy): domain Bacteria; phylum Actinomycetota; class Actinomycetes; order Mycobacteriales; family Micromonosporaceae; genus Actinoplanes. The sequence continues at coordinate 8,502 of DASWRZ010000429.1, forward strand.
ACCACAACCGGCAGTGCCGCCAAGGATCTCTCGATCGCGTTCCTGATGCCGTGCTCGACCTGCGCGGACCGCTTCGAAAGCAAGGACAAGCCCTACTTCGAGGACGCGGTCAAGCAGCTCGACCCGTCGATCAAGGTTATCGCCAACAACGCCCAGGGCGACGCCTCCGTACAGCTGCAGCAGGCCGAGTCGGCGCTGACGAACGGGGCCAAGGTGATCGTGGTCAGCCCGTTCACGGCCGAGACCGGGGCCTCGATCGTGGCCAAGGCGGACGCGGCCGGAGCCAAGGTCGTGGCCTACGACGGGGCGATCGAGGGGGCGGTGCCCGCGGCGTACGTCTCGTTCCAGAACGAGAAGGTGGGTGAGCTGCAGGGGCAGTACCTGCTCGACAAGCTGCCCAAGGGCGCCACGGTCGCGATGATCAACGGCGACATCACGTCGGCGCCGGGACGGGACTTCAAGGCCGGGGCCCACAAGATTCTTGATCCGGCGTTCGCCGACGGGCGGCTCAAGCTCGGGTACGAGTCGGACACGCCGAGCTTCGACCCGGCCAAGGGACAGGCCGAGATGGAGCAGGGCCTGACCAAGCTGAACGACAAGGTGCAGGGCGTGATCGCGCCGAACGACGGCCTGGCCAACGCGGTGATCACGGCGCTGACGGCCCGCAAGCTGAACGGCAGGGTGCTGGTCACCGGGCAGGACGCGACCGACCCGGGGCTGACCGCGATCATCGCCGGGAACCAGTCGATGACCGTCTACAAGTCGATCCGGGACGAAGCCGGGGCGGCGGCGAAGATCGCGGTGGCGCTGGCCAAAGGTGACGGCGCGGGCGCGGCCTCGCTGACCACGACCGCGGTCGACAACGGCACCGGCCAGGTTCCGGCTCTGCTGCTCGACCCGGTGGCGGTCACCAAGGACAACATCGCGGATGTGGTGATCAAGGACGGCTACACGACCAAGGACAAGATCTGCGTCGGCGAGGCGGCCGCCAAGTGCGACCTGTGACACCGACCCTCGAGCTCCGCGGCGTGGTCAAACGGTACGGCCATGTCGCGGCACTCACCGACGTCGACTTCACGGCCACCGCCGGCGAGGTGGTGGCGCTGGTCGGCGACAACGGTGCCGGCAAGTCGACCCTGATCAAGGCGATCGCCGGCACCCACCGGATCGACGGCGGCCGGATCCTGCTCGACGGCGCGCCGGTCACCATCGGCTCACCCACCGAGGCGTCGGCGCTCGGCATCGAAACCGTCTATCAGGACCTGGCGCTCTGCGACAACCTCGACGTGACCGCCAACCTCTATCTGGGCCGGGAGAAGCGGCGCAAGCGTTCGCTGCTGCTCGACCGGGAGGGCATGCAGGCCCACGCGGCGGCGGTCATCGCCGACCTGGCGGCGCATCTGCCGGTGCTCGACACGCCCGTGTCGGCGCTCTCGGGCGGGCAGCGGCAGGCGATCGCGGTCAGCCGGGCCGCGCTCTGGGGTTCGAAGATCGTGCTGCTGGACGAGCCGACCGCGGCCCTCGGCGTGGCCCAGACGGTGATGGTCTACGAACTGATCCGGCGGCTGCGCGACCGCGGCCTGGCGATCGTGGTCATCTCGCACAACATGGCCGACGTGTTCGCGGTCGCCGACCGGGTCACCGTGCTGCGGCTGGGCCGCAACGCGGGCGAGTTCAGGCCCGGCGCCGACTCGACCGACGACGTGGTGGCCGCGATCACCGGCAGCCGGGAACTCGACCGGGCGCGGAACGAGAGCGGTGAGAACGCATGAAGCTCGCGCGTACCGCCGCAAGCGGCACCGGAACGGTGCTGATCGGTCTGATCGTTGTCTGGGTCTTCTTTCAGTCCCTCAATGCGAACTTCCTTTCGGCGCGCAACCTGTCCAACCTCCTGCTGCAGATCGCGGTGCTCGGGACGCTCGCGGTCGGCATGGTGATGGTGCTGATCCTGGGCGAGATCGACCTGTCGGTCGGCGCGATCGCCGGGGTGAGCGCGGCGATGCTGGCCCTGCTGATCACCGATCACGGCTGGCCGGCCTGGGCCGCCGTCGTGGCCGCGCTGGCGCTCGGCGCGGTGATCGGGGTCATCCACGCCGTGGTCATTACCGCGGCCGGCATCCCGTCGTTCATCATCACGCTGGCCGGCCTGCTGGTCTGGCAGGGCGTGCAGCTGTGGCTGGTCGGCGACGGCGGGCAGATCCCGATCCGCGACCAGGCGATCCGGTCGATCGCGTCGAGCTATCTGGTGCCGGGGTTCGGCTGGGTGGTCGCGGTCCTGGTGGTGGCCGGCTTCGCGGGCGTACGCCTGGTGCGGCGCAACCGGCGCATCAGCCATGGCCTGACCGTTGCGCCGACGACGACGGAAGCCGCCGCGGTGGCCGCCGTCGCCGTCGTGGTCCTCGCGATCACCTGGGTGCTGAACTCCTACTTCGGCATCCCGTGGGTCTTCGTGCTGCTGCTCGCCCTGGTCGCGGCCGGCGGCGTGCTGATGACCGGCACCACCTTCGGGCGGCACGTGATCGCGATCGGCGGCAACCGCGAGGCGGCCCGGCGGGCCGGGATTCCGGTGCGCCGCACGGTGATCCTGGTGTTCGCGCTGATCTCGGCGATCGCGGCGCTGGCCGGCATCATCGAGGCCTCCCGCCAGTTCTCCGCCTCGAACGCGCTCGGCGGTGGCACGTTGCAGCTCAACGCGATCGCGGCGGCGGTCATCGGCGGCACCAGCCTGTTCGGCGGACGCGGGCGGATCTACCACGCGATCCTCGGCGCGCTCGTGGTCGGCAGCGTGCAGAACGGCCTCGACCTGCTCGGCGAACCGGCCGCGGTCAAGAACATCGCCACCGGCGTGATCCTCGTGGTCGCGGTGGTGCTCGACGCGGTCTCGCGGCGGCGGCGACTCGCTCGCGGAGCCACGGAGTGATCTCTGAGGGAGACGAGAAGCGGAGCCACGGAATGATCTCTGAGGGAGACGAGAAGATGCGATTTCCGGACGGCTTTCTCTGGGGTGCGGCCACGGCCGCCTATCAGATCGAGGGTGCGGTCAGCGAGGACGGCCGCGGACCGTCCATCTGGGACACCTTCAGCCACACCCCCGGCGCGGTGCTGCGCGGCGACACCGGCGACATCGCGTGCGACCACTACCACCGCTGGCCGGCCGATCTCGACCTGCTGTCGTCGCTCGGGGTGAGTTCCTACCGGTTCTCGGTGGCGTGGCCGCGAGTCGTCCCGACCGGCGACGGGGCCGTGAATCCCAAGGGGCTCGACTTCTACGACCGGCTGACCGACGGGCTGCTCGAACGTGGCATCACGCCGATGGTCACGCTCTATCACTGGGATCTGCCGCAGGCGCTGCAGGATCGGGGCGGGTGGGCCGACCGCGACACGGCTTCCTACTTCGCCGACTACGCGCGGGTCGTCCACGAGCGGCTCGGGGATCGGGTGCCCTACTGGCTGACGCTCAACGAGCCGTACTGTTCGGCCTTCGTCGGGCACCTCGACGGCAAGCACGCGCCGGGCCTGCGGGACGAGAAGGTTGCGGTCACCGCCCTGCACCACCTGTTGCTGGGGCACGGGCTGGCGGTGGCGGCGCTACGGGCCGACGGGGTGACCGGGCAGGTGGGCATCACCTGCAACCTGACCTCGGTTCGCGCCGATTCACCGTCCGATGAGGACGCGGCGGCGGCCCGGCGGCTCGATCTGCACGAGAACCGGATGTTCCTGGATCCGCTGTTCCGGGGCGCCTATCCGGCGGACGCGGCCGAGCACTACGGAGACTTCGGTTTCGTGCGCGACGGCGACCTCTCGGTCATCTCGGCTCCGCTCGATTACTTCGGAATCAACTACTACGAACGGCACGCGGTGCGTGCCTCTCAGGCCGATCCCGTACGCGGGTGGGAGCGCGTGCCTCCCGAGAAGCCGACCCTGACCGGCATCGGCGTCGACCCTCGCGGACTGCGGGAGATCCTCGAACGGGTGCACCGGGACTACACGACACTGCCACTGGTGGTCACCGAGACCGGGCTGGCCCTGCACGACTACGCGGGGCCGGACGGGGTCGTGGCCGACGACGAGCGGATCGCGTTCTTCGACGGGCACGTGCGGGCGGCTCACGAGGCGATCGCCGGCGGAGTGCCGCTGTTCGGGTTCTTCCCCTGGTCGTTCCTCGACAACTTCGAGTGGGCCTCGGGTTACGGGGTGCGCTACGGCCTCTATTACGTCGACTACGCCAATCAGGAGCGGCGCCCGAAGAAGAGCGCCGCCTGGTATCAGCGGCTGATCCGCGCCAACGGCCTCGATTAGACGAGACCGGCGCGGCCGGCGGCGGTGTACAGCTCGGCGGCCCGCTCCAGATATTCGGCCAGGCCCGACGTGACGGTCGGCAGCTGGATGAAGACGTGGCCGGCGCCCGCCCCGGCCAGGGCCGCCAGGTCGTCCATCAGCTGCGGGACCGATCCGCCGTAGAGCTCGCGCTCGGTGAAGCTCGAGACCGCCATCTGGAAGTAGCAGGCGATCTCCCCGGGATCTCGGCCGGCCGAGGCGGCCAGCTCCCGCACCTGGGCGAGCATCGCCGCGACGGCCTCCGGCGGGGCGCCGGTCATCAGCCAGCCGTCGGCCCGGCGGGCGACCCGGCGCAGGGCCCGGCGGTTGGTGCCGGCCAGCAGGACCGGGATGCGGCGGGCCGGCTTGGGGCCGACCTCGGCCGGCCCGATCCGGTAGCGCTCGTTCTCGAACGCCACCGGGTCGGGGCCCCAGGCGGCGGCCGCGATGTCGAGGAACTCGTCCAGCGCGGCGCCCCGCTCGGCGTACGGGCGGGGCGCGACCGCCGAGTATTCGTCGATCGACCAGCCGGTGCCGAGTCCGGCCAGCACCCGGCCGTCGCTCAGCGCGTCGAGCGTGGCCAGCGAGCGGGCCAGCGCGAGCGGCACGTGCAGCGGGGGAAGCAGCACGCAGCTGCCGAGCGAGGCCCGCGACGTGACGGCGGCCGCGGCGGTCAGGGTGAGCAGCGGGTCGGCCACCGAGCGGTAGCGGTCCGGCCAGGGCGCGCCGGGGGCGCCGTACAGCCCGTGCGGCCCGGACTGGTCCTCGGGGAACAGGATGCGCTCGAACACCCAGAGGCTGTCGTAGCCGATGTCCTCGAGGGCCCGCGCGGCGGTCACCACGTCGCGCGGGCCGAAGTACCGGGTCTGGGGCAGGCCGAAGCCGAGCTTCAAGGTCACGCGGGCACGGTAGCGCCCGTGCTCTGCCGGGCCGCGAGCAGTGCTCGGCCCGTGGCCTCGGCCGAGGCCCTCGAAGAGCCACCTGCCGTCCTCGTCGGTCGCCGGGAGGAACGCGGCCGGGCGGGTGGCACCGGGCCGCCACGATCTTGGACTGGTCGGGCAGCATGGTGGTCCGGATGCGGGCGATGTCCTCGTTCACCGCAAGGTCCTGCATCGGGCCGTGGCCACCGGCGAACTCGCCCGATCAGGCCTGGAGCTGAGGATCGTCGA
>DASWRZ010000430.1:0-7712 GCA_036402935.1 Actinoplanes sp.
AGGTGCCGAAGGCGGCATCGTCCATGTACCGTAAGACCCACGAGAGATGCCTGACGTCATCGGGGCCCGCCTTCGGGCTGCCCCGAATTCTGTGCGAGGGGGTCGAGCCATGGGGCGCGGCCGTGCTAAGGCCAAGCAGACAAAGGTGGCCCGGGAGCTGAAGTACCACTCCCCTAACACCGACCTCACCGCCTTGCAGCGCGAGCTGGCGGGCGCTAGCCCGCCCGACCGTCACTTCGACGACGACAACGAAGAGTTCGTCGACGATGACGAGGACGACGCTGATGACGACCAGGATTCCTGGTCGCCTACGAGGCGTTGACCCGCACTGCACAGAACACGCGGCTACGCCGCGTGTTCGCGTGTGCCGGTAGTCACATTTCCACGGTTGAACTGAAGCCCACGCGGGCTCTACCTCGCGTGGGCTTCAACCGGGCGACCGGTTCGACCGGAGCAGTACGTCGCGTTCAGCGCGGCCGGTTGTTCCAGTTGTAGAACGTGGGGATGTTCTCGAAGTGGTTCCAGGCGCACACCGCCGAGCCGTTCTCCGCCGTGTCCCCGTCGCCCGCACCCTCCTCACCCCCGTTGTCCTCGCGCCGGCGACGAGCCGCCTCGGCCTCCTCGAGGAGCGTGGTCAGCCCGGCCCGGGTCTCGTGCACCCGTGCCGTTACCGGATCGTTCCCCAGGTCATCTGATCGTTGCGGGTTCATGATCTCGGGCATGGTCCAGCACTCCCTCCAGTAGGCGAATCTTGCTGTTTCGGCAGTGGTCGGTTTCGGTCACGTCGAACCGTCCGTGCTCGAAGTACCGATTGGCGGCGTGCGCGCCGCCGCAGAAGCCGAAGTATGCGCAGGACGAGCGGCACGCTTCCACCCCGCGCAGGAACTCGGCGATCCACGGCGTCTCGGCGGCCCTCGCCAGGATCTCACCCAACCGGGTGGTCAGGACGTTTCCGCTGGTGAAGTCGCCGTACCGCGGATCTTTGAAGCCGGCCAGCTCGGGTGAGAGCAGCACCACCGAGCCGTCCTGGGCGATCGTCGGGATCGGGTCGAGATGCCGGGGCAGTACCTGGTCGGCGGTGCCGTCGAGCACCGCCGCGGCGAAACGGAGCGTCCACTCGACCTCGCGCAGGTGAATGCGGGGGTCACGGCGCCAGGCCGCCACCAGCTCGGCCCAGAACACGGTCACGTCGGCCGCCTCGTGCCGGTTCGTACGCCGGTTGACCCCCTCCAGCTCCTCGACATTGATGCCGAGCACCTCGCAGCCCAGGTCGAGGAAGTAGGAGTAGAGCTCGGTCGCCAGCCCCGGCCGTGGATCACCGACCACGCAGAGCGCCGAGAACGGGATCTCGTGCCGGTGGAGCGCTTCGATGCCGCGCCGGATCCGGTCGTACGCCGGCTTGCCGCCCCTCGTGACCCGGTCACCGTTGCGCTCGCGCGGCCCGTCGACGCTGACGCTGACCCGCACCCGGTGCTCGGTGAAGAACTCGCACCAGGCGTCGTCGATCAGGGTGGCGTTGGTCTGCACGTGGTGCTCGATGCCGGCGCCGAACGGCTCGATCAGCGCGGCCAGGTGATCACGGCCCGCGGCGAGCGGTTCGCCCCCGTGCCAGACGATCGAGAAGCGGCCGTCGTGAGCCCACGGCTCGACCGCCTCGGCGACGGCCCGGGCCACCTCGACCGGCATCCGCCGATCGTCGCCCCGGAACGGGAGGTAACAGTAGGCGCAGTCGAGATTGCAGAGGGTGGTCGGCTGCATCACGACGTACGTCGGGGTCGACGAGATCCCGCGCATCCCGGTCCACCGGTCGGCCATCCTTCGCACCCCCGTCCGGCGTTCCGTCCGACACCTGGGGTCAGGCTAGGCCTGACGGTCCACCCGTAGACGAAAGATCCGCATGTGCCGGACATCGACACACGCGGATCATTTCACGTTTGCCCGATTGACAGCCAGCGGTCAGCCGCGGGTGTACTGCCCCATCATCTGTACCTGGCCGGTGCCGTCGATGATCTCGCCGACCTGCCACGCCTCGACGCCGCGACCGGTCAGGTAGGCCATCGCCCGGTCGGCGTCCTCCGACGAGACGACCGCGAACATGCCCACGCCCATGTTGAACGTGGCCTCCATCTCCGAGTCCTCGATGCGGCCCTTGGCCTGGATCAGGTCGAAGATCGGCTGGGGTCGCCAGGTCGCCCGGTCGACAACCGCGTCGACGTGCTCGGGCAGCACCCGGACCAGGTTGCCCGGGATGCCGCCGCCGGTGACGTGCGAGAACGCCCGTACGTCGGTCTCCTCGATCAGGCCCAGGCAGTCCTTGGCGTAGATCTTGGTCGGGGTCAGCAGCTCCTCGCCGAGGGTGCGCTGGGTGCCGAAGTCGTCGACCACCGAGTCGAGCCGCATGCGGCCGGCGCCCAGCAGCACGTGCCGGACCAGCGAATAGCCGTTCGAGTGCAGCCCGGACGAGCGCATCGCGATCACCGCGTCGCCCACCTCGACCCGCTCGCGGCCCAGGATCTCGCTCTCCTCGACCACGCCGACACCGGTCGCGGAAACGTCGTACTCATCGGGGCGCAACACGCCCGGGTGCTCGGCGGTCTCGCCGCCGAGCAGGGCGCAGCCCGCGTAGCGGCAGCCGTCGGCGATGCCCGCGCCGATCTCGGCCACCTTGTCCGGTACGACCTCGCCGCAGGCGATGTAGTCGAGCAGGAACAGCGGCTCGGCACCGCACGCGACCAGGTCGTCGACGACCATGGCGACCAGGTCGATGCCGATCGTGTCGTGGATGTCGAGCTGCTGGGCGATCACCAGCTTGGTGCCGACGCCATCGGTCGACGAGGCCAGGATCGGGCTCTTGTACTTCGCCGTGTTGAGCTTGAACAGCCCCGAGAAGCCGCCCAGGTCGCCGATCACCTCGGGCCGGGTGGTCTTCTTCACCTTGGACTTGAGCAGCTCGACCGCCCGGTCACCGGCCTCGATCGAGACGCCGGCATCCGCGTACGTCGCCGTGCGCTTGCGGCCCCCGCGGCCGGAACCGGCCGTCCAGGGCAGCCGCTCTCCTTCCGCGCCGTTGGATCCGGCGTTGCGCTCGGACACGTGCGTCACGGTTCTCCCCTTAGCGGTGTATTGCTGGCAGAAGTCACGGGTGGTGCAGGGCGTTCGCGCCGCCCGGGCTGGCAACCAGCGGGTCGTCGCCGTATTCACGCGCGTCGTAGTCGGTCTCGAGCTCGGCGACGGACGCCTCGGTGGCCGACGCCGCACGCTTCCCGACACCCTCCAGCAGATGCTTGCCGATCAGGTTGCCGGCCGGCAGCTCGATCGGGTAGTCGCCATCGAAGCACGCCATGCAGAGGCGCGACTTCGGCTGCTCCGTCGCCTGGATCAGGCTGTCCATGGAAACATAACCCAAGCTGTCGGCCCCGATCGAGCGCCGGATGCCGTCGATTTCCAGGCCGTTCGCAATCAGTTCGGCCCGGGTCGCGAAGTCGATGCCGTAGAAACACGGCCACTGCACCGGCGGCGCCGAGATGCGCACGTGCACTTCGAGGGCGCCCGCCTCGCGCAGCATGCGGACCAGGGCACGCTGAGTGTTGCCGCGCACGATGGTGTCGTCGACGACGACCAGCCGCTTGCCCCGCACCACCTCGCGCAGCGGGTTGAGCTTGAGCCGGATGCCCAGCTGGCGGATCGTCTGCGAGGGCTGAATAAAGGTGCGGCCGACGTACGCGTTCTTGGTCAGGCCGGCGCTGTAGGGGATGCCCGACGCCTCGGCGTAACCGATCGCGGCCGGGGTGCCCGACTCGGGAACCGGGATGACCAGGTCGGCCTCGACCGGGTGCTCCTTGGCCAGCCGGCGGCCGATCTCGACCCGGGCCGAATAGACGTTGCGCCCGGCGATCGTGGTGTCGGGGCGGGCCAGATAGACGTATTCGAAGAGGCAGCCCTTGGGCTCGGGCGCGGCGAACCGGGTCGAGCGCAGGCCGTGCTCGTCGACGGCGAGCATCTCGCCGGGCTCGACCTCGCGCACGAAGCTGGCGCCGACGATGTCGAGCGCGGCCGTCTCGCTGGCGATCACCCAGCCCCGCTCCATGCGGCCGAGCACGAGCGGGCGTACGCCCTGAGCGTCGCGGGCCGCGTAGAGCGTGCTCTCGTCCATGAAGACGAAGCTGAACGCGCCGCGCAGGCGCGGCAGCACCTCGAGCGCCGCGGCCTCGACCGAGAGGTCGGGGCGGCTCGCCAGAAGAGTGGTCACCAGAGCGGTGTCGGAAGTGGCAGAGTCAACCTCGAGGCCGCGCTCGGCGACCTCGCGGGCCAGCTCGGCGGTGTTGACCAGGTTGCCGTTGTGGGCCAGCGCGATCGTGGTGCCGGCCGTCGTCGCACGGATGGTCGGCTGGGCATTTTCCCAGTTCGAACCGCCGGTCGTCGAATAGCGGGTGTGGCCGATCGCCAGGTAGCCGCGCAGGCTGGCCAGCGTCGGTTCGTCGAAGACCTGCGAGACGAGGCCGAGGTCCTTGTAGACCACCACGCCCGAGCCGTCACTGACGGCGATGCCGGCGGCCTCCTGGCCGCGGTGCTGCAATGCGAAGAGGCCGAAGTAAGTGAGTTTCGCGACCTCTTCCTCCGGAGCCCAGACGCCGAAGACGCCGCAGGCATCCTGGGGGCCGCGCTCCTGGGGGTCGAGATCGTCGGTCAACCGGCCGTCGCCTCGGGGCACCTGTCGCTCCCTCATGCTGATCTGCTGGAACTTGCTGGTCCGCTCCGATCGCCCAGTGTACGCGAGCGGACAGGATGCGGCTCAGTGCTCGGAAGCCTCCCGGCCCTCGCCGGTTTCCCCGGGGTCGCGATCAAGCGGCAGGAACTCGGTGAGGTCGGTCCGGATGCCACTCGCTCGGAGACGTCCGTCACTCAGCGCATCTGCCCAGGTCACACGCTCCGTGGCGACCAACAGCCAGGTGACCGGGTCCGTCTCGACCACATTGGGCGGTGTGCCACGGGTATGCCGGGGACCCGCTACGCACTGAATCGCACCGAAAGGCGGAATTCGCACCTCCACCGATCGGCCAGGAGCTCGACGGGACAACTCGGCCAGGAGCACTCGCACAGCGTCACGCAGGTCCGTACGCTCTGGTTCCGCACCGCTGTCCAGCGCGTTCAACGCTCGGGTGACCGACTCGGATTTATTGTGCGCAGGGGACACGTCGGGACGATACGACCCGGTCCGGCGAGATTGGTACGCGCCCCTGGGTCGCGCGATGTACGTGTGACAAGGCATAGTGGCCGACGGTGTTTTAGTCGCGGGATCTTTTCGGCACCTACACGAGACGGCCGGAACCGTGCGACCGGAAGGCGGTGGACGTGACGACGCACCTGAGAGCCCGGGCGGCACAAGCCGTAGGGCTCCTGGCACTAGTGGTCGGCGGTCTAGCCGTCATGCCGGGAGCTGCCCTGGCGGCCGCGCCAACGGTGACGGTCAACGGCGTGTCACCCAGCAACGTCCTCTCCGGAGGCAAGGTCACGCTGCAGTACACGGTGGCCAACAACAACGGCGGTCTGGGCGGCGGCAACGACCAGAACACCGCCACCGTCGACTTCGGCCTCCCCGGCGGCGTGCAGTGCAGCGACTGCGGTCAGCAGCACCAGGTCACCATCGCGCCCGGGCAAAACCAGAGCTTCACCGTTCACCTCACGATGCCGCAGGTCGGAGCCGGTCAGTCGTCGAAGTTCACGGTGACCGTCACCGCCACGATCGGCAACGAGAAGGGAAGCGACCAGGGGCAGGTCACGGTCCAGGGGCCGGACAAGCCGCAGAGTGTCCGCGCGATCACGGGCACGGTCAAGGACACCGCGGGCAAGGGTGTCTCGGGCGCGCGGGTCGGCGCTCAGGACAGCACCGGCAAGTCGTTCTCGACGGTGACCACGGGCTCCGGCACGTTCTCGATCCTGTCGAACGACGCCAATCCGATCGCACCCGGCAACATCCAGGTCGGGGCGGGCAAGGACGGGTTCGGCGACGGCACCGTCGTCTCGGTGCAGGGTGAGGCCGGCAAGACCGTCAAGGTGACGCTGGTCCTCAAGCCGCTCCAGGCGTCGGCCTCGGCCAGCGCCTCGGCGTCGCCCTCGGCCTCGACCGGTTCCAGCCTCGACCCGGGCTCGGTTCTCGACACCGGCCCGGCCGCCGGCCCGTCGGTCAACCTGCACAGCGACGACGCTGCCAAGAACGCCAGCCAGAACAGCAGTTCCGGCTCCACGCTCTTCGTGGTCCTGGGCGCCCTGCTCGTGGCGGCCGGCATCGGCGCGATCGTGCTGGTGCTGATGCGCCGCAAGAACGTGACCAAGACCCCCGGCGGCCCGGACGGCGGCGACCCGACCGCGATGGGCGGCGGGCCCGGCATGATTCCGCCCAGTCAGGGCCGGTTCACCGACGCCACCCGCGTGGGTGGCGTCCCGGTCGGCGGCATGGGTAACCCGGCGGCGGCGACCATGGTCGCGCCGCGCTCGGGTGCGCCGTCGATGTCGGACGCCCCGACCATGCTGCACCGGCCGGTGCCGGCCGCGCCCGAGGACGAGTTCCCCGATCCGTACGGTGCTCCGCTGCCCCCGCAGGGCGGTTATGTCGGTGCGGCCGCGGGTGGCTGGGACGACCAGGGCGCCAGCCAGTACGGCGCGCAAAACCAGTACGGCCAGGCCGACGACGACTACGCCGGCGCCGGGCAGTACGGCGCGGGCAACGGGCAGTACGGCGGCCAGTACGCCGCCGAGGGCGCAGGCCAGGAGCGCTTCGACGAGCACACCAGCCTCTACCAGCCCGAGTCCGAGCAGGACGGTTACGGCGACTACGGCCAGGGCGGCTACGGCGGCGCCCCCGGTGCCGCCCCGTACGGCGCCCCCGGTGCCAGCCAGTACGGCACCCCCGGTGCCGGCCAGTACGGCAGCGGCGCGGCGGCCGGTGGTGCTGCTGGTGCCGTCGGCGGCCAGTACGGCGGTGGCTACGGCGGACGCCAGGAGGACGACTACGGCTCCGGTGGCGGCTACCAGGGCGCCGGCGGCTATGGGCAGGAGCAGCCCGATCAGGGCGGCTACGGTTCGTGGGGCGCGCCGGCCGGTGGCATCGACAGTGGCAACGGTTACGTCCCCCAGGGCGGTCAGGGCCAGAGCGGTCAGGGCCAGTACGGCGGCGGCGCCTACGGTGGCGGCGCGGCCGACGGCGACGCTGGCGCCTACGGTGCCGGCGGCCAATACGGCGGCGGCGCGGCTGCTGGCTACGACGACCGCGGCGGCTACGACCAGGGCTACGACCCGCAGCAGGTCGGCGGCCAGCAAGGCGCCGGGCCGCAGGGTGGCGGCCAGTACGGCGGTGGCCCATATGGTGGTGCCGCGCGGCCGCCGCAGCAGCCGGGCGGCGCCTACGGCTACGACCAGCAGCCGGAAGAGGACAACGGCGGCTACGGTGGCCGGCGTGGCTACGAGGACGACCAGCAGCCCAGCCGCCGCGGTGGTGGCGGCCGGCGACCCAGCGGCTACTGACCCGTCAGCCTGACGAAACCGAGAGCGGCCCCGCGCGACAACTCGCGTGGGGCCGCTTCGTTTTCCGCCCTGGCCCGGACACGAAGTTTCCGCCTGGGTCTGGATATGCAGTTTCCGCCCAGGCCCGGACACGACGTCTCCGCCCTGGCCTGGATTTAAAGAAGCCCGGTCGCGTGCGCGTCCGGGCTTCT
>DASWRZ010000431.1:0-25105 GCA_036402935.1 Actinoplanes sp.
GCTCTGCCCGGCCTGGAGGTCGAGCGCGACGGTCAGACTGCCGTACGCCGTCTGCAGCGTCTCCGGGACCGCGCCGAGCACGTCCCAGGGCAGGCCGGACCGGAACGGCACGACCTGGCCGCGGGGGACCACCACGTATTCCGCGTATCCGCCGTCGAACTCCCGGCCCATCCCGCCCATCATCGCCGCGACCTGCTGTCCGGGCTCCAGGCCGTCGGCCGGGGTCGCCAGCACGCCGACCGCCTCGATGCCGGGGATCAGCGGGAACCGGTCGACGTTCTCGGCCAGGCCCTGCCGCAGGTGCAGGTCGGACCGGTTCAGCCCGGCCGCGTGCACCGCGATCCGCACCCAGCCGGGCGGCGGCTCGGGCACGGGCACCGTGCGGATCTCGAGGTTGTCCACCGGGCCGGGCGCGGTCAGTACGGCCGCTCGCATCGTCGTCATGGGTTTAATATTCCGCAGAATCATCTTCCACGGAATACAAATTGCTAGAATGCGAGGCGTGACACGTCTGCGGTGGTTCAACGACCTCGTCCGGCTCGAGATCATCCTTTGGGAGCGGGTCGATGCCCGGCTCCGGGCCGACCACGGGGTGAGCATGGCCCAGTTCGAGGCGCTGCTCGCGGTCGCCGACTCGGGACGCGACGCGGTGCGGGTCGGCGACCTCGCCCAGGCGCTGGCGATCACGGTGGGCGGAGCGAGCAAGCTGGCCGACCGGGTGGTGGCGAGCGGGCTGCTGCGGCGCGATCCCGATCCCGACGACCGGCGGGCGAGCCGGCTGGCACTGACCGCGGACGGCCGCGCGGCACTGCGCGCGGCCACCACGTCGTACGAGAAATGCCTGGCCGAACTGCTCGACCCGGTGCTGACCGAGACCGAGCGGGAGGGGATGCACGCGGTGGTGAGCCGCCTGCTGGAGGCGGCCCGGCCCACCGGCCCCGGCGGCTAAGCGGCCCCGGCGCCCCGCAGGAAGGCGTCCACCAGGGTCTCGGGGAAGCCTTCCTCCGCCACGAGCGGGTTCCACCGCAGCATGTTCTGCACCAGCGACGGACCGCTGATCATCAGCAGCGACAGCTCGACGTCGAGGTCCGCCCGGAGCTCACCGGTCTCGATGCCACGCCGCAGCACCTGACGCATCGCTTCGCGGCGCGGCTCGGTGATGGCCCGGTAGACCCGGTGCATCTCGTCGTCCGCGCCGAACTGCGGCAGCAGGCAAGCGGTCACCTTGCCGTAGCGCTTGGCCCGGCTGGTCCAGTTGGCCGCGACCAGCGCGACCAGATCGTCGCGGACCGACTCGCCCTTGAGCTCGGGAAGCGGGCCCTTCATGGTGGCGACCGCGTCGATCAGCAGTGCCTCTTTGTTCGGCCAGCGGCGATAGATGGTCGCCTTGCCGACGCCGGCCTTCGCCGCGACCGCCTCGATGGAGAGCACGGCCGCACTCTGGCCGGAGCTCAGCAGCGCGATCACCGCCTCCAGGATGGCTTCGTCGGCCTTCTCGTTGCGGGGCCGGCCAGGAGCCTTACGCTCCTGGCCGGTCTCGAGGTCGGTGCCACCCGTACGCATGTCCATCATGTTACCGGCGTGTCACGCTTCGACCAGTTCCACGCCCTGCTCCTCGGCGAGTGCCTCGGAGCCGGTCGGGGCCGGAGCGTTCGCCGGGCGCTTGCCCGGGAGCCACAGCAGTGCCACGAGCGCGCCGAGCAGGGCGACCGCGACCGACCCGATCGAGGCGTCGTGCATCGCGGTGATGAACGCGTCGTTGGCGTGCTGGACGAGGGCACCGGCGGCCGGACCCGCATGCTCGGCCACGCCGTACGCCCCGGAGATGGACTCCTTGGCGGCCGAGGCCGCCGCCGGGGGCAGGCCGTCGGTCGCGCTGCCCAGCTGACCGCGGTAGACCGACGAGATGACCGCGCCCAGAGCCGCCACGCCCAGCGCGCCGCCCAGCTGGCGGATCGTGTTGCTGACCGCCGAGCCGACGCCCGCCTTCTCCCGCGGCACCGCCGACATGATGGTCTCGGTGGCCGACGGCATCACGTTGGCCATGCCGACGCCCATGATCCCGAACGCCGCGCCGACGACCCAGATCGGCGTGGTCGCGCCGATGAACAGCCAGGCCGCCAGGCCGATCGCGACCAGCAACAGGCCGACCGAGCTGACCGCCTTGGGACCGAACCGCTTGACCATCGCGGCGCTGCGCGGCGCGAAGATCATCTGACCGACCGCGAACGGCACGAACAGTGCGCCGGAGGCGAGCGGGCCGTAGCCGCGGACCAGCTGCAGGTAGAACGCGCCGAAGAACATCGCGCCCATCGCGGCGAAGAAGACCAGGCCGATCATCGAGGTCGAGGCCGAGAACTTGCGGTTGGCGAAGAGCCGGACGTCGAGCGACGGGTACTTCAGGCGCAGCTCGAGGACGACGAATCCGGTGAGCACGACCACGGCCGCGAGCAGGCTGCCCCACGACTCGGTGCTGCCGAAGCCCTTGTCACCGCCCTCGATCACGCCGTAGGTGAGCAGGGTCAGGCCGACGATCGAGAGCAGGACGCCGGGGATGTCGATGCGTCCGGGCCGCGGGTCGCGCGACTCCGGGACGAGCACGCTGACCAGAACCACGCCGGCGAGGGCGATCGGCACGTTGATCAGGAAGACCGAGCCCCACCAGAAGTGCTCGAGCAGCAGGCCGCCGACGATCGGGCCGATGGCCACGCCGAGACCGACCGCGCCGGCCCAGACGCCGATCGCCCGGCCGCGCTCGCGGGGGTCGAAGACGTTCGCGATGATCGAGAGGGTGGCCGGCATGACGGCCGCGGCGCCGAGGCCCATCAGGGCGCGGGCGGCGATCAGCTGGTCGGCGCTCTGCGCGTACGCCGAGACCAGCGAGGCGATGCCGAAGAGCGCGAGCCCGGTGATCAGCGTGATCCGCCGGCCGAGCCGGTCGGCGAGGATGCCGGCGGTGAACAGCAGACCGGCGAAGACCAGGGTGTAGGAGTTGATCGCCCACTCGAGCTGGCTCTGGGTCGCACCGAGGCCGCGCTGCGGGTCGGAGATCGTACGCAGGGCCACGTTGAGCACCGTGTTGTCGAGCACGACGACCAGCAGGCTGATGACCAGCACACCCAGGATCAGCCAGCGCCGGGGATGCCCGGTCTGAGGTGTTGCGATGGTGGCTTCCATGTGGTGCTTCCCCCAATTCGATACGGAACGTTTCCGTATCTGGAGCCAGACTAGGAGTCCCGTTTGAGAAACGGAACGGTCTCGTATCGAATGTGGGTCTCGTCACGCCGGATCGGCTCGATCGAGCGGATCTACATCACGTTGTAGGGCGCGCTGGTCTCTGTTAGACCAGTAAGGAGACCTGCGAATTAGGGCGGACTGAGCTGAAAATGGAATACCCGGCCGACCTCCGGCCGCCGCACCGCCGCGTGCTGGCCGAGATAGCCATCCGAGACGAGATCAGCCGCAACGACCTCACCGCCCAGCTCGAACTTCCCCGGGCCACCGTCACCAGCCTGGTCCGCGACCTCATCGCCCGCGGCCTGGTCGTCAGCCGGGAGACCGCCGGCACCGGCCGCCGCGGCCGGCCCGCCGAGATCCTCGCGCTGGCCGGGCCGGCCACCGTGATCGGCGTGCTCAGCCCGGCCGCCGACGGCCTGCGGGTCGCCGTGGTCACGGTCAGCGGGCGCATCCTGGCCTCCGAGACCCACCCGATCAGCAAGGCCGACTTCCGGGTCGACGCGGCCACCGCCCTGCTGGCGACGGTCGCCACCCGGGCCGGCTACGCGCTTCAGGAGATGAACCGGGTCGTGCTCAGCATCCCGGCGCCCTATCAGCGCGGCGTCGGTTCGCTGGCCCGGCACGGCAACTCGTACGCGGCGTGGGCGCTCGTCGACCCGGCGGCCGAACTCGCCGCGCTGACCGGCACCCGCGTACTGGTCGAGAACGACGCCAACCTCGGCGCGCTCGGGGAGCACCGGTTCGGCGCCGGACGCGGGCGGCCGAGCCTGGTCTACGTGATGCTCGGCGAGCACAGCGTCGGCGCCGGGCTGATCATCAACGGCGGCCTGCACCGGGGGGCCACCGGCTTCGCGGGCGAGCTCGCGCACATCCAGATCGAGGACGACGGGCCTCTCTGCTCCTGCGGCGGGCGCGGCTGCCTCATCCACGCCGGGGCGGCCCTGCTGCGCAGCGCCCAGTCGGCGTACGACGAGCCGCTCACCTATCCCCGCATCCTGGCGCTGGCCGACGCCGGCGACCCCGGCCTGCGCCGGCTGCTCGGCGACTTCGGCCGCGCCGTCGGACGCCCCCTCGCCGACACCACGACCATGCTCAACCCCGAGGCGATCATCGTGGGCGGCGCCACCGGCGCCGGCGGACGCATCATCGTCGACGGCATCCGCGAGACGGTCAACCGGTACGCCTCCCCGCCCGCCGGCGAGGCCGTCACCGTGCTGGCCGGCGAGACCGGGGAACACGCCGACCTGCTGGGGGCCGTCGCCCTGGCCCGCAACGAGGCTGATCGATGACCGCAGTTCTTCAGCCGGCGACCGCAACCCGTCGCCCGGCCCGCCGCCTGCTGCCCATGGCCCTGATCTTCCTCGCGGTCGGCACCTCGACCGCGATGGTCGGGCCGTTCCTCACACTCTTCCTCACCAGCGCCGTGCACGCCGTGTCGCTGCAGGTCACGGCGTTCCTGATCGCCGCGCCGCTCTCCTCGGTCACCCTGTCGACCTTCCTCGGGCGCCTCTCCGACCGCTACCCGATCCGCCGGAAGCTGATCATCGCGGCCGCGCTCGCCGGCGCGTCCGGCACGCTGGCGACCTCGATGGTCCGCAACTACTGGGTTCTGCTGGCCCTCACGGTCACCGCGACGGCGGCGGCCGGGTCGCTGGTTCCGCAGCTTTTCGCGTACGTCCGGACGACGCTCGCCGGAAGCGACCGGGCCGCCATGACGACGAGCTCGCTGCGGACGCTGTTCTCGCTGTCCTGGGTCGCCGGACCCTTCGTGGCCACGATCCTGATCGGGCTGGGCGGGTTCCGGCTGTCCTACTCGGTCTCGTCGGCGATGTACCTGACCGCGGCCGCGATCGCGTGGCGCCTGCTTGCGCCGGCGCCGCCGATACATGTCACGCCCGAACCCGCGTCGGAGTCCTTGTCGGCCGAGTCGGGCCCCGTCCCGTACCTCCCGCCGGAGGCGCCGCCGCCGGCGCCGACTCCCGATGCGTCGCGTCGCGTGATCTTCTTGACCGTGGCGGCGTTCGCGCTGATGCAGTGCGCGAGCGGCCTCGGCGTCCAGGCGATGTCGCTGTTCGTGACCACCGACCTGGGCGGCGGCATCGGCTCGGCCGGCGTGATCCTGGGCGTCTGCGCCGGCCTGGAGATCCCGCTGATGCTGGGCTTCGGCTTCCTGTCGACCCGCGTCCCGCTGCGGCGGCTGGTGCTGGCCGGCCCGCTGTTCAGCATGGTCTACACGCTGTGCGTCGCCGCCTCGACCCACGTCTGGCAGGTCGCGGCCGCCCAGCTGTTCGCGGCGTGCACCGTCTCGGTGGTGCAGGGTCTGGGGGTGAGCTACGTGCAGGAGATGCTGCCGCGGCACCCGGGCCGGGCGTCGACGCTGTTCACCAACGCCTTCCCGGCCGGCCAGATGATGGCCGGCCCGATCCTGGGTGTGGCCCAGCACGTCGGCTACCGGGCGGCCTACCTGACCGCGGCCGGTCTGGCGATGGCCGCCTTCGTCGTGCTCAAGCTGGCCCGGTCCCGCTCATGAACTACGACGCCGAGCTGGTCCGCTACCACGCGGTGTTCCGCCGCGCCTGGTCCCTGCGACCGGCCGACCGGGTGCTCGACGTCGGATGCGGTGCCGGCCGCACGACCCGGGATGCCGCGCTCGTGGTGTCGGCGGGGAGTGTGCTTGGCGTCGACCCGGCCGTTGCGCCCGAATCGCACCGGCCGAACATCGCCTACGAGCGCGCCGACGCCCAGACGTACGCCTTCGCGCCGGCCTCCTTCGACGTCGCGATCAGCCGCTTCGGCACCATGTTCTTCGACGACCCGGTCGCGGCCTTCACCAACATCGGCCGCGCCCTGAAGCCGGGCGGTCGCCTGGTGATGCTGGTCTGGCAGGCCGCCGAACGCAACGAGTGGGATGTCATCATCCGGCAGGCGGTCGGCGCGCCGCTGGGCGGCCCGGATCCGTTCTTTCTGTCCGACCCCGCGACCGTGCAGGAGATCCTGGGTGCCGCGGGTTTTGCCGGGATCGGCTTCGAGGACGTCCACGAGCCCGTCTACTACGGCCCGTCCGTCGCCGCCGCCCTCGACTGGGTTCGCGGCTTCGCCTCTTTCGCGCGCCTCGGCCCCTCCGCCGCGGCCCGCGCCCTGGCACCTCTGGGCGACGCCTTCGCCGAGCACGCATCGCAGGACGGGGTCTGGCTGGACTCCAGCGCCTGGCTCGTCACCGCCTACCGGCCGTGAGCGGGCGCCCGCGCCGGCGCGTACCGGATCGGCGTCTGACCTCCGCGCCGCCGGCGCGTACGCCATCGGCGCCGGACCCGCGCCGCGCCGGCGGCGGACCGGTCGGAGAATGGCCGGATGAGCCTGCCTTTTCCGTCGCCGACGCTTCCGGCCGCCGACCGTGCCGAGGTCTTGCTGCGGTATCTCGACTATTTCCGCGAGAGCCTGATCGCGAAGGTGGCCGAGCTGCCCGAGGAGGAGTTGCGGCGCAGCCGGCTGCCGTCCGGGTGGACGCCCCTCGAGCTGGTGAAACATCTGCGGTTCGTCGAGTTGCGGTGGATCTCGTGGGGCTTCCAGGGCTGCGACGTCGGCGACCCGTGGGGTGACGAGCGGGACGACCGCTGGCACGTCACCGCCGACGAGACCCGGGACGGCCTGCTGGACTCCCTGCGTGAGCAGGGGAGACACACCGCCGAGGTGGTTGCGGCGAACGACCTGGAGGCGGTCGGCGCGCCGAGCCCGCGGTGGGACGGCAAGCCGCCGGCGTCGCTGGAGCGGGTGCTCCTGCACCTGATGCAGGAGTACGCCCGGCACCTGGGCCATCTCGACATCGTCGCCGAACTGGCCGGTGGCCCTACGGGGGAGTAGGCGCGAACTCCTCGGTGCCGAGCACCCGCAACAGATCGAGCCGCTCCCGGGACTCCGAGTCGGCCGGGGTCAGTACCAGCAGTTCCTGGCCGAGGTCGGGCGTGACCAGCGTCTCGCAGTCCAGCCGGATCGGGCCGACCCGCGGATGCACCAGCGTCTTCTGATCGGCCCGCCGTACGCCCACCTCGTGGTCCTCCCACAGCCGGCGAAACTCTGGGCTTGTCTGCCGCAAGCGGGCCACGAGGCCCTCGACCGTCGGGTCGCCGGCCCGCCTGCCGGCCGCCGCCCGCAGGTCGGCGACCAGGTGCCGGGCCTGGCGCTCCCGGTCGGACGGCACATGCACGGCCCGGGCCGCCTCGTCGGTGAACCACCGGTAGATCATGTAGCGCCGGTCGCCGGTGAAACCGCCGAAGTCGCCGTGCAGCAGCAACGACATCCGGTTCTGGGCCAGGATCTCGCCCAGGTCGGACATCACGAGTGCCGGCGTGTTCTCGAGCAGGTCGAGCATCCGTACCAGCCCGGCCCGGGCCTGCCGGGCCACCCCGTCGGCCGGTGGCGGGCGGTGCCCGGCCAGGTGGAACAGGTGATCGCGCTCGTCGTCCGTCAGGCGCAGCGCCCGGGCCAGCGCTCCGAGCAGCTGGGTCGACGGCTGGCTGCTGCGGCCCTGCTCCAGCCGGACGACGTAGTCGACCGACATGCCGGCCAGCATCGCCACCTCCTCGCGGCGCAGGCCGGTGGTGCGCCGGCGCGGGCCGTCCGACAGGCCCACCTCGGCCGGGCGGATCGCCTCGCGGCGGCGGCGCAGGAAATCGGCGAGCTGGTCACGCTGCATCCCCCCATGCTGCCGCTACCCGCGCCGCGCGATCCAGGGAGCCGCGCTCCTACGATGAGCGCTCCGCTCCCGGGATCGCCGGGGCCGACCGAGACTGGACCCATGCAGAAACGAACCCTGGGAACCACCGGCCCGTCCGTCTCCGCCCTCGGGCTCGGGGCGATGGGCATGTCCGGCGATGCGTACGGTGCGACCGACCGCGCCGAGGCCGTCGCGACCGTGCACGCCGCTCTGGACGCGGGCGTCACGCTGGTCGACACCGGCGACTTCTACGGCATGGGCCACAACGAGCTGCTTCTCGCCGACGCGTTGCGCGGCCGTCCGCGCGACAGCTACGAGTTGAGCGTCAAGTTCGGTCAGCTGCGCGGGCCCGGCGGTCCGTTCGGAGGTCAGGACAACCGGCCGTCGGCGGTCCGCAACTTCCTGGCCTATTCGCTGGTCCGGCTCGGCGTCGATCACATCGACATCTACCGGCCGGCCCGCCTCGACCCGGACGTGCCGATCGAGGACACGATCGGCACGATCAAAGAGCTGATCGAGGCCGGCTACGTGCGGCACGTCGGCCTCTCCGAGGTCGACGCGGCGACGATCCGCCGGGCCCATGCCGTGCACCCCGTCGCCGACCTGCAGATCGAATACTCGCTGCTGTCCCGCGCGGTCGAGACCGACATCCTGCCCACGCTGCGGGAACTCGGGATCGGCCTGACGGCGTACGGTGTCCTCGGCCGCGGCCTGCTCTCCGCACACTGGCGCCCCGGTCACGTCGCGGCGCCCGGTGACCGTCGCGGCATGAGCCCCCGGTTCTCGGCCGGCAACGTCGAGCACAACCTGTCACTGGTCGAGGCGCTGCGTTCAGTGGCGGACGCCAAGGGATGCACCGTCGCCCAGCTCGCCATCGCCTGGGTCGCCGCCCAGGGCCACGACATCGTGCCGCTGGTCGGCGCCCGCACCCGCGAACGCCTGGCCGAAGCACTGCCCGCCCTCGACATCACCCTCACCGACGCCGACCTCG
Organism: Actinoplanes sp.; assembly: GCA_036402935.1. Lineage (GTDB taxonomy): Bacteria > Actinomycetota > Actinomycetes > Mycobacteriales > Micromonosporaceae > Actinoplanes. Next base: position 8,943 of record DASWRZ010000431.1, read on the forward strand.
CCGACATCGAGAAGGCCGTCCCGTTCGGGTCCGCCCACGGCGACCGCTACCCGCCGGCCGCCATGGCGGCGCTGGGCACCGGCAACTGACAGCCTTGTGCAGCCGATCGGCGACCGCCGATTTCGGCCGCGACCAAGGATCCGCGCGGCCGCCTCACCCGCCGATTTCGGCCGCGACCATGCCGGTGATGTCGGTCGGGACCTGCGCGATCACCTCACCCGCCGGGTTGAGGAACCCGGTGGGCCGGGGCCCCGCGGAAGGGCCCCGGCGCGAGTGGTCAGGCGATCGGGACGGTGACCGTCGTGGGTACGGTCTCGGTGCCGGTGAGCGGAAGGTTGCGGGAGGAATCGCCGACCGACACCTGGTAGGCGCCGGCGGTGGCGACCCAGTTGTTGGCGCTGGTGTCCCAGTGGGCGAACGCGCGCATCGGCAGGGTGAAGGTGGCGGTGGCCGAAGCGCCGGGGTTGAGGGTCAGGCGTTGGAAGCCCTGCAGCTGGTGGGGCGGTTCGCCGTTGGCGGCCGGCTGGCCGATGTAGAGCTGGGCGACCTCGGCGCCGGCTCGGGTGCCGGAGTTGGTGACGGTCGCGGTGACGGTGGCTGTGCCGTTGGTGATGGCGCCGATGTGGAGGTTGCCGAACGTGAAGTTGGTGTACGACAGTCCGTAGCCGAAGGGGAAGAGCGGCGTCTTGTTCTTGGCGTCGTACCAGCGGTAGCCGATGTCCAGGCCCTCCGAGTACTGGACCTGACCGTTGACGCCGGGCCACTGCGCGGCGGTCGAAGCCGGCACGTCGGCGAGCGACTGCGGGAAGGTGACCGGGAGCTTGCCGGACGGGTCGGCGTCGCCGTAGAGGAGCGCGGCGATGGCGCGGCCCCAGCCCTGGCCGTCGTAGAAGCCCTCGAAGACGCCGGCGACCTGGTTGAGCCACGGCATCAGGATGGCCGAGTTGTCGTTGAGGACGACCACGGTGCGCGGGTTGGCCGCGGCCACGGCGGCGATGAGCGCGTCCTGGTTGTTCGGCAGGTTGAGGCCGGGGTTGTCAGCCTCCTCGTGCCCGTAGTTGTCGCTGGCGAACACGATCGCGTAGGTCGAGCTCCTGGCCAGTGCGACCGCCGCGGCCTGGTCGGTGCCCTCGTTGTAGGCCGCGGTCACGCCGGTGCCGGTGAGGCGGTTCTGGATGCCGGTGAACGGGGTGATCGTCCCCGAGCTGGTGACCGTGCCGCTGCCGCCGCCGATGGTCTGGGTGCCGGCGCCGGCGTCGACGCCGATCACGGCGACCGACGTGCCGCTGGTCGCCGGAAGCGGCAGGATTCCGTTGTTCTTCAGCAGAACCGTGCCCTCGGTCGCCCCCTGCGTCGAAACCTGCTGATGTGCGGCTGAAGTCACTGAAGCTGTCGCCGAGCCGCTGGGGGCCTTGTTGAACATGCCGAACTCGAACATCTTGGTCAGAACCCGCGACACCATCGTGTCGACGGTGGCCTGGGTGACGGTGCCGTTCGCCACGGCCTGCATCAGGAAGTCGGCGTAGTAGTAGCCGCCCGGCATCTCCTGGGTCAGGCCGGCGTTGGCCGACTCGACCGTGGAGTGGATGCCGCCCCAGTCCGAGCCGGTGAACCCGGTGAACTTGGCCTGCTGGTACAGGCCGTTGTTGAGGATGGACGGGTTCTGGCAGGAGGGGACGTTGTTCACGTTGCTGTACGCGCACATGACCGCCGCGGCGTTGCCCTGCGTGATGGCGGTCTGGAACGCGGGGAGATAGATTTCCTGGAGGGTGCGCTGGTCGACGATGATCGTGCCGGCCGGCTGTTCGATGTTGTAGGCGGCGGCGTGCTTGACCTCGGCCATGACGCCCTTGCTCTGGATGCCGGCGACGTCGCCGGCCGCGATCTGGCCGGACAGGTAGGGGTCCTCGCCGAAGGTTTCGTAGGCGCGGCCCCATCGCGGGTCGCGGACCATGTTGACCGTCGGGCCGAGCGCGACGTTGACGCCCTTGCCGGCGAACTCCGCGCCGACCGTCTGCCCGTACAGATTCGCGTAGTCCTTGTCGAACGTGGCCGCGAGCGCGTCCCCGTCCGGCATCTGCGTGACGCCACCGAGCCCGTCACCCACGCCCGACGGCCCGTCCTCGTAGTTGATCGTCGGAATGCACAGTGCGGGGATGCCGGGCACCTCGCCGATGTAGGTCTGGGTCGGCGTGGTCCCGTGCAGCAGCAGCGTCTTCTGCTGGAGCGACATCTGGCCCAGCAGCTGGGCGACCTTGCTCGGGACCGAGGCGCTCGAGTTGACCCACGGGCAGTTGCCGGGAGCGGGCTGCGTCGGCGGAGTGGTCGGCGGGACGGTCGCGTTGCCGACCGAGTAGATCCCGAACTCCCACAGCGAGTAGCCGTAGCCGGTCGCCCGGGCGGTGCCGTACATGCGGACGTATCGCCCGGTCCCGCTGACGCTCAGCGTCTGCGTGCCGCCGGTGCCGGTCGTGGTCGAGTAGAGGTTCGTCCAGCTCGACCCGTTGGACGAGATCTGGATCTGGAACGCGGTCGCGTAGGCGGCCTCCCACTGCAGCTTGACCTGGCAGATCGCCAGCGTGCCGCCCAGGTCGACCTGGAGCCACTGCGGATCGCTGGACGCGCTCGACCACCGCGTCGTCGTGTTGTCGTCGATCGCGGCGAACCCGTCATCGTTGCCGTTCTCCGCCGACGAGGCCGTGGCCGTACCCAGGAGCGCGACGTTGGTCGGGCCGCAGTTTCCGGCCGGCGTGGTCGGTGGGGTGGTCGGTGGCGTGGTGGTCCCGCCGGTCGTGGTCCCGAAGACCTGGAACTCCCACAGCGAATATCCGTATCCGGTCGCTCTGGCGGTGCCGTTCATGCGGACATATCGCCCGGAGCCGCTGACGTTGAGCGTCTGGGTTCCGCCGGTTCCGGCCGTCGTCGCATAGATGTCGGTCCAGTTGGCGCCGTCGTTGGAGGTCTGGATCTGAAAGGCGGTCGCATAGGCCGCCTCCCACTGCAACCCGACCTGGCTGATCGTCGCCGCCGAGCCGAGATCCACCTGGATCCACTGCGGATCGGTGAACGCGCTCGACCAGCGCGTCCCGGCGTCGCCGTCGACGGCCGCGGACGCCGGGAACGCGACATTCTCACTGGACGAAGCGGTGGCCGGCTTGCCCTGCGACAGCAGCGTGGTAGCGGCGTCGGCCGGGAGCACCACCACCGCGATCCAGCCGACGAGGAGCACGGCCAGGGCGGCGGCGAGCAGGAGCCGGCGGGTGATCTGGGCGCGTGGCAGCGCGATGCGACTCGTAGTCACGACTTGTGCCTCGGTTCTGGGGATTCGGGGATGGGGGATACCGGGCCAAGGAGCGGGGGAGAGCGCTCTCCCACTCAGGCTTCGCCCGGGGACCCGCCGGAGTCAAGACCGTCGCACCGGTTTCGGAACAAGACGTCCGTCGAAGCAGCCCGGAAGATTCGCTTCCGCTTCCCGATGTACGCAGGAGTCCCGTCGGCACGGGCGCCTTGGACCGCGGGTGAAGGAAGCGTCAGCTCGCCGCGGCCGGGGAGTGGTCGACGTGCACTACGCGTCCCAGCCGCTCAGGGCGAACGGCACCCCGGACCGATAGGCCTCGATGCAGTCGGCGCTGTATCCCGACATCTCGGCCGGCAGATCCGCCACCGGGAACCAGCCGATGCCGTCGCACTTGTGCGGCTCCGCGTTCACCGGTGAGCCGTGCGCCGCCGGCGCGAACGGTGCCGCGAAGACCAGCCCGACCCGCGCATGCGACGGCCCCGCCCGGTGGTGCACGGTCGCGGCCAGCCGCACCGAGGACGGGGACAGCAGAATCCCCACCTCTTCCCGCGCCTCCCGGATCACCCCGCTGAGCGCGTCTTCGCCGTGCTCCAGCTTGCCGGAGGGCAGGTTCCACCGGCCGTCGTCATAGCCCGTGTTCTGCCGCAGCGCCAACAGCACCGACCCGCCGTCGTGGAGCACCAGGAACACGTCGACCGGGTGGACGGGCGGCGCCATCAGCCCGCGGCCAGCGCGTCGACCAGGCGGCGGGCCGAGCCGGCCAGGTTCCACCGCTCGGCCAGGGCCAGCAGCGCGTCCGGGTCGTGAGGCGCCCGTGGGAGAGCCGGATCGAAGTCGGGCAGCTTGACGTCCAGAGCCACCCGGCACACCGGCAGCGCCTTGGCCAGGTAGTCACGCGCGGCGTCCAGCTTCGTCCGTACGCCGGGGGCGAAGCCGGAGGAAGGATCGTCGAGCGCGGCCAGGATCTCGGACACGCCGCCGTAGCGCGCGACCAGCCGAGCCGCCGTCTTGTCGCCGACCCCGGCCACGCCCGGCAGCCCGTCGCTCGGGTCGCCCCGCATGGCGGCAAAATCCGCGTACCACCGGGCGGGCACCCCGTACTTCGCCTCGACCAGCGCGTCGTCGGCGTCCTCCAGCTTGGCGACGCCGCGGCCGCAGTAGAGCAGTCTCGTGCCGCGCGCGTCGTCGACCAGCTGGAACAGGTCGCGGTCGCCCGAGACGACCTCGACCGGGCCGGGCTGGGTGACGGCCAGGGTGCCGAGCACGTCGTCGGCCTCGTAACCGTCGACGCCGAACGCCGGGATGCCGACCGCGCGCAGCACCTCGAGCAGCAGGGGGATCTGCTTCTCGAGGGCGGCCGGGACCACCTCGACGTCACCGTGGGCGACGCGGTGCGCCTTGTAGGACGGGATCAGCGCGACCCGCCACGCCGGCCGCCAGCTGGCGTCGAGCGCGCACACCATCCGACCGGGGTGCCGGGTGCGGATGAGCTGGGCGAGCATGTCGAGGAACCCACGCACGGCGTTGACGGGCTCACCCGCCGACGTCTGCGCGGCCTTCTCCGGAATGCCGTGGAACGCCCGGAAGTAGAGGCTGGCCGAGTCGACCGCGAGCAGTGGTTGTCCTGACACGCCGCAAACCTTAGCGGGAGGGTCTGACAATCACGCCCTAACGAACGTTAAGCTGGATCACGTGACGGTGGATCGCATACTCCCCAACGACGAGGCGTACGACCTCCTCGATCTCACCCGTGAGATCGCCACACGCGAGCTCGACCGCAAGGTGAGCGACTTCGAGGCGCGCGGCGAGTTCCCGCGCGAGGTCATCCGCACGCTCGGCCGCTCCGGCCTGCTCGGCCTGCCCTACCCCGAGGCCGACGGGGGAGCGGGCCAGCCGTACGAGGTCTACCTGCAGGTTCTCGAGATCCTCGCGGGCAGCTGGCTGGCGATCGCCGAGGCGGTCAGCGTGCACACGCTCTCCTGCTACCCGGTCTATGCCCACGGCACCGAGCGGCAGCGCAAGATGCTGCCCGACATGCTGGGCGGCGAGATGCTCGGCGCCTACTGCCTCTCCGAACCCCAGGGCGGCTCCGACGCCGCTCACCTCGCCACCCGCGCGGTGCGCGACGGCGACGACTTCGTCGTCACCGGCACGAAGGCATGGATCACCCACGCCGGTCACGCTGATTTCTACAACATCTTCTCCCGTACGGGCGGGGAAGGCGCCACAGGCATCTCGTGCCTGCTGGCCGACGCGGAGACACCGGGCCTGGTCCCGCAGAAGCCGGAACGCACGATGGGCCTGCGCTCCTCGGCCCCCGCCCAGATCGTGTTCGACGGCGCCCGGGTCCCGTCCGACCGCCTGGTCGGCGCCGAGGGCAGCGGCTTCACGATCGCGATGGAGGCGCTCGACGCCGGACGGCTCGGCATCGCCGCCTGCGCCGTCGGGCTCGCCCAGGCGGCCGTCGACCACGCTTGCGCGTACGCGACGGAGCGCAAGCAGTTCGGCCGGCCGATCGCCTCCTTCCAGGGTTTGGGTTTCCTGCTCGCCGACATGGCGACGCAGGTGTCGGCGGCGCGGGCGCTGCTGCTGGCGGCGGCCCGGCTCAAGGACGCCGGCCGCCCGTTCTCGATCGAGGCGGCGAAGGCGAAGCTGTTCGCCACCGACGCCGCCATGAAGGTGACGACCGACGCCGTGCAGGTGCTGGGCGGCTACGGCTACGTGCAGGACCACCCGGTCGAGCGCTGGTTCCGCGAGGCCAAGATGCTGCAGATCGTCGAGGGCACCAACCAGATCCAGCGACTCGTGATCAGCCGCTCGCTCACCAGGGGCTGATCACCGGGGCGGTAGGGTGTCGCCCGTGGAAGAGATCGACCGGGCGATCGTGGGCGCCCTCACCGCGGACGGCCGGCTGTCCTACACCGACCTCGCGGAGCGGGTCGGGCTGAGCGTGTCGGCGGTGCACCAGCGGGTACGCCGGCTCGAGCAGCGGGGTGTCATCGCGGGCTACGCGGCGAGGGTCTCCTACGAGTCCCTCGACCTGCCGCTGACCGCCTTCGTGGCGATCCGCCCGTTCGACCCGTCGCAGCCGGACGACGCCCCCGAGCGCCTGGCCCACCTGGCCGAGATCGACTCCTGCTACTCGGTCGCGGGCGAGGACTTCTACATGCTCCTGGTCCGGGTCGCCAGCCCGGCCGACCTCGAGCGCCTCCTGCAGGAGATCCGCACGGCGGCCAACGTCACCACCCGCACGACGGTCGTCCTGTCGACGCCGTACGAGAACCGGCCGCCCCGCATCGCCGCCCGGCCTTCTCCGGCACCCGACCCGGAGTAGCCGCCCGCGCCGCGCTCAGCTGCTCGGCAGGCTCGCCCGCGTGCAGTAGGTCAGGTAGGGCAGCGAGAACTCGGTCCGCCCGACCAGATCGGGGTGGGTCGCCATCAGCTGCCGCACCTCCCGCAGCAACGCCGCCCGCTCGTCGGCCCGCAGCAGGATCACCGCGCTCCGCGACGCCACGAGGTCGAGCAGCATCGACGGGCCGATCGTGTGGACCCAGGGGAAGGTCTGCCGGGACGCGGGCCCGAACGGCGCCCCGATCACGGCCGACTGATCCGAGGTCCGGTCGCGGTTGCCGATGATCTCGTCGAGGCGGCGCACCCAGTCGGCCCGGTCGTCGCGAACGTTCCACAGCAGGCCCAGGCGTCCGCCCGGGGCGAGGACCCGCGCCACCTCGGGCACCGCCCGCTCCGGATCCACCCAGTGCCAGGCCTGCGCCACCAGCACCACATCGGCCGACCCGGACGCCAGCGGCATCGACTCCGCCGACCCCTCGACGACGGTCACGCCCGGCACCGACGAGGCCAGTTGTGCCCGCATGCCGGGGGAGGGCTCGACCGCCGTGACCGGCAGCCCGCGGTCCCGGATCAGCCGCGTCAGTTTCCCGGTTCCCGCGCCCAGGTCGATCACGCGCGGAGGCGCGGCGAAGGACTCCAGCAGCCAGTCCAGCGCGGCGGCGGGGTAGGCCGGCCGCGCCCGGTCGTACAGGTCGGCGACGGGCCCGAAGGAGCCGGCGTGCGCGGCGTGATCTGTCACATCGACGATCTTAACCACAAACGTCCTAGGACGCTCTAGGTGGTGCGGTTTGGGACACAACGGGTACGGGCACCACAGAAGGACCGAACGACAGCGAATACGAACGCGGAGGGATAGCGATGAGCTTCACCGACAAGGTCAAGAACGAGGCGGAAGAGCTGACCGGCAGGGCGAAGCAGACCGTCGGCCGCGCCACGGACAACGAGAGCCTGGTCGCGAAGGGCGAGGCCCAGGAGGCCGCGGCTCACGCGAAGAAGGCGGGCGAGAACGTGAAGGACGCCGGCAAGGACGTCCGGGACGCCTTCAGCTAGGTCGGAACCGCATCGGGAAAGGGCCGGGAGAACTTCTCCCGGCCCTTTCCGTACGCCGTCAGCTCGCCGCCGAGGCCTCCTGCTTCTTCCACCAGTCCTGCCCCGACTGGGGAAGCGTGTCGATCGGGTCGTAGTAGGCGTAGAGCTTCGACAGCGCCTCCGCGTCGTCCTTCTCGATCGACGTGCGGTAGTTCTTGGTCCAGTACGAGATGCCGTGCTCCCGGTCGTAGTCGGTGAGCATGTGCACCCAGCGCTTCCCGACGAACGGCACGTCGCACACGATGCGCGGCGTCGCGTAGCCGGGCAGGTAGCCCATCATGTCGTGCTGCAGCTGCTGGGCCCACCAGACCGGCACCCGCCAGTGCTCGGCGTTGGGGATCATGTCGCACATGTAGAAGTAGTACGGCAGGATGCCGGCCTCGCCCTGCAGCCCGAAGCACAGGTCGAGCAGGTCGGCCGTGGTCGCGTTGACGCCGCGCATGAGCACGCCCTGGTTGCGCACGTCGCGCACGCCGACCTCGAGCAGCATGCGGGCGGCCCGGGCCACGAGCGGGGTCAGCGAGTTCGCGTGGTTGACGTGGGTGTGCACGGCCAGGTTGACGCCGCGCCGTTCGGCCGTGATCGCGACCCGCTGCAAGCCCTCGACCACGTCGCCCTGCAGCCAGTGCTGGGGCAGGCCCATGAGCGCCTTGGTGGCGAGCCGGATGTCGCGCACGGTCGGCACCGAGAGGATTCCCATCAGGTAGGCCTCCAGCTGCTTCCAGGGCACGTTGGCCACGTCGCCGCCCGAGACGACGACGTCGCGCACGCCCGGGTGCTCGCGAAGGTAGGCCAGGTGAGCGTCGTAGCGGTCGACCGGCTTGAGCGTGAGCTTGAGCTTGTCGACGGTCGGCGTGCTGTTGCCGACGAGGTCCATCCGGGTGCAGTGCCCGCAGTACTGCGGGCAGGTCGACAGCAGCTCGGCCAGGACCTTGGTCGGGTAGCGGTGGGTGAGGCCCTCGGCGACCCACATGTCGTGCTCGTGCAGCGAGTCGCGGGTGGCGTGCGGGTGGGACGGCCAGGCCGGGTCGCGGTCGGAGGCGACCGGGATCATGTAGCGGCGGACCGGGTCGGCCGTGAACGACGCCGTGTCGGGCACCCGGTCGGGCACCATGGTGTTGAGCATCTGTGGCGTGACCAGCATCGACATGGTCGCCATGCGGGCCTGGTCGGCGGCGAGGTCGTCGTAGAAGCTCTCGTCGAGCAGGTCGCCCATGAGCGCGCGCAGCTGCTTGATGTTCTTGACGCAGTGCACGCGTTGCCACTGCGCATTTTCCCACTGGGCGGGGGTGACGTCGTGCCAGCCGGGGAACCGGGTCCAGTCGGGCTCGACCAGGGTGCGACGGCGGTATTCGTACGGCTGGCCTGCCTCGGGGATCGTCACCGGTTCCTCCATTGCTCGGATCGTGCCCACCGTACCGGAGGAATTGCGGTCTAGTAACCAGAGGGCCGGAGGATTTACGGTGTGTATACGCTGTGGGTCATTGAATTTCTGTTACGGGTCGGAAGAAAACACAAGGATGGGGCGGATGACGGTTTCTGAGGCGGCGAACGCGGGGCTGAACAGGGTGGTGGAACCCCGGGGAGTGCTGCCGCAGGCCGCCCGGCGGCTCGACGCGAGCCCCGAGATCGCCGCCGACGAGGTGCTGATCCGGGTCGAGCGGCTCAATCTCGACGCGGCGAGCTTCCGCCAGCTGGCGGAGAAGCACGGCGGGGACGGCGACGCGGTCCGGGCCGAGGTGCTCGGCATCGTCGGGACGCGGGGCAAGATGCACAACCCGGTCACCGGGTCGGGCGGCATGCTGATCGGGACGGTCGAGGGGGTCGGCCCGCGGTCGCCGCTGGGACTCAAGCCCGGTGACCGGGTTGCCACGCTGGTCTCGCTCACCCTGACCCCGCTGCGGATCACCGACGACCTGCGGGACTGGGACGGGCTCAGCGAGCAGGTGCCGGCCCAGGGCACCGCGGTGCTGTTCGCCCGCTCGGTGGTCGGCGTGCTGCCCGAGGACCTGGCCCCCGAGTTGTCCCTCGCGGTCTACGACGTGTGCGGCGCCCCGGCCCTCACCGACCGGGTCGTGCGGGGCTACCGCGGCGGCGACGTCACGGTGGCGGTGCTCGGGGGTGCCGGCAAGAGCGGTTCGCTCGCGCTCACCGCGGCGAGGCTGGCGGGAGCGCGTACGGCCGGGGTCGTCGTCAGTGACGCCGAGCGCGAGTCGCTGCGGGAAGCCGGCGTCGCCGACGTGATCGCGGTGGCCGACGCGCGTAACCCGGTCGAGGTGTCGCAGGCCGTCACCGAGGCGCTCGGCGGCCCGGCGACGGTGACCGTGGTCTGCGTGGACGTGCCGGGCTGTGAGCACGGCGCGATCCTGTCGACCGCCGACGGCGGCACGGTGATCTTCTTCTCGATGGCGACCAGCTTCCCGGCCGCCGCGCTCGGGGCGGAGGGCCTGGCCGCCGACGTGACCATGCTCATCGGGAACGGCTACGTGCCCGGTCACGCCGCCTTCGCGGTCGATCTGCTGCGCCGGGTCCCGGCGGTCCGGTCGCTGTTCGAAGCGCGCGTGGCGGCACACTGATCGGCATGACTGCCCGTCCAACCGCCCCCGCCGCCACCCCTCGACGGACTGAAGGCTCCACTCACTTGACCTCGGTGCTGTATTTCAATGGCCGCTTCTACTCCGCCGCCGACCCGCGGGCCACCGCGATGCTGGTCCGCGGCGGCCGGACCGAGTGGCTCGGGCCGAGCGCCGACGCCCCGTCCGCCGACGAGCGGATCGACCTGGACGGCGCGCTGGTCACCCCGGCGTTCGTCGACGCGCACCAGCACGCCACCGACACCGGCCTGGCCGTCGACGGACTCGACCTGTCCGCCGTGCGCTCGCCGGGTGAGCTGCTCGACGCGGTCGCGGCCTTCGCCCGGACCCGGCCGGCCGACGGCCTGGTGCACGGGCACGGCTGGGACGAGTCGACCTGGTCCGACCGGACGCCGCCCACGGCGTACGAGCTGGAGCGGGCCGCCGAAGGGCGGCGGGTCTATCTCTCCCAGGCCTCGGTGCACTCGGCCCTGGTCTCGGCCTCGCTCCTCGGCGAGGCCGAGGGCGTCGCCGGTTTCGACGGTTCCGGCTGGGTGCGTGAGCAGGCCCATCATCGCGTACGCGCGGTGGCGCTCGGCTCCCTCACGGCGGCCCAGCGCACGGCCGCTCAGCGGACGGCGCTGAGCCGGGCGGCGTCGATGGGTATCGCCGCGGTGCACGAGTGCGGCGGGCCGGGCACCTCGAGCGAGCAGGACTTCCTGTCCGTGCGGGCGCTGTCCGGGCAGGGGCTGCCGCAGGTGTTCGGCTACTGGGGCGAGCTGGGCGGGGCGGAGCGGGCCCGCGAGCTGGGTGCGGTCGGTGCGGCCGGTGACCTGTACGCCGACGGTGCGCTCGGTTCCCGTACGGCGTCGCTGCGGTCGCCCTACCTCGACGGTGACCACGGGTGCGGGGAGGCGTTCGTGACCGCCGAGCAGGCCGGCGAACACCTGCTCGACTGCGTCCGGGTCGGGGTGCAGGGCGGCTTCCACGCGATCGGCGACGCCGCCATCGAGACCGTCCTGGAAGGCTTCGCGATCGCGGCGAGGTCGGCCGGCACCGACCGGATCCGGGAGGGCCGGCACCGCATCGAGCACGTCGAACTGATCGACAAGGCGATGATCGCCCGGCTGGTCGAGTTCGGGGTGATCGCCTCGGTGCAGCCGGTCTTCGACGCGCTGTGGGGCGGCACCGACCGGATGTACGCGCAGCGCCTCGGCGTCGAGCGCTCGCTCGCGAGCAACCCGATCGGGCAGATGCACGCGACCGGGGTGCTGCTGGCGTTCGGCTCCGACTCGCCGGTGACCGCGCTGGACCCGTGGGCGGTCGTGGTGGCCGCCGCGGCGCCGCGCAACCCGGCCTACCGGATGACGGTGCGGGCGGCGTTCGCCGCGTCGAGCCGGGGCGGCTGGCGGGCGGCCGGGGTCGACGGCGTCGGGGTGCTGGCGCCGGGCGCGTCGGCGACCTTCGCGGTGTGGGACACCCCGGGCGGCGTCGACGGCGGCCTGCCGCGGCTGCTGCCGGACGTCGACGGGGTGGTGCCCCCGCGGCCGATCTGCCGCCGGACCGTGCTGCACGGCGAGACGATCTATCAGGCGTAATCAGGGAGGGGAGCCCGACCGTGGCCGGGAAGTTGAATCTGGACCCGAAGGTGGTCCGAACCGCGAGACGGCTCGCCGCCAAGGCGGGCCGGCCGGTGGTCGACCTGGCCCGGTCCCACACCACGGTGTCGGTCGAGCGGGCGGTGCTGCGCCTGGCCGGCGTGGCCGGCGCCGACTCGGACGGCATCCCGTGGGTCAACCGGCTCGTCGACGCGGTCCGCGAGGACGTCGGCCTGTCTCACGGGGTGTCGCTGCCGGTGTTCGCGGCGCTGGCCGGGGACGGGTCGGAGGATCTGACCGTCCTCGCCCAGAAGGCGGCGGCGGGTTCGGTTCGCTTCCGCGTACCGGAAGGAAGAGAGGCCGGTGCGGCCCGGCGGGCCGCGAGAACCGCGACCGCCCGGGGCCTGCGGCTGGTTGATCGGCGCCGGGCCGAACGGGACCGGCTGATCAAACGGTACGGGGATCCGCGGCAGCGGCCGTGGATCTATCTGATCGTGGCGACCGGCGACATCTACGAGGACATCCCGCAGGCCCAGGCGGCGGCACGGGCCGGGGCCGACATCATCGCGGTGATCCGGTCGACCGGGCAGTCGCTGCTCGACTACGTGCCCGAGGGGGCGACCCGGGAGGGCTTCGCCGGCACCTATGCCACCCAGGAGAACTTCCGGCTGATGCGGGCGGCGCTCGACGAGGTCTCCCGTGAACTTGGTCGTTATGTCCGGCTCACGAACTATGCGAGCGGCCTCTGCATGCCGGAGATCGCGGCGCTGGCGGGCATGGAACGTCTCGACATGATGCTCAACGACTCGATGTACGGGATCCTGTTCCGCGACATCAACCCGATCCGTACGTTCGTCGACCAGCGCTTCTCCCGGCAGGTGCACGCGCGGGCGGGCATCGTCATCAACACCGGCGAGGACAACTATCTGACGACTGCCGATGCGGTCGAGGCGGCCCACACCGTGACCGTGTCGCAGTTGCTCAATGAGTTTTTCGCCCACGAGGCGGGCTTGGCGGACTGGCAACTCGGTCTGGGGCACGCCTTCGAGATAAATCCGGACCTGCCGGATTCGTTCCGGATGGAGCTCGCGCACGCCCTGCTCGCGCGAGAGCTGTTTCCCGATGCGCCGCTGAAGTGGATGCCTCCGACGAAGCACATGACCGGTGACGTGTTCCGGGGCAACCTGCTCGACGGGTTCTTCAACCTGGCCGGGACGTTGACCGGCCAGGGCATCCTGCTCGTCGGGATGATGACCGAGGCCGTGGTCACCCCGTGGCTGTCCGACCGCGACATCGCCCTGCAGAACGTCCGATATGTCCTGAGCGGGGCCGGGAACCTGCACGAGGACTTCGTGCCGGCGCCGGGCGGATTCATCCAGCAGCGGGCTCATCACGTCCTGGACGAGGCCGTCGACCTCCTGGGCAAGATCGTCGACGACACGCTGCTCACGGCCATCGCGGACGGCACCTTCGGGATCATGAAGCGCCCGGCCGACCGCGGCAAGGGCCTCGACGGCGTCGCGCGCCACGAGGACGACTACTACAACCCGGTGACGGAGGCTCTGCAAGCATGACGATCGTCCGGCCGTACGGGGACACCACCGGGGACGGGATGGTGCAGCTGTCGTTCACGCTGCCGATCCCGCACGACAAGCGGGCCGAGGGCGCCGCGATCCAGCTCGCCAACCAGATGGGCATGGACCCGGCCCTGCTCGTGCACGCCAAGCCGATGGGTGACGGGTTCACCTTCTTCGTCGTCTACGGCAAGGTCGCCCACCTGGTCGACACCGAGAAGGTGCAGGTCGTCGAGCGGGACTTCCCGCTGCTGAACGCCAAGGAGGTGAACGCCGTGATCAAGCGGAAGCTGCGGCGGCGCCTCAACGTGGTCGGCGCCTGCATCGGGACCGACGCCCACACGGTCGGCATCGACGCCATTCTCAACCTCAAGGGCATCGCGGGGGAGAAGGGCCTGGAGTACTACCGGGAGCTGTCGGTGACCAACATGGGCGCCCAGGTGTCGGTGCCCGAGCTGGTCGAGACCGCCCGGGAGCAGAAGGCCGACGCCGTTCTGGTCTCGCAGGTCGTGACCCAACGCGACGCCCATCTGCAGAACACGCGGGCGATGTCGGCCGCGTTCCGCGAGGCACGGCCGGCCGGGAAGCGGCCGCTGCTGATCGTCGGCGGCCCGCGGTTCGACGAGCTCATGGCCGGTGAGCTCGGCGTCGACCGGATCTTCACCCGGGGCACCACGCCGCGCGAAGTCGCCTCCTACCTCGTACACGCCCTGCTCGGGAGCAAGAATTGATCACCGTCACGCACCGTCGCTACGTGCCCTACTCGCACGCCCACTACGCCGGCAACCTGGTCGACGGGGCCTACTCGCTCGGCCTGTTCGGCGACGTGGCGACCGAGGTGTGCATCCGGCTCGACGGCGACGAGGGTCTGTTCGCGTCCTACGACGACGTGCAGTTCAAGGCGCCGGTGCAGGCGGGGGACGTGCTGGAGGTGACGGCCACGGTGGTCGGCATGGGCACCCGCTCGCGCAAGATCCGGTTCACGTCGACGGTCGTGTGCCGGGGGACCGGTGGTTCCGGGGCGGCCGTGCTCGACGAGCCGATCGTGGCCGTGACCGCGACGGGCACGGTCGTCGTCCCCGCCCGGGCGTGACGACCGCCGCCTGCGTGGACGTCGGGTCCACGTACACGAAAGCCGCCCTGATCGACCTCGACGGCGCCCGGCTGATCCGCCGGGCCGAGGTGCCGACCACCGCGCACAGTGACGTTCTGACCGGGCTCGATCAGGCGGTCGCCGCCGTCGGCGGAGGCCGCGAGCTGTACGTGTGTTCCAGCGCGGGTGGCGGTCTCCGGCTCGCCGTCGTCGGATACGAGGCGCTGGTGACCGCCGAGGCCGGGCACCGGGTGGGCCTGTCCGCCGGCGCGCAGGTCGTGCACGTGGCGGCCGGCCGGCTGGACGGTCGTGCCCTGGTCACGCTGCGTGCTTCGCGACCCGATGTGATCCTGCTGGTCGGCGGCACCGACGGAGGTGACGAGGAGACGCTGCTGCACAACGCCCGGCGGCTCGCCACGTCCCGGCTCCGGATCCCCGTCGTCGTGGCCGGCAATGCCGCGGTGCGCTCCGACGCCGCGGCCCTGCTGACCGAACGGGGCATCGCCGTGACCGAGACGGGCAACGTGCTGCCGCGCATCGGCGAGCTCGACCCGGTACCCGCCCGGGCGGCGATCCGGTCGGTCTTCCTGCGTCACGTGATCGGTGGCAAGCGGCTGTCCCGCGGGGGGCGATTCGCGTCGTTGGTCCGCGCGGCCACGCCCGATGCGGTCCTCGCGGGGGTGGAACTGCTGGCCGACCTGACCGGCTACGGGGTTCTCGTAGTCGACGTCGGGGGCGCGACGACCGACGTCTACTCGGCGCTGGTGCCCGACGCGGAGCTGACGACCGGGCCGCGGCGCGACGTGGCGGGTTTCCTGTGGCGCTCCCGGACGGTCGAGGGCGACCTCGGGGTGGCGGTCGGGGCGCCGGGCACGGTGGCGGCCGCGGCGGCCGAGAAGCTGTCCCGTCCCGGCGACGATCGGGAACTGGCGGCCGTCGCGGGGATGATCGCGCTGCGGCGGCACGCCCGCGGGCACTCGCCCGGGCCGGGCCGGCCGCGCACCGGCGGGCGCGACCTGCGCGACGTACGCCTGGTGGTCGGCTCCGGCGGGGTGCTGCGGCACGGTGGCGGGGCGTACGTGCTGGACGCCGTCCTGAGCGACACGGCCGGCGGCTGGGCGGCCCCGCGGTCGGCCCGGACCGTCGTCGACGAGCAGTACGTGCTGGCCGCCGCCGGCCTGCTCGCCATTGATCATCGTGACGCTGCGGCCGGGCTCCTGAGCACTCTGTAGAACTCCGGGGGCACGATCGGGTAATCGACGAGACACGCCGAGAGAAGCGACACGCCGGAGGCGGGGGAGGCGGTTGACAGCGGGGCGGGGGGTCGACGTAACGTCTTTCTTCCTGAGCACGGCGAGCGGCCGATGTTCGTACTGTCCCTCCGCTCACTGGCCAAGGCGTCCTCGCATATCCGAAATTGGGGGGGTCGCGCGTTCAGCCAGGTCCAGGGAGCGGGGGTCGGCGGGCGGCACGAGCAGGTCGCGCCCCCGGTGGGGTGAGGGATCGAGCGGGGTCAGTAGACAACGGCACGACGCGGGCAGCCAGTCCGGGCCGGGCCGGTCCGAAGGTCAACAGCGAGATCCGTCG
>DASWRZ010000432.1:0-5963 GCA_036402935.1 Actinoplanes sp.
AGGCGGAGGCGGCGGCCGCGGTGGTCGAGAGTGACGCGGGCGAGCGGGCGGCGCTGGAGCAGGCCCTGGGCGCCGGCGGCACCGGGCGCGGCGCGGCGGGTGCGATGCGCGGGGCGGCCGGCCAGCTCAAAGACCTGGAGAAGCGGCAGAAATCGAGGGCGACCCGTTCCCAGCGCGACGCGCTCGACCGGGCGCTGGTCGACCTGGCCGGCTTCTATCGCGACGTGCTGATCACCAAGCTGCGGGCGCCGGTCCCGGTGGTGCACACCGACACCGCGCAGCAGTCCGGGGCGGCGGCCGAGAAGTGGAGCGCCGAGAGCACCCTCCGCCGCCTCGAGGCCATCCTGGCCTGCCGCGACGCCATCGAGCAGAACGTCAAGCCCAGGATCGCCGTCGAGGCGATGATGCTCCGGCTCTGGAAGGGCTAGGCGCGAGGCGGGTCGGCGGGAGCCTCGTCGTCGATGCCCAGCACCTCGGCGATCTCTTCCAGCGGTGGCGGCGTGTGGTCCTCGGACTGCTGGGGCTGGCTGACGGCGACGGGTGGGCCAGGGGCAGTCGCGCCGATCGGCTCCTGCCCGTGGGCCGCGACGTCGGCATCAAAAGCAGCGGGCGACCCATCGGCGTCAAGAGCAACAGCGGGCGACCCATCGGCGTCAAAGGCAGCAGCGGGCGCGGCGGCGGAGGCAGAAGCGGCAGCGGGCGGCCCATCGACATCAGAAGCGGCAGCGGACGGGCCGTCGGAGTAGGGAGCTGTGACCGGCGGGCCGGAGGCGGGGGCCGGGGCCGGGTGGGGAGTGCCGGCCGTGGCCAGGAGGCCGGCGAGGCGGCCCGTGACGGCCTCGGCGATCTCGGCCGGTGGGCGGCCGGCGTCGAGGACCAGGTAGCGCTTCGGGTCGGCGGCGGCCAGGTCGAGGAAGGCGTAGCGGACCCGCTCGTGGAAGGCGCGGGACTCGCTCTCCAGGCGGTCGGTGCCCTGGCCTCGGGAGTCGACCCGCCCCAGGCCGACGCCGGGGTCGACGTCGAGCAGGACGACCAGGTCGGGCTTGAGGCCGCCGGTCGCCCACCCCGACAGCCAGGAGATCTCCTGGACCGGCAGGGTGCGGCCGGCGCCCTGGTAGGCCAGGGAGGAATCCACGTAGCGGTCGCTGATGACCACGGCTCCGCGGGCCAGCGCCGGGCGGACCACCGTGGCGACGTGGTGGGCGCGGTCGGCCGCGTAGAGCAGGGCCTCGGCGCGGGGCGCCGGGGCCGACTCCTTGTCGAGGAGCAGGCCGCGGATGCGCGACCCGACCTCGGTCGCGCCGGGCTCGCGGGTGACCACTACGTCGCGGCCCTCGGCTCGCAAAGTCGAAGCGAGGCGGCTGACCTGGGTCGACTTGCCGGCGCCCTCGCCGCCCTCGAAGACCACGAAGACGCCGCTGCGGACGAACTCCTCGGCCGGGGAGAGCGGCCGCCCGCGCATCGAGCCCCACAGGTCGGCCAGGATCGGGACGCCGCCCTTGTCGTCCATCTGGCGGAACGCGGCGACGCCGGCCCACAGCCCGATCAGGCCGGCGATCAGCAGCAGCACGCGGGTCGAGGACACGTCGACGCCGACGTTGCCGAGCATGATGCGGCGGGAGCTGGCGAGGCCGACCAGTGTGCTGGAGACCGCGACGGCGAGCAGGAGGACGATGCGGGTGCCGATGTTGACCACCGCGAAGACGCGACCGCGGACCTCGTCGCCGACTTCGCTGTAGAGCAGGGTGGTGCCGGCCAGGAACGCCATGCCCGCGCCGGTGCCGACCAGCAGCGCGCCGATCAGGGCCACGACCAGGTGGAACGCGACCGCCATGACGAGCACAGCGGCGCTCGCCAGCACGATGCTCAGGCCGAACCAGCGCTTGCGGGACAGCTCCTTCACGATCACCGGGCCGGCGGCGATGCCCATCGCGAGACCGATGAAGAGGGTGCCGAAGAGCAGGTAGAACGCGGCCGGGCCGGCGCCGAGCGAGACCGCGAACGTGTTGGCGGTGCCGACGACCACGCCGGCTCCGGCGAACGCTCCGAAGATGCCCAGCACCAGGCCTCGCACCTGAGGCGTGCTGCCGATGTACGACCAGCCGTCGAGGAACTGCCGGAACATGCTGCGCTGGGCCTGCCGGGCGCGTTCCTCGGTCTTGCCGCCGATCTCCTTGATGCCGAAGAAGACGACCAGCGCGGTGGCGAGCCGGGAGAAGCCGTTGAACCAGAGCGCCAGCTGGGTGGGCTCCGCCCAATGCGGGATCGTCAACGACGTGTGCTGGGCGATGCCGGTCAGGGACGACAGCCCCAGCGCCGCGACGATCGGCGTGATTCCGTACGTCGTGATGAGCGTGAGCTGGTTGGAAACCTCGATCAGCGACTTCGGGATGAGGTTGGGCACCGCCGCTTCCTTGGCCGGCACCCAGATGAGGGTGACCGCCTCTCCCACGAAGGTGGCGATCGCGGCCCAGGCCACCGACTGCGAGCCGGTGAAGCCGAGGAGCGGCACGAGCGGGATCGAGCCGTAGAAGACGAACCGGATCAGGTCGGTGACGACCATCGTGTAGCGCCGGTCGAACCGGTCGGCCATCACGCCGGCGATCGGGCCGAGCACCAGCGATGGCAGGAGGCGTACGGCGATCGTGCCGCCGAACGCCGCGCCCTTGGCCGCGTTGCTGCTGACCTGCGACGACGCGAACAGCGGGGTGGCCAGCAGCCCGATCCTGTCGCCGTGCGAGGCGACGCTGAGCACCATCCAGAGCCGCCGGAAGCCGCGTACCCGAAGGACGTAGCGCAGGGCGGCGACGCCGGACAGGTCTACCGATCCGGTTTCGCGGGTTTCCGTGTCGATGGCCGTACCTCCCGTGATCCCTGCTCGGCACTCTATCGGGCGGCCCCGACACTCCCTGTGCTGCACGTTCGGGTGGCGCATAAATGAAGGTATTTCGCATTGCCTTGGGACGAGTTACCGTGCACGCGTGATCGTCGACCTAAAAGCCCTGCAAGCGCGCCTCGACCGGGCCACTGCCCACCTTGAGACGCCGATCGCCGCGGTCGACCTCGCCGCTTTCGACGACAACGCCGCCGAGCTGGTCAAACGCGCCGCCGGTAAACCGTTGCGGGTGGCCAGCAAGTCGGTGCGCAGCCGGACGCTGCTGGATCGCGTCCTGGCCCGGCCCGGGTGGCACGGAGTAATGGCCTACACGCTGCGCGAAGCGATCTGGCTAGTCCGCGAAGGAGTGACTGATGACGTCCTCGTCGCGTACCCGACAGTCGACCGCACCGCGATCCGCGAGCTGACCTCCGACCCGAAGCTGACCGAGGCCATCTCGCTCATGGTGGATCACCCGGCCCACCTCGACCTGGTCGACCAGGTCACGTCGGCGGGCAAGCGGCCGGAAGTACGCCTCTGCCTGGACCTGGACTCGTCCTGGAAACCCGGGCCGCTGCACGTGGGCGTACGCCGGTCGCCGGTGCACTCGGCCGCGCAAGCGGCCGTCCTGGCTCGCCGTCTCGTGGCCCGGCCGGGTTTTCGCCTGGTCGGCATGATGTCCTACGAGGCGCAGATCGCCGGCCTGGGCGACCTGCCGCCGAACGCCATGCGCAGCCGCGCGATCCAGGTGATGCAGCAGATGTCGTTCCCGGAGCTGATCCGGCGGCGTTCCGACGCGGTCGCCGCGGTGCGGCAGCACGCCGACCTGGAGTTCGTGAACGGCGGCGGCACCGGCAGCGTGGCCGCCACCAGCGCCGATCCGGCGGTGACCGAGGTCACCGCCGGTTCCGGGCTCTACGGGCCGACCCTTTTCGACGCCTACCGGGCCTGGAAGCCGACGCCGGCCGCGTTCTTCGCGCTCTCCGTGGTGCGGCGCCCGGCGCCGCGGATCGCCACCGTTCTGGGCGGCGGCTGGATCGCCTCCGGCCCGGCCGAGAAGTCCCGGCAGCCCAGCCCCTATCTGCCGGCTGGGCTCCGGTTCAAGCCCGACGAGGGCGCCGGCGAGGTGCAGACGCCCCTGCTCGGAGCGGTCGCCGACACACTGCGTCCCGGCGACCGGGTCTGGTTCCGTCATGCGAAGGCCGGCGAGCTGTGCGAGCACGTCAACGAGTTGCAGCTGGTCGACGGCGAGACAGCGACGCCGGCTCCGACCTACCGGGGCGAAGGCCATGCCTTCCTGGGGTAGACCCTCAGGCGTCGACGTGACGATGCAGGTATTCGCGGATCAACGCCTTCGCCTCCAAGATCACCGCCTCGTCGCCCGTCGTGATGCGCCGGAACGCCAGCTTGATCAGCGCGTCCGCCGCCTCGACCGAGATCTCCAGCGCGAACCGCAGACGGACCCGGTCGATCAGCTGGAACTGCTCCACCAGCAGTTCGGCCAGCCGGTCGGCGATCACCGTATTGTTGTCGCGCTCGAGGTCGAGCAGGTGCACGTCGACGACGTCGCCGAAGTGCAGGGTGCGGAAGCCGGCCACCGAGCGGTGCATCTGGATGTAGACGTCGATGGCCGCGTCGACCCCGTCCCACCAGTGGGTGAAGGTCTCGCTCTCGAAGCGGGCGGACAGGCCCTGCAGGTAAGCATCCATGTTGCGCATGGCCAGCGCCTGGACGATCGCGCGCTTGTCGGGGAAGAACTGGTACACCGAGCCGATCGCGACCTCGGCCCGCTCGGCGAGCAGCGTGGTCGTCAGGCCCTCATACCCGACCTCATCGACGAGCTCGGCGCAGGCGTCGAGCATGCGCTGGACCCGGGCAACGCTTCTGCCCTGCACCGGGACCCGGCGCAGCGGCCCGGTGGTGACGGTTGGTGTCGACACGCGTCGCCACTCCCTCTCAGCAGTGATAATCGGAACGTTACTCGGATCAACGAGCGAGCCGCATCGACGGGGACGCCAGTAAAACCGCTCGTACGGAGGACAAAGCCAGAATGACTACCCCCGTGAACGCCCGACGCTGGGTCAACTGGGGCGGCAACCAGCAGGCGGTTGCCGTCGACGTGCTGACTCCGGGCACTGTCGACGAAGTCGCGGCCCAGGTCAAGGAGGCGTCGGGTGCCCGACGCAAAATCAAGGTCGTCGGCAGCGGCCACTCCTTCACCGACATCGCGCTGGCCGACGACCAGCGGATGCTGCTGCACCGGCTGAACGGCCTGATCTCGATCGACGGGCCGCTCGTCACGGTGGCGGCCGGCATGCCGCTGAGCAGGCTGAACGCGCTGCTGGCGGAGCACGGGCTGGCGGTGCCCAACCTGGGTGACATCGACGAGCAGACGGTCGCGGGCGCGATCTCGACGGGCACGCACGGGACCGGGGCGAAGCACTCAACAATCGCTTCTTGTGTGGAAGCGGTCAAATTGGTCAACGGCGTGGGCGAGGTCGTCACGATCGGCCCCGGCGACCCGCTTCTGCCGGCGGTCCGGGTGTCGCTGGGTGCGCTCGGCATCCTGGTCGAGGTCACGCTGCGCTGCACGGAGGCGTTCACGCTGCTCGCCGACGAGCGGCCGATGGCGCTGCGCGACGTGATGGCGGGCCTCGACGAGTGGATCGGCGGCAACGATCACGCCGAGTTCTACTGGTACCCGTACACCGACCGCGCCCAGCTGAAGATCAACAACAAGGTCCCGGACAACGACCGGCCGCTCTCCCGCTTCCGCGGCTGGCTCGACGACGACTTCCTCTCCAACTCGGTGTTCGGCGCGGTCTGCCGGCTCGGCCGGGCGGTGCCGGCCACGGTCCCGCCGATCAGCGCGCTCGCTGCGCGAGCGCTCACCGCACGGGCCTACACCGAGCGGTCGGACAAGGTTTTCTGTACGCCGCGGCGGGTGCATTTCACCGAGATGGAGTACGAGATCCCGCGCGCCGCCCTCCCGGAAGTGCTCTCGGCCCTCCCCCGGATCATCGACGGCCTGCCGTTCCGGGTGCAGTTCCCGGTCGAGGTGCGCTTCACCGGCCCCGACGACATCTGG
>DASWRZ010000433.1:0-13441 GCA_036402935.1 Actinoplanes sp.
AGAGTGGCGGTGTGGGTAGCCAGGCGGCCCAGAACGACGTCAGAAGCGTCGATAATGTGCCACTGACGCTCGATCTCACCCGGCTTCGGGCTGTACGTACGCACAGAATTACCTTGTCTCGTTCGTCGGTCTGGGGTCGCGTCGGAGCGCGAACATCGAGCCTACCCGGGAGGGTACGCTCGCAGCTGCCGCACAACAGCAGGCAACAATACCCGGCCGCGCGGCGCTCGGTCAAAACGGTGCCGACTCGATAGAGCCTCCATAGAGAGTACCCGCCTTACCGGACACGCCCGACAGCGGGAGCCGACGACACCTCTTAGCAGGCTCGAAACATACGGGACGCCGGGTGGAAATCCCCCGGCGGCACAGTTCCGGCATGGTCGTTGGTGCGATTGTCGATGTGATGCGCCCCGGGCGAGGTAGCCCGGGGGTGCACCGGCGACGCACTATTAAGAGGCCACCGTCAGGGTTGAGGACGGACCTGATGGTGACCGCCGGGTCGGCTTGCCGATCCAGCGAGGAGAAGTCGCGGCGTGCGTTGGACGGAGGTATGGCGGAGAACGCAGGCGTGACATGGGAGCGGGTCGACGCTGAGGACGGCGTACTCCGAGCGTGCCCTTCGGTGGACCGTACGACCACGCCGCGACTTCTCGAAATCGTTCCAGCCAGGGAAGAATTCGTTCTAGCCGGGGAAGGATGACCGACCGGACGGGTGGCGCCCGCCGCGCGGTGATCACAGCCGCCGGGCTGCGTGAACCGGCGGCCTCACTCTCCGGTTACACGGTGGGCGTGACTTCCGACCGCCGCCGCGACGAACTGGCCGGGCTGCTGGAGAGCCGCGGCGCCCGGGTGGTGCTGGCCCCCGCGCTGCGCATCGTGCCGATCGCCGACAACGCCGAACTGCGGGCCGCGACCCGGGCCTGCCTCGACACCCCACCCGACATCGTGCTGGTCAGCACCGGCATCGGCATGCGCGGCTGGCTCGAGGCGGCCGACGGCTGGGGCCTGGCCGAGCCGCTGCACGGCGTACTGTCCCGCGCCTATCTGGTCGCCCGCGGCCCCAAGGCGCGCGCCGCAGTGCGTACGGCCGGGCTGCACGAACAGTGGGCCCCCGAGGGCGAAGGCTACGACGAGGTGCTCGCCCACCTCGCCGTCCGGGGCATCGCCGGCCTGACCGTGGCTCTCCAGCAGCACGGCGAGCACCAACCGGAGTACATCGAGGCCCTGGAGGAGGCCGGCGCGCGGGTGATCGAGGTTCCGGTCTACCGCTGGGCGGCCCCGACCGATCCCGCTCCCCTGCACCGCCTGGTCGACCTGATCACCGGGCGGCTGGTCGACGCGGTCACCTTCACCGCCGCCCCCGCGGTCACCGCGCTGCTCCGGGCCGGCGGCCCGGCGGGCGAGGCCCTGCTCGAAGCTTTCCGTACGCACGTACTCGCGGCCTGCGTAGGCCCGGTCACCGCGGCTCCCCTGCGCCGCCTCGACGTCCCGGTCGTCTCGCCCGCCCGGGCCCGCCTGAGCTCGCTCGTCCGCACCATCGTCGAGGAGCTGCCGAAGCGCGCCCTGTCGCTGGAGGTGGCCGGTCACTCGCTCACGCTGCGCGGCCACGCCGCGATCGTCGACGGTGACCTGCGCCCCTTGGCCCCGGCACCGATGGCCGTACTCCGCGCCCTCGCCGCCACCCCGGGCCGGGTGTTCTCCCGGGCCGCACTGCTGCACGCCCTGCCGCGCGGCGCCGACGAGCACGCCGTCGAGATGGCCGTCGCCCGGCTGCGCGCCGGCCTCGGCTCGACGGGCATCGTCCAGACGGTCGTCAAACGAGGCTATCGCCTGCCGGCCTGAGGGGCCATGCGGCGGATCCACGCACCACCCCGCTACGACACCCGGATGTGACCCGATGTCGTAGCGGCCCGATGTCGTAGCGGCCCGATGTCGTAGCGGTGAGGTGCGGCGTCAGCCGACGGAGGTGAGGCCGCCCTGTTCGGCGACCAGCGTCGCCATCGCGTGCTCGACGACGCTGACCAGAACCTGCTTGACCGAGTCACGGACCCGGGCGTCGCACATCACCAGCGGGACGTGGGCCGGGATGGCCAGCGCCTCGCGAACCTCTTCCGGTTCGTAGCGCGGTGCGCCGTCGAAACAGTTGAGAGCGACCAGGTACGGAAGGTGACGGTTCTCGAAATAGTCGAGAGGCGCGAAGGCGTCGGCGATGCGACGGGTGTCGACCAGTACGGCCGCGCCCACCGCGCCCCGGATCAGTTCGTCCCACATGAACCAGAAGCGGGTCTGCCCGGGAGTGCCGAAGAGGTAGAGGATCAGGTCGTCGGCCATCGTGATGCGGCCGAAGTCCATCGCCACCGTCGTCGTCCCCTTGCCGGGAACTTTCGACGCGTCGTCGACGCCCTGGCCCGCCGAGGTCATCACGGCCTCGGTGGTCAGGGGCTCGATCTCGGAGACGGCACCGACCAGGGTCGTCTTGCCCACACCGAAGCCGCCGGCAACGACGATCTTCGCGGAGGTGATCTCCTTGGGTTGGGCACCCGCCCGCTCAGAGCTTGCGAAGTCCACTCAACACCCTTTCCAGCAGATCCATCCGCTCCGCGAATCCGGTTTTGGGAGCGGCACTGTGCAATGTCAGCAGCCCGTCGGCGACCATGTCGGCCACCAGCACCTTCATGACACCTAGTGGGTGCCTCGTGAAGGCCGATAACTCGGCTAGGGACTGCGGTTTCGACTCGCACAGCACGGCGATTCGGTACTTGTCATGCCCGGCGAACCGGGCTTCTTGCAGGCCGGCCTGGCTGGCGACCAGAACGGCTTCGATCGGTATGTCCCGGCGCGGTTCGGTGCGGCCGCGAGTGACGGCGTACGGGCGTACGAGGTTGCCCCTCGGGTCATTGGCCTGTCCCATCCGTCACCCCCTTTCCGTACCGATCGGCGCCGGCTGAATCAGTGGCCGACGACTTCGCGCGGAGCCGGTGACAATGCGGCACCGACCCGCTCGACGAGCAGAGCCATCTCGTAGCCGACCTGCCCGACGTCGCAGTTGCGGGCGGCCAGGACGGCCATCGACGAACCGTCGCTGATGGACATGAGGAAAAGATAGCCGCTGTCCATTTCGATGATCGTTTGCTGTACCGCGCCGGCGTGGAACATGCGTGACGCGCCGTCGGTCAGGCTGACCACGCCGGATGTGATCGCGGCGAGCTGGTCGGCCCGGTCGGTGGGCAGATCACGTGATGAGGCCAACAGCAGGCCGTCCGCCGAAACCGCCACGACGTGGGCGATCCCGGCGACGCTGTTGGCGAAGTTGTTGAGCAGCCAGCCCATGTCCTGCATGGTGGGGGGCCTGGTCACTGGTCCTTCTCCTTAGCCTGGAAGGCGGGGGATGATTCGGCGGTGCCGTCCGTCCGCCCTCGTTGCACTCCCCGGTGGTACGCGGACAGGAGTCCGCGCACCTCGTCGGGCGTGCGACGGTTCTGAGTGCGCTGTCCGCCGCTCTGCACGCCGCCCGGCACCAACTGAGCCTGCGGTACGCGCTTGGGAAGGCCGGATTTGGTCGTGCCGGCATCGACCGGTTCGGCTGCCGCCATCGCCCGCTTCCAGCCGTCGTCGGCCGCGGTCTTCCAACGGTCCTCGGCCGCGGGGCGCGGCTTGGGGACCGATCCATTCTGCCCGATCGTCGCCGAAGCGTCCGGGGCTGGTGGTGCGGAGACCGGAGGTGCTGACGTGGCGGCGGCAGCAACCGGTGATGTCGACGGGATGCGCCGGTCCGGACCGCCGATCGCGGTGACCGGGGCCGGCTCGGAACGGGTCATGCTGGAACCCCGCTGCTCCGGGACGAGAACCGTGGGTGCGGTCAATGCCGCGGAGTTGGGCGGCGGGGCGTAACCGGCGGTGGGCATACCCCACTCCTCCGGGCTCTGGTCGTGCTGCCGGAACCAGCTCTGCTGCATCTCGACGAAGATCGGAAGCTCGTTCCGCTCCTCGACCGGTGCCGGGGTCGGCGTCGGTGGCACAGGCGGCATGGCGGCCAGGGCCGCTCCCCACCCGTTGGAGTCGGGACTGTTCGGCATCGCCGGCAGCGACGGCGAGAAACCGTGGGGCTCCCGGGTGGCCGTCGGCATCGCCGAGGTCGGCGGGGCGAAACTGGCCAGGGATGCGTCGGCGTCTACCGGCCAGGACGCCCGCGAGGGCAGCGGAGGACGGTCGGGCGTCGGCTCGATCTCGCCCGGCCGCTGGATCTCCCCGGGCCGCTGGAACTCGGCCGGCGGCCGCTGCGACGGGAACATCGGCAGATGCGGGTGCACCGGCTGGTCGGGGTCGGGCATCGGCGCCGGCGAGAGGGCCGGCAGCGTGGCCGTCGCGGTGCGACCGGCGGGCAGCGTCTCCCAGCCGCCGGACGGGCCGCCCAGTTCCGGGGTGGCACCGCTGCCGCCACGGAGCGCGTCGCGCCGGCTCGGCAGCACCACGATGCTGCTCGGCAGCGTGACCTGGGCGACGGTGCCGCCTTCGAGGTTGGGCCGCAGTTCGACACGGATGCCGTAGCGGGCGGCGAGCCGGCCGACGACGGCCAGGCCCATCAGCCGGAACGCGGCCACGTCGACGCTCGGCGGCTCGGACAGCCGCCGGTTGAGCTGGTCCATCTGCTCCTCGGACATGCCGAGGCCCCGGTCCTCCACCTGGATCACCACGTAGTCGCGGATGCGCCGGGCATCGGCGACCACGATCGTGGTGGGCGGCGAGAAGCGGGTCGCGTTGTCGAGCAGCTCGGCGACCAGCCGGACGACGTCGTTGACGGCGAGCGCGACGATCGAGACGTCGGTGTCGACCGTGCCGAACTCGATCCGGTTGTAGAGCTCGACCTCGGACTGGGCGGCGCGCAGCGCGTCGACCAGCAGCGCGTCCTCGCGGCGCGGGGCACTGGAGTCGGCACCGGCGAGGACCAGCAGGTTTTCGTCGTTGCGGCGCATCCGGGTGGCGAGGTGGTCGAGCTCGAAGAGCCGGGCCAGACGCTTCGGGTCCTCCTCGGTACGCTCGATGGTGTCGAGCTCGCCGATCATCCGGTCGACCAGTGACTGACTGCGCCGGGCCAGGTTGAGGAACATCGTCGAGACGCTGGTGCGCAGGGCGGCCTGCTCGGCCGCGATGCGTACGGCTTCCCGGTGGACCACGTTGAAGGCCTGGGCGACCTGGCCGATCTCGTCGCGGTTGTTGAGCCGGATCGGGTCCCGGACCTGCTCGACGATCTCCTCCGCGCTGTTTTCCCCGAGGTTGCGGGAGTCACGCAGCCGGGCGACCACCTCGGGCAGGTCACGGTGGGCCACCGAGAGGGCGCCCTCACGCAGACGGCGGAGCGAGAGGTTGAGCGAGCGGGCCAGGACGACGGCCAGCGCGATGGCGACGGCCAGCACCAGCAGTACCAGCACCGCCTCGATCGCGGTCTGCCGGACCACCGAGTCGCGCTCGGCGCCCGCCTTCTTGAGGATGTCGGCTTCGAGCTGCTGCTCGGCCCAGCGCATCAGGTCGACGACCGCACCGAGCGCCGAGGTGACGTCGGACGGCGGGACCGCCTCACCGCGGTTGATCTCGGTGCTGACCTGGTCGGCCAGGTTGACCGCGTCGCCGGTGACGACGCTGTCGACCAGGGTCTGCTGGGCCGGGGACGCGGCCAGGGAGAAGGCGGTCAGCGCCTCCTGCTGGCTGGTCTGGGTGGCGATGAACGCGGTGCGCTGCTCGGCACTGTTGTCGCGGGTGACGCGGGCCGCGTACGCGATCGCCTCCTGCTCGGCCGTGCCGGCCTTCGCCTTGGCGAACGCGGCGAGGGCCCGCAGGCCGTCGGCCACCTCGCCGTCGCCGGCGAACTGGCTGACCGCATCGCCGTACGACACCAGGTCGGTGATCACGACGCTGTAGCGGGAGATCGCCTCGGCGACCGCGATGCCGTTGCGCTGGGAGACCACGTTGCGGGTGGCGTCCATCGTGTGCAGGTGGTCGTCGATCCGGTTGAGCCGGTCGAGCACCGCCGCGGGCGGATTGTCGAGCGCGCCCCGATCGGTGAAGTAGGTCTGAATGCGGTCGTCGGTGTTGCGGATCGCCGTGTTGTAGGGACCGATCTTGCCGGCGGGGCCGGACAGAAAGGCCGCTCCGGCCATCCGCTCGACGTGCAGCAGCTGGGCCAGCTCGGAGACGTCGGTGCCGAGCTTGGTCAGCTTCTGCACCTCGCCCGCCGCCGAGGCCTGCTGTCCGACATCGACCAGCCGGACGCCGGCCAGTGCCACAACTGCGATCAGAGGGACGACAAGAATGAGGGCCAGTTTGGCGCGGATCCGGGTGTCCCGCAGGCGAGGGAAGACACCACGGCGCGTCACCTGGGTCGAAGAACCGGTGCTCACGACATCTCCTCCGTGGTCATCCCCGTGTCTCTTCGCCCGCGAAGTGCCTGCGGCCGAGGAATTTCATCAGAATTGCAGTCCCTTTGGGAAGCCTGGAAACGCCCGGAAACATCTCGAGCGTTCATCCGGCAGGCCGTTTCTCGATTCGTAAGCGGATATCTAAACTGCTTTGACGTGCGCAAATATCATTGACGTGACAATCCGTAGTGGTTCGGTGACTCTGCACCATCCCGATACCAACCATTATGTGGGACAAGCGTCCCGCGGCATCGATAGGGGTCCGCTTGACCGGGGACCTTCACGTTGGCAAGGTTTGCCGCGTTCAAAGCGGACTCCCTGTCCGTGTCGGCAGGGTCCACACCGGACACCGTAGCCGTCGGCAGTTCCCGCCCTCCCGCCCCCCTGGAGGCACCGCAGTGAGGTTTCATCGTCGCGTCACGGCGTCGCTGTTGACGCCGGTCCTGTTGCTCGGCGGACTGACCGCGTGCAGCTCGGACGGCCCGGCCGGGTCCGGCGACGCCCTGGTGATCGGCGCCGATCTGGACAACTCGTCGGTGGTCGACATCGCGTACGCGCGGGCTCTGCAACTCCGCATCGATCAAGTGAACGCTTCCGGACAGCTCGGGGACAAGAAGCTGTCCCTGCGAACTCAGGACAACCGGTCCGATCCGACTTCTTCGCTGCGCAACATCAGCACCTTCGGCGATGACAAGACCGTGGTCGCGGTGGTAGCCGGTGACTGCGACCAGTGCGCGGTCGGCGCCGCCAAGACGATCAACGACAAGAAGATCCCGACGATCGTGCTGGCCCCGTCCGACGAGGTCGCGAGCCCGATCGACCAGCGGCGCTACCTGTTCAAGCTCGGGCCCAACTCGGCCGACAGCAACGCCGCCCTGGTCGCCGAGCTGACCCGCCTGCACACCGTCAAGAACGTGGCGATCGTCTACTCCGACGACCTGTACGGCCGGGGAAGCAAACAGGCGCTGACCGCGGAGCTGGGCAAGACCAGCATCAAGATGCAGGCCGCCCTCTCGATCAAACCGGCCGCGACCGACGTCAGCCAGACGATCGGCACGCTGACCGACGGCAAGCCCGACGCCCTGATCGTGCTGACCGGTCCGGATCAGAGCCAACTGGCCGCGACCAGCGCGAAGGCGGCCGGCTTCACCGGTCATCTGTACTTCGACGCGGCCGCCGCGAGCGACCAGTTCATCGCGCCGGACGCGGTCGCCGCGACCGACAACGCGTCGATGATCTTCACCCAGACTCTGGCGATCGACGACGTCATCGCGACCACTCCGGCCAAGGCCGCCCGCAAGCAGTGGTTCCGCGACTACACCTCGCGCTACGGCAGCTACTCGGGCGTCGCCGCCTTCGCCGCCGACGCGGTCGACCTGATCGCCGCCGCGGTGGTCCGGGCCGGCAGCGACCGCGACCGCATCCGCGACATCCTCGAGACCTCGCAGATCGACGGGCTCTCCGGCCCGATCCGGTTCACCCCCGCCAGCCACTCCGGCCTGATGCCGCAGGCGCTGACCATGCTGGTGGCCCGGAGCGGCCGCTGGCGGCTCGCTTCATGATCAGCCGGTGACTCCAAAGAGTTACTGTCAGTAATCACTGCTGCGTGTCACATAATCCGTATTTTGGACTGACTTAAGAATCGCCCCCGAAGTGGCGCCACCGGGGATCGATTCCGTAACGTGCCCGGCATGGCTTTTCGGACCTGGGCCAAACTGTTCGGGGTGACACTCGGCGCCGGCGCGGCGGGCGGCGCGAGTCAGCTCGGCTTGGCGTACGGGTTGGGCGTCCTCCGCCTGACCCGCGTTGTCGACGTCACTGCGCGTGACCAATGGATGGCACAGCTCGCCTGGGTCGCCTGGATCGCGATGACCTCGGCGGTGATCGGCGCGATGACCGGACGCCGGGCGCTGCCGGGGCACGCCGGTGCGGGCACCCGCATCGTCGCCGCGGTGGCGTCCGCCCTCGGCGCGGCGGTCGTGGTGCCGCTGACGATGGAGCCGGCCCGCACGGCGCAGATCGCCGGCGTACGCCCGGTGTTCATCATCGGCGTGTGCGCGGCACTCGGCGCGGCGGTCGGCATCGTCGCCGCGTACGCCGCGCTCAGCCACGCCGTGGCGCGCTGGAACCTGACCGCCGTGAGCGCCGGGGTCTGGGCGATCGCGATCGTCTCGGTGGCGCCCTCGCTGGCACCCTCCAAGCCGCTGCCCGCGATCCGCCTGGGCGTGATCGACGCATCTTTCCTGAGCGAGTCGGTGACCCAGCGGACGGCCCTGTTCACGATGCCCGCCATGGCCCTGGTCTGCGGCATCGCGGTCGCCGTCGCGGCACGCCGGCGGGCCATGTCGACGCTGACGGTCGCGCTGTCCGGCCTGGCCGGGCCGGCTCTGCTGACACTGGCCTACCTGGTCGCCGGTCCGGGTTCGGGCGACCAGCGCTACCAGGTCGTGCCCTACTGGGCGGCGATGACCGCGGCCGGGGCGGGCGTGCTCGGCTCGGTGCTGGTCGCGGTGCTCAGCCGGGGCCCGGCGGTGCCGGCCGACGGCCTCGACCCGTCGAAGGGCAAGCCGACGCCGGACCGTCCGCCGCTGCCGCGCCGGGAGGCTCAGACGTCCTCGGCGATCGCCCGGGCCGCGGCCGCCGCCGCTCAGCGCTCCAAGGAACAGCTCAAGCCGTCCGACACGGGGGTCTTGACGGTCCCGCCCGAGGACGCCGCCGGCCCGAGCTTCAACGGCTTCGCGCCCCGGCCGCAGCCGCAGGCGTTGAACACGCCGCCGACCGCGCCCGCCCCGGTGAGCCCGCCGCTCTCGATGAATCCGGCTCCGCAGCCCCGGGGACGCAACGGACAAGGCGACGAATTCGTCGACTGGGTGAGCGGGCTGGGCAACCGTTAACGCGCGTTAACCATTGACCAACGCCAATGGGATAATCCGGACGAGGGGCCCACAGGCGGTCGGCGAGCCCCGCGACGCGTGGGACCGGAAACCGACCTGGTCGGCGTCGAGTCCGATCGTGAACATGGCGAGGGGTGAACCGGTCCACCGGGTCGACCTGGTTCACCCCAACCGCTACGTCAGGTTTTATCAGCTTTGGGGAACGGGATCCGGGGTCGGCGATGCCGGCTCCAGATCGACATAAACCTTCCCGCCGCGCGCTGTGAATTCGGATGATTTATCCCGCATACCCATCGCTCGCAGCTCGTGGCTGATCTTCATCGAGCAGAACTTCGGCCCACACATCGAGCAGAAATGGGCAGTCTTGGCGGGCGCCGCGGGCAGCGTCTGGTCGTGATAGGACCGTGCCGTCTCCGGGTCGAGCGCCAGTTCGAACTGGTCCTCCCAGCGGAACTCGAACCGCGCCTTCGACAGCGCGTCATCCCACGCCTGGGCCCCCGGATGCCCCTTGGCCAGGTCAGCCGCGTGGGCCGCGATCTTGTAGGCGATCATCCCGGCCTTCACGTCGTCGCGGTCGGGCAGGCCGAGGTGCTCCTTCGGGGTCACGTAACAGAGCATCGCGGTGCCGAACATCCCGATCATCGCGGCCCCGATCGCCGAGGTGATGTGGTCGTAGGCCGGCGCGATGTCCGTGGTCAGCGGCCCGAGCGTGTAGAACGGGGCGCCCGCGCAGGCTTCGACCTGCCGGTCCACGTTCTCCTTGATCTTGTGCATCGGCACGTGGCCGGGTCCCTCGACCATGACCTGCACGTCGTACTCCCAGGCCCGGTGCGTGAGCTCGCCCAACGTCCGCAACTCCGCGAACTGAGCCTCATCGTTGGCGTCCGCGATCGACCCCGGCCGCAGCCCATCCCCCAGTGAAAACGTGATGTCATATTCCCGAAAAATCGCGCAAAGCTCGTCGAAGTTGGTATAGAGGAAATTCTCTTCATGGTGAGCCAAGCACCACGCCGCCATGATCGATCCGCCCCGGGAGACGATTCCGGTCACCCTCTCCGCCGCTAACGGGACATAAGGCAGCAAAACTCCAGCGTGGACAGTCATATAGTCCACGCCCTGTGCGGCCTGCTCGAGCACCGTCTGCCGGAAAACGTCGAAGCTGAGCTTCGCCGGATCGCCGTTCACCTTCTCCAGGGCCTGATAGAGCGGCACGGTGCCGATCGGTACCGGCGAGTTCCGGATGATCGCCTCCCGGGTCTCGTGGATCCGGGGCCCGGTCGACAGATCCATCACCGTGTCGGCGCCCCACCGGGTCGCCCAGGTCATCTTCTCGACCTCCTCGGCGACCGACGACGTGACCGCCGAGGTGCCGATGTTGGCGTTGACCTTGACCAGGAACCGCGACCCGATCACCATCGGCTCGCTTTCCGGGTGGTTGCGGTTGGCGGGCAACACCGCCTTTCCGGCGGCGATCTCCTCCCGTACGACCGAAGCCTCGACACCCTCACGAATCGCCGCGAACTCCATCTCCGGGGTCACGATCCCGGCCCGGGCAGCGGCCAGCTGGGTCCGGCCGTCCCACCACGACCGGCGCAGCGGCGGCAGGCCGGCCTCCGGGTCGCTGCCCGGCCCCGACGTGTCGTAGAGCCGGACCGGTTCGTTGCCGCCCTGCAACTCGACCTCGGTGAAGGGCACCCGGACGTCCGGGCACGGGCCGTCGACGTACACCTTGCGCCTCATGAATCCTCCCCAATCGGTACTTAACGGGCGGCCGAAGGCCGCAGGAATCCCTGGCCCGCCGGGCGAGCCGATCTAGGCGAAGTGGTTCAGCGGCCCGGGCCCGGCACCCAGCCGCCACTCGCTGCCACCACGCAGCGCAGTCGTCACGTATTCCTTGGCCGCACGCACCGCATCCGGAATCGCGTCGCCGGCGGCCAGCCGGACCGCGATCGCGGACGAGAACGTGCAGCCGGATCCGTGGTTGTTCGCGGTATCCACCGGCTCCCCGGCCAGCATCTCGGTCACGCCGTCGTAACGGAGCACGTCCACGGCCAGCTCACTGCCGGTCACCACCACCGCGCGCGCTCCCCGCGCGGCGAGCACCGCGGCGTCCGCCTCCGGCGATCCGCCTTCATTGCCCGCCAGCGCCCGGGCCTCGGCGCGATTCGGCGTCAGCACCTGGGCGTACGCGATGAGCCCGCCGACAAACGCGGCGTTCCCGAGCCGGGCTCCCGAGGTGGCCACCAGCACCGGATCGACCACCAGGTGCGGCAGGTCCTTCGCCCGCGACGCGATGACCTCCGCGATCGCCGCGTCACCGACCATCCCGACCTTGACCGCGGCCACCGGCAGGTCGCTGAGCACCGCGTCCAGCTGCGCCGCCACGATGTCGGCCGGCACCGGATGGATCGCCGTGACCCCGGTCGTGTTCTGCGCCGTGATCGCCGTGAGCACCGAAGCGCCGTAGGCCCCGAGCGCCGCGAACGTCTTGAGATCGGCCTGAATCCCCGCACCCCCACCGGAGTCCGACCCCGCGATGGTCAGCACCACCGGCGGCGTCATCGCGGCCCACCGTCCAAGATCGCGCCGTCTCGCCCGGCGGCCGCGAAAGCCGTGGACAACTCCCGCGCCACGCTCTCCGGATCGCTCGCGCGCATCACGGCCCCCAGCACCGCGATGCCCGCCGCACCGGCCCGCGCACACGCCCCGACCCGCGTAGCGGAGTCAATTCCCCCCAAGGCGAGCCACGGCACCGCTCCCGCGAGCCGAGCCGCCTCACCCGGACCCAGAGGCGGACCATATCCGGGCTTGGTCGCCGTCCAGAAAACCGGCGAAAGCGTTACATAATCCTCTTCGGACGGCGAGACGAGATCGTGCCGGGACCGCCCGACCAGCCCCACACCCGGAGCCGGCCACGGATCGGCCTCGGCCAGGTGCACGGCATCGCCACCCAGCGGGTCCGGACCGGCGACGATCAAGCGGCCCGGCGGCAGCGCGGCACGTAACTCGTCGGCGAGTGCGCGGCGCACGGCGTACGGAAGATCCCTTTCCCGCAGAATGACCCACGCGGCGCCGCCGCGGACCGCCGCCTCGACCACCGACGGCAGCTCGCTCACCGACGGCCGTGAGCCGGCGGTGAGCCGCCGGTCGGTGAGCCGCCGGTCGGTGAGCACGACGAGCCCGGACGGTGTGGAAGTCACCATCGCGCGAGGCCGTCGTCCGACGTCGAGGCCAGGGCGTGGAAGCGCCGTGGGATCCGCCCGGCCGAGTACGCCAGCCGCCCGGCCGTGACCGCATGTCGCATCGCCGTCGCCATCACCACCGGATCGTCGGCCCGGGTGATCGCGCTGGCGATCAGCACCCCGTCGCAGCCGAGTTCCATCGCCAGCACCGCGTCCGAGGCGGTGCCGATGCCGGCGTCCAGGATCACCGGCACGTCGACGCTCTGCCGGATCAGCCGGATGTGGTGCGGGTTGGAGATGCCCAGGCCGGACCCGATCGGCGACCCGGCCGGCATCACCGCCGCGCAGCCCACGTCGGCCAGCCGGCGGGCGAGGATCGGGTCGTCGGTCGTGTAGGGCAACACCGTGAACCCGTCCGCGACCAGCGTCTCGGCCGCCCGCAGCAGTTCGACCCCGTCCGGCAGCAGGGTCCGGTCGTCGCCGATCACCTCGAGCTTGACCAGGTCCGTCTCGAACGCGTCCCGCGCCAGGTGGGCCGTCTTGATCGCGTCGCCGGCGGTGTAGCAGCCGGCCGTGTTGGGCAGTACCCGCACGCCGAGCCGGTCGAGGAGCGGCAGCAGGCCCGGACCGGCCGCGTCGACCCGCCGCAGCGCGACCGTGACCAGGTCGGTCCCGGACGCGACGATCGCCTGCTCGAGCACGGCCAGGCTGGACGCGCCGCCGGTGCCGAGGATGAGCCGCGAGTCTCCGAAGATCATCGTCAGCCGCCCTGGGCCGCGGTGAGCACCTCGACGGTGTCCCCGTCGGCCAGCGCCACCTCGGTCCAGGTCGACCGCGGCACCACCGTCCCGTTGACCGCGACCGCCACGCCACGCCGCGCCGCCACCAACGACGCGACCAGGTCGTCGACCGACAATGCGGACGAGATGGACCGGTCCCGACGGCAAGTTCG
>DASWRZ010000434.1:0-13511 GCA_036402935.1 Actinoplanes sp.
ACCATCGAGTCGCGCAGGTCGGAGTAGTGGTCGAGCGGCGAGACCGGGAAGTAGCCGCCCTTGTACGCGGTCTTGTAGCCGCGGTTGCCGCCCTCCTCGTCCTTGCCCGAGTTCCAGGCGCCCTCGATCGAGTCGATGTAGTAGAAGGCCTGGTTGGCGGCGGTCGAGTGGCGGATCGAGTCGAAGATGTAGAACTCGGCTTCGGCGCCGAAGTAGGCCGTGTCGGCGATGCCGCTGGAGGCCAGGTAGGTCTCGGCCTTCTTCGCCACGTTGCGCGGGTCACGCGAGTAGGCCTCGCGGGTGAACGGGTCGTGGATGAAGAAGTTGAGCGCCAGCGTCTTCTGCGCCCGGAACGGGTCGATGAAGGCGGTGGTGACGTCGGGCAGCAGCATCATGTCGGACTCGTGGATGGCCTGGAACCCGCGGATCGAGGACCCGTCAAAGGCGAGGCCGTCGGTGACGACGCTCTCGTCGAACGACTCGACCGGCGTGTTGAAGTGCTGCATCACGCCCGGAAGGTCACAGAACCGGACGTCCACGAACTTGACGTCCTCGTCGGTGAGGTATCGCAGGAGCTCCTCGGGATTGGCGAACACACGTCCTCCTGTTGATTCCGCGGCGCGCGGACGCGGCTAGGCTGGTCGCGACGTTATGGTCACCGAGTTGCCCGGTCGTGTCCCTACTGTTTCCGTCGTGTTACGGCACTGTTGGGGCGTTGCCGAGGCTATCGCGATCCGGGCTCCCGCGCTCCCGGACGCCCAAACCGGCCCGGTTACGCTGGTCGGCATGGCCGCATCCACCCCCGGCGCCGCTGACGTGACACAAACGGAGACCGCCGGCTTCGGCCGCCGCTTCGGCGCGCTGCTGATCGACTGGGCGCTCTGCACGTTGGTGGCCAGCCTGCTGGTCGACGACCTGCGCGCCAACCCCTGGCCCCAGCTGGGCGTATTCGTGCTGGTCCATGCGTTCTTCGTCGGCCTTTTCGGACAGACCCCGGGCATGTGGCTGGCCCGCATCCGTTGCATCTCGGTCGTCGACGGCGGCGCGATCGGTCTCCCCCGGGCGATCGTCCGAGCCGTCCTGCTGGCCCTGGTCATTCCCGCGGTCATCTCCGACGGCGACGGCCGCGGCCTCCACGACCGGGCGGCCCGCTCGATCATGGTCCGAAGGGCCTGAAGCCGGCCCTCCGCACGTTGCCGGACGCGCCGAGGGCAGGTGGCAGCTCGCGCTGCGCTGGGCGATGCGGGCTTCTCCGACGCGTACGGGAAAGCGGCCCGAGTGACCGTGGCCACCGCGATCGAAGTCGCGGGTTTCTGATCGTCGGAGACGATCGGTCGTCAGCCGGTGCGAGCGGCGTCCAGATGAGCAGCGCCAGGCTGAACCAGACGTAGAGGTTGCCGCCGAGGATCTCCAGGGGCGGGCGCGGGCCCTTTTCCCACAGCCAGCCCAGTCTCGAGGTCATGAGCAGGTAGGCGGCGCCGCCGAGGTATCGCGTCCCGCGGCCGAGGTCCACGCATCGGACGATCGCCGGAAGCAGCCAGACGCAGTGGTGGATCCAGGTGACCGGGCTGATCAGGCAGCCCAGGATGCCGGTGAGAGCCAGGCCGCCCATCAGGTCATCGGGGGCCTTGCGGACCCGCCAGGCCCAGAACGCGATGGTGACGAGAACCGCGACGATCCAGATTTTCCCGGCTACCTGGTCGATCGGCAGGCGGGCGAGGAAACCGCGTTCGGACTGGTTGGAGAAGTACGACAGAACGCCGACCCGGCTGGTGTCCCAGAGCGCCGATGTCCAGAATTCCCGGGACTGGTCGGGAAACAGCGCGGCGGCGGCCAGGGTGGCGGCGGCCGCGGTGCCGGCCGCGGTGCCGGCGGCCCGCCAGCGCCGGGTGAGCAGGAGATAGAGGACGAACACGCCCGGGGTCAGCTTGATCGCGGCGGCCAGTCCGATGCCGACGCCGGCCCACTTGCGGCCCTTCGACAGCCCGACGAGCAGGTCGGCCGCGACCAGCGTGAGCAGCAGCGTGTTGACCTGACCGAAGGTGATCGTCTCGCGGACCGGCTCGAACGCCACCGCCAGGCAGAACGCGATCGCGGACGCGAACCAGACCGGCCAACCCTGCCGCTTGATCATCGGACCGGCGAACCACCAGGTCAGCACCGCGGTCGTGAGCAGGGTGGCGACGGTCGCGACGAGCAGGACCAGCGGGAACGGCAGGAACGCCATCGGGGCCATGACCAGGCCGGCGAAGGGCGGGTAGGTGAAGCCGTACGGCGTGCCGGGCCGCAGCCAGTCGTAGACCATGCCGCCGTCGCGGAACCAGTACTTGATCGCGCCGTAGTAGACCCTCGAGTCGAAGAACTCGTTACGCGTCTCGGCGAGATAGACGATCAGGATCGTGACCAGCGCCAACGACGCGACTATTCCTATTTTTCGAGTCATAGAGCGCTTTCCCGATCAATGCCATGAGGAAGACCGTCATCAGGATGGCACCCTGGGTCTTCGTCGCCAGCGCCAGGTTGTAGCCGTCCGGCAGGCACAGCGCCGCGGCGACCGCGGGCGGCATCACCAGCCACAAGGTCTCCCGCCGCACGGTCGCCGCCAGCACGGCCAGCGGCCAGGTCGCATACCACGGGTGGAAGACCGGCGCGAGCACGACGGTCGCGGCCAGCGCCAATCCGGCGTACAGCACGGGCTCGGCGCGCCGGGCGCGCCACCACAGCCAGACCAGGACGACCGCCAACGCCGCGACGGCGATCACCCGGGTGACGGGTACGGCGTCGAGCCCCGCCAGCCGGAACACGATCCCGACCGCCGTCGACGGCGACGTCCACTGTACCGAGACGCCGCTGCCCTCCAGCCCGCTGACCCAGCCCAGCCCGCGCCCGGACAAGACCGTCACGACGACCAGCACACCGACGACGCCGAGCAGCAGCTCGGCCGAGGCGCGAAGCAGCGCGCGTGCTTGATCGTTTGCCAACTGCCCTGGTTTCCCGAGCCTCCCCCACCCTCGTTCGGGTGGGGCCGAGCCAACCACCGGGGTCTGACGCTTTTGAGTCCCCGTCCACAGGAGCACGGCGAACGGCACGGCCACGATCGCGGTGGCCTTGACCCCGACGGCCAGGCCGAACAGCAAGCCGGCCGGCAACAGACGCCGGTCGGCGGCCAACGCCAGCGCGGCCACGACCAAACCGACCATCACGGCGTCGTTGTGGGCCCCCGAGATCAAGTGGATCGGGACCAGCGGACACGCGAGCGCGAGCCACACCGCCCGCGACAGCGGAACACCGGAACGACGGGCCAGCGAAGGCAGGCTCACCGCGATCAGGCCCACGCCCAGCACGGCGATCACGCGCAGGGCGATCAACGTGCCGGTCAGCGAGCCGCCCAGCTTGGCGGCGGCCGCGGCCAGAACCAGAAAAACCGGGCCGTAGGGCGCCGGGGAGGAGAGCCACGTCGGCGCGACGGCGTCGCGCCAGGGACAACCCAGAAGATCAACCCCGCCGGCGTACGGATCGAGGCCCGCCGCCTGCTGCCAGCCCTGGCAGGCGTACGAGTAGGCGTCGTAGCTGCCCAGCGGCAGGAAGAAGAGCAGCGGCAGGGCCCACAGCCCGGCCGTCACGTACGCCCAGCGAGCGGACGGCACCGACCGCCGGCCGGCCCACCAGGCGCCGATCAGCAGGAGCGTACCGAGCAGCCAGGACAGCGGTGTCAACACGCCGTTGCTGCCGTGCAGGATCGTGGTCGGCGTCATCGTCGGATGCCACGGGCTGCGCGCGCCGGCCCGGTAGGCGGCGACGGCCAGGAGCAGGCTTCCCGCCAGACCCACATATCGGACGACGGCGGGCCGGGACATGCGGTGCACCCTACCGTGACGTGCACAGATTCAGGACGTGTGCCGCCCGTGCACGGATCGTGAGCAACCGCCGCCTAGGATCGGCCGGGTGTGGGCCCGGCACCGGCTGGAGTGGATCACCGCCGTGGTCGCGGCGGTGCTCGGTGCCGCGTACGCCCTGGGCCCGCGGATGGGCTCCGACCTGGCCGCGCAGACCGCGCGGGCCGGGTTCTTCGCCGATCACGGCTACACGCCGATCGACCTGAGGTGGTACGCGGGGGTCGACCAGCTGGGCTACAGCCTGGTGTCGCAGCCGCTGATGGCGCTGCTCGGGGTGCCGGCGACCGGCGCGCTCGCCCTGCTCGCGACCGCGGTGCTGTTCGCGATGCTGCTGCGGCGCACCGGGGCGCCCCGGCCCTGGCTCGGCGCGCTGGCCGGCACGGTGTGCGTCGCGGCCAACCTGGTGAGCGGGCGGGTGACGTACGCCGTGGGGGTGGCGCTGGCGACCGCCGCGCTGACCGCCTTGACCGCACCGTCCAGGCTGCGTTTTCTGGCCGCGCTCGCGGCGTTCCTCGCCTCGGCGACCAGCCCGGTCGCGGGCCTCTTCGTCGGCCTGGCCGGCGTCGCCCTGATGCTCTCGTCCCGGCTGAGGCCCGGGCTCCTCATCGCCGTCCCCGCCGCCCTGCCGCTGACCGTCACGGCGGGCCTGTTCGGCGACGGCGGCTGGATGAACATCAGCCACTCCGACACCGTCCGGGCCATCATCGCGAGCCTGGTCGTTGCCGCTCTGGTGCCGATCCGTCCGGTGCGTGTCGGCGCCGCGCTCTCCGCCCTCGGCGTGCTCGCGGCCGCCCTGGTCCACACCCCGGTCGGCCTGAACGCGACCCGCCTGGCCGTGATGTTCGCGGTCCCGGTGCTCGCCGGCTGGGCGGTTCTCCCCCGCCGAGTGCTCCCCCGGCGAGTGCTCTCACGCCGCGTACTGCCCCGCCGCGTCCTGGACCTGCTGCTCGTCCCGGTGCTGCTCGCCGTCTGCGTCATCGAGCCGCCCGTCGTGGTCGCCGACATCGAGGACATCGGCAACCCGACCGCCGACCGCGCCTACTTCGCCCCGCTCCTCGACCGTCTCGGCCGGGAGCCGCTGACCGGCCGGGTCGAGATCCCGTCGACCCGCGACTACTGGGAGGCCGCCTATCTGGGCGACATCCCGCTGGCCCGCGGCTGGCTGCGCCAGGCCGACATCGACCGCAACCCGCTCTTCTTCACCGACATCCCGGGCGCCACGGGCACGGGCGTACCGCTGGATGCCACCACCTACCGAGACTGGCTCGCCCAGCAGGCCGTGCAGTTCGTCGCCGTGCCCGACGCCGAGCTGACCTGGAGCGGGCGGCCGGAGGCTTCGCTGGTGACCGGTGGTCTGGCCTACCTGACCGAGATCTGGCGGGGTGCGCACTGGCGCCTGTACGCGGTCGCGGCGCCCCGGCCGATCGTCGGCGCCCCGGGCTCGCTGGCCGGCTTCACCGCCGCCTCGCTGACCATTGACGCCCCGGCCGCCGGCGACATCCCGGTGCGGGTCCGCTACCACCGCTGGCTGAACGCTTCCGGAAACGCGAAGGTGCGTAAATCGGGTGTCTGGACCATCCTGCACGTCCCCGGGCCCGGCCGGTACGAGCTCTCCAGCTAGAGCGTCTATCGTTCCCCTGTGGATCAAAACGCTGCGATCGACACCACGGTCGCCCACCCCGCGCGGCGCTACAACTACTGGCTCGGCGGCAAGGACCACTTCGCGGCCGACCGGGCCTCCGGCGACGAACTCGAGCGCCTGTTCCCCAAGGTCCGGCTGGGCGCGCTCGCCAACCGGGCGCTGCTGCAGCGCGCCGCCCGGTTCCTGGCCGCCGAGGCCGGCATCCGGCAGTTCCTCGACATCGGCACCGGCCTGCCGACGGCCGACAACACCCACGAGGTGGCGCAGGCCGTCGCCCCCGAGAGCAAGATCGTGTACGTGGACAACGACCCGCTCGTGATGACCCACGCCCGGGCGCTCCTCACCAGCACCCCGGCAGGCCGCACCACGTACCTCGAGGCCGACCTCAACGACCCGGACAAGATCCTGGCCGACCCGATCCTGCACGACACCCTCGACCTGACCCAGCCGGTCGGCCTGATGCTGATCGCCGTGCTGCATTTCGTGCACGGCCACGGCGCGGCCCGGCCGATCGTCCAGCGCCTGCTCGAGGCCCTGCCCGCCGGCAGCTACCTGGTCGCCACCCACGCCACTCAGGACTTCGGCACGCCCGAACAGCAGGCGCTCTACCAGCAGATCCTCGAGGAGGGCAAGTCCGATGTCTGGACCCGCCCGAAGGCCGAGTTCGCCGCCCTCTTCGACGGCCTCGAACTGGTTCCGCCCGGCGTCGTGCCGGCCAGCGAGTGGCGGCCTTCGCCGGGCGCCGAGATCCCCTCGCGCTCCGACATCAACGTCTGGACCGCCGTCGGCCGCAAGCCCTGACCGACCAGGACCGCCGGCCGACCACCGGGGCCACCCTCGCTCACAGCACGGGCGAAAGCCTGCCGGCGGCGGTCAGCTCTCGAGGACGCGCTCCATGGCGGCCCGCGAGCGGCGGGTCAGGCGCAGGTAGCGGTCGACGAACTCGCCCGGGTCGTCGCCGCCGAGGAGCTGGACCACGCCGGCCAGTTCGACGCCGTGGCGGGGCAGCTGGTCGGTGGGGCGGCCGCGGACCAGGGTCAGCGCGTTGCGGACCTGCGCGGCCAGGGTCCAGCCGGCGGCCATCGCGGCCGCGTCGGCCTTGTCGACCAGGTTGGCCTTCAGCTCGGCGCTCAGGGCCTCCAGCGTCCGGGTTTTGCGCAGGTCGGGCAGCGCGTACGCGTGCCGCAACTGCAGAAGCTGGACCGCCCACTCGACGTCGGCCAGGCCGCCCCGGCCCAACTTGGTATGCGTGTTGGGGTCGGCACCCCGGGGCAGGCGCTCGGTCTCCACCCGGGCCTTGATGCGGCGGATCTCGATGACCTGCTCGCGGGTCAGGCCGCCGGCCGGGTACCGCATCGTGTCGGCGAGTGCCTCGAACTCGCGGCCCAGCGACGCGTCGCCACAGACGAACCGGGCCCGCAGCAGCGCCTGCGCCTCCCACACCTTCGACCAGCGCGCGTAGTACTGCTGGTGGGCGTTGAGGCTGCGCACCAGCGGCCCCTGCCGGCCCTCCGGCCGCAGGTCGGCGTCGATGCCGAGCGGCGGGTCGGGCGCGGGCGAGGTCAGCAGGCGCCGCAGTTCCTCGGCGACCGCGTGCGCGGCGGCCGAGGCCTCGGACGGCGACGAATAGACGAACAGGACGTCGGCATCGGACGGATAACTCATCTCGTACCCGCCCAGCCGGCCCATCCCGATGATCGCGAAACGTCCGTCGAACGGCCGGGCGGACCGGGCGATCGTGAGGGCGGCGTTCAGCGTGGCGTCGGTGACGTCGGACAGGGCGATCCCGACCGCGTCGACATCCAGCGGATGAACCGGGGCCAGATCTCCCCCCCGACTCAGGATGTCGGCGCACGCGATGCGGAACAGCTCACGACGGCGACGGGCCCGCACCGCGGCGATCGCCTTGTCCGGATCATCCGCATAGCGCGAGGCGGCGTTGTCGAACCCGTCCATCAGCGACGACCGCGACCGGGGCTGCAGCTCGACGTCGTCGGCCAGCAGGCGCAACGCTTCCGGGTCGCGGATGAGCAGGTCCGTCGCGTACCGGGAGAGGCTGAGCACCCGCGCCAGGCGCCGGGCCACCGGGCCGGCGTCGCGCAGCAGCCGCAGGTACCAGGGTGTGCTGCCCAATTTGTCGGAGACGTTCCGATAGTTGGACAGGCCCCGATCGGGCTCGGGCGAGTCGGCGAAGTCCTGCAGCAGCATCGGCAACAGCGTCCGCTGGATGGCCGCGGTCCGCGTCACCCCGCCGGTCAAGGCCTGGAGATGCCGCAGGGCCGCGGCCGGATCAGCGAAGCCGAGTAATTGCAGGCGCCGACCGGCCGACTCGGCGGTCATCCGCAGCTCCTCGGCCGGAACCCGGGCGACCGCCTCGAGCAGCGGACGGTAGAGCAGCTTGACGTGCAGCCGGCGGACCTGCGCGGCGTGCCCCACCCAGTCGGCCCGGAACGCCTCGACCGCGTTCTGGCCGGGCATCGCCGTGTAGCCGAGGGCGGCCGCGAGCCAGCGCAGCCCGGCCGGGTCGTCGGGCACGGTGTGCGTACGTCTCAAGCCCTGCAATTGCAGGCGGTGTTCGACGCCGCGCAGGAACCGGTAGCCCCGCAGCAGCGTCTCGCCGTCCTGTCGCCCGACGTAGCCGCCCGCGACCAGCGCACGAAGCGCCGGAAGCGTGCCCGGCACCCGCAGGCTCTCGTCGACCCGGCCGTGCACGAGTTGCAGCAGCTGGACCGCGAACTCGATGTCGCGCAGGCCGCCCGGACCGCGCTTGATCTCGCGCTCGAGCTTGTCCTTGGGCACGTTGTCGATGATCTTGCGGCGCATGTCGCGGACGTCGTCGACCGCCTCCGGACGCTCGGCCGCGTGCCAGACCAGCGGCGCCAGATCGTCGATCCACTCCTTGGCCAGGTCGAGGTCGCCGGCCGCCGGGCGCGCCTTGAGCAGGGCCTGGAACTCCCAGGTGCGGGCCCACCGGCGGTAGTAGGCCTGGTGGCTGGCGAGCGTGCGGACCAGCGGGCCCCGGCTGCCCTCGGGGCGCAGCGCGGCGTCGACCGGCCACGCGACCTGCCCGCAGATCTCGATCAACCGGGCCGCGACGGTGGTGCCCGCGCTCAGGTCTGCGTCACCCGCGGCGACGAAGATGACGTCGACGTCGGAGACGTAGTTCAGCTCGTTGCCGCCGCACTTGCCCATCGCGACAACGGCAAGACGCGGTTCGGTCGCGCCGGGCGGCAACGCCGCCACCGCGATGCCGTACGCCGCGGCCAGGGTCTCGTCCGCCAACCTCGACAGCGCGGCCATGGTCGGCTCGAGTCCTCGCCCGCCGGTCAGATCGGCCGCGGCGATCCGCAGCAGGCTC
This sequence comes from Actinoplanes sp., assembly GCA_036402935.1. GTDB lineage: Bacteria > Actinomycetota > Actinomycetes > Mycobacteriales > Micromonosporaceae > Actinoplanes. Next base: position 8,897 of record DASWRZ010000434.1, read on the forward strand.
GCCCGGTAGGCCCGTCTCAAAGCAGGAACCGTGGAAGGGCCGGCGTCCAGATGGCCCTCGGCGTTCGGCGGCAGCCCACTCTTGCCGGTCGCCAGCACCGGCCACTCGTCCGGCTCGGCGACCAGGTGATCGCCGAGCGCCGACGACGCGCCGAGCACCGCGATCAGCCGTCGCCGCAGCCCGTGATCCTTACTCAGCGCGTCGAGCAACGATGCCGTCGCCTCGTTGGCCACGATCTCACCGGCCGGCCCGGTGACCTTCTGCCCGTTGCTGCGGGCCGCCGCCCGGCCGACCGCGTCGACGATGCGGTGCAGCTGGCGCAGGGCCAGGTTGGGGTCGGCGGCCCGGGACAGCGAGTGCAGCAGTTCGGCCGCGTCGGTGCCGGTCGGGCCCTGCGCCTCCGGATCCCACAGCCGCAGCCCCTTGGGCCCGAGCAGCTCGTCGGCCCGGATCCCGTTGTCGGCGAAGCCGTACCGGGCCAGGCGGCTGGGCCGGTTCACTGGCCCAGGAGCGGAAGCGTGCGACCGGTGCCGGCGTCGGGGATGTCGGCGTCCGGCAGTTCGCCGAGCACCAGGGCGGCGAAGCGGGCGGCGAACGGCTGCCAGACCTCTTCGACGTCGGCCAGGATCTCGGCGGTCGCGTAGACCACCGCTTCGGGGTCGAAGCCCAGCTCGTCGAGGGTGGCGGCGTCATCGGCCGCCCACCGCTCGATCATCGGCACGTCGCACTCGAGGTGGAACTGCACGCCCCAGGCCCGGTCGCCGAGCCGGAACGCCTGATGGGGATAGCGGCTCGACGCGGCGAGCAGCACCGCCCGCAGCGGCAGCTCGGTGATCTCGTCGCGGTGCCACTGGATCACGTCGGGCAGCAGCGGCACCCACTTGAACAGCGGGTCGGTGTCGGCCGCGTCACGCTTGCCGACCAGCCCGGGCCCGATCTCGGCGCCCGAGGTGCTGCGCTCGACCAGGCCGCCGTGGGCCTGGGCGAGGAGCTGCGCACCGAGGCAGACGGCCAGCGTCGGCACCCGGTTGCGGACCGCCTTGCGCAGGAGGTTCTCCAGCTGGGGGAACCAGGGCGCGCCGGGCGCGCCATCCGGTTTCGCGTACGCGTTCTGATCGCCCCCGAGCACGACGAACCCGAGGTAGTCGTCGAGGCTGTCGGGCAGCGCTTCGCCGGCGTGCGGGCGCAGCACGGTCAACTCCAGCCCGGCCCCGGTCAGCCACTCGCCCAGCCGGCCCAGGTCGTCGGTCGGATCATTCTCGATGACAAGCGCGGTTCCCACGGCATCGAGGCTATCGCCTCGGCAGGAATCCGCGGATCGCAGCCGGCCACTCGGCCGGGTTGTCGAACTGAGGCATATGTCCGGCTTCCCCAACCGTGGCCGGCCGATGCGCTCGGTACCGTGCACGCAAACGACCTCAGGGGGTGCGACCGCGATGACCGAAGCGACGCCGGAGGTCCGGGTGTCGACGTTGGAGCTCTTCTTCGACCTCGTCTTCGTCTTCGTGATCACACAGCTGGCCGACGCGCTGGCCGAGCACCTCACCCTGGCCCGGCTCGGCAACACGGTCCTGATCCTGGCCGTCGTCTGGTGGATGTATTCGGGTTACGCCTGGCTGACCAACGCGATCGCGCCCGACAGCACCACCCGGCGCACGCTGCTGCTCACCGGCATGGCCGGCTTCCTGGTGATGGCGCTGACGATTCCGGAGGCGTTCGGCCGGTACGGCTGGCTGTTCGGCGTCAGCTACCTGGTCGTCAACATCGTGCACTTCACCCTGTTCCTCGGCGCCGACCGGGGCCGGGCCCGGGCGATGCGGCTGCTCGGCCCGCTCAACATCGTGGCCGCCCTGCTCGTGCTCGGCGGCGGCCTGGTGCACGAGCCCTACCGCCACATCCTCTGGGTGGCCGCCCCGCTCCTGCAGATCAGCGCGAGCTACCTGCACCGCATCGAGATGCACCAGATCGCGGCCGGCCACTTCGCCGAACGGCACGGCCTGGTCATCATCATCGCGATCGGCGAGTCCATCGTCTCGATCGGCGTCGGGTTCGCGGGCGTGCCCCTGAGCTGGGGCCCGATCCTGGTCGCGGTCCTCGGGCTCTGCATCGCCTACTACCTCTACTGGTTCTATTTCGCCGGCGACGACGAACGCGGCGCCCGCGTGCTGGCCGGCACCGAGCAACCGCTGCGCCGGGCGCGCCTCGCGCTCCAGGCCTGGGGCTACGCGCACTACCCGATGCTGCTCGGCATCATCGTCGCCTCGGTCGGCATCAAGATGACGGTCAGCCACGCCACCGACCCGCTGCACTGGGGCCAGGCGTCGGCCCTCGGCGGCGGCGTGGCGCTCTACCTGGCCGGGCACGCCGCGTTCCTGGCCCAGCTGCGGCTGCGCGGCGTGCCGCACCGGCTGGCCGCGGCCGCGCTCGCCCTGGCGACGATCCCCCTCGGTCACTGGGTCGCGATCGCCCAGCTGATCGCGCTCCCGGCGTTCATGGTCGCGACCGCGATCGTCGAGGACCTCCCGGAGGTACGCCGCAGCGGCTCGTCCGCGATCGGCACCTTCGGCCGCTCGTGACTTCTGGCGGCATTCGCGCCGAGTTCACCCGCTCGGCGCCGACTTCGTCGCCGGGACGGGGTGAGCTGTGCGCGTACGGGAAAGAAGCGTTGGCTGCGGCGAAAGCCCGGCCCGCTGCGCAAGGCGGTCGTCAGCCAAGCCCGATCGCGACGATGATGGCGGACAACCCGCGCCGCGTACAGTCGCACGGTGGAAACGGACGCGGTCCGGCGGGCGTACACCGCCGTCGCTGATCGGTACATCGACCTGTTCGGCCGCCGCGAACAGGTGCACGACGACGACCTCGCGTTCATCGGGCGGCACCTTGCGGGGCGCCCGGGTCCGGTGTTCGACCTGGGCTGCGGTCCCGGGCATCTCACCGGCTATCTCCACTCGCTGGGTGCCGACGTCACGGGCGTCGACCTGGTGCCCGAGTTCATCGACCACGCCCGGGCCGCCCACCCCGGCCTCCGCTACCGCCGGGGATCGATGGATGACGGATCGATGGACGGCGCCGCCGGCATCCTGGCCTGGTATTCGCTGATCCACCGGCCGCCGCGGGAACTCGGCGACGTGTTCTCCGGCTTCCGTCGCGCCCTGGCTCCCGGCGGCACCCTGGTCGTCGGCTTCTTCGACGGCCCCGGGATCGCGCCGTTCGACCACAAGGTCACGACCGCCTACTACTGGCCGGCCGACGAGATGTCCCGGCGCCTCGCCCGCGCCGGTTTCACCGAGATCGAGCGGCTGCGACGGCCTGAGGACGGCACCCACCGCGCCCACGCCGCGATCGCGGCTGCGTGACGACGTAAACACGCCGCGATCGCGGCTGCGTGACGACGTAAAGCGGAAGCGGCCGCAGCGAGCGTGACCCGGCGCCCGGCTCGGCCCGGGTGGGCGGCCGGGCCCGCCCGGACAGCGGCGGCAGCGGGCGCGACCACCCACCTGGCGCGGCTTGTCCGGACGGGACCGGTGCTGCTTGCGTACGGTCTCTTAGAAGGTGTGTTCCGTGGCCGGGAACTCGCCGCTCCGGACCTCGTCGGCGAATTGCCGCGTGGCGTCCGTGAGGATGCCGGCGAGGTCGGCGTAGCGCTTGACGAACCGCGGGGCCTTGCCGGTGCGCATGCCCGACATGTCCTGCCAGACCAGGACCTGGGCGTCGGTGTCGGCGCCCGCGCCGATGCCGACGGTGGGAATCGGGAGCTCCTTGGTGATCGACTTGGCGACCTCGCCCGGGACCATCTCGAGGACCACCGCGAAGGCGCCCGCCTCGGTGACCGCGTGGGCGTCGGCGACGATCTCGGCGCCCTGGTGCTCGCGGCCCTGGACGCGATAGCCGCCGATGGTGTGCTCGCTCTGCGGCGTGAAGCCGATGTGCGCCATGACCGGGATGCCGGCGCCGGTCAGGGCCTCGATCTGCGGGGCGACGCGACGGCCGCCCTCGAGCTTGACCGCGTGGGCGCCGCCCTCCTTCATGAAGCGGACGGCGGTGCGCAGGGCCTGGGTGGGGCCCTCCTCGTAGCTGCCGAACGGCAGATCGGCGACGATCAGTGAGGTCTTGGTGACCCGCACGACGGCCCGCACCAGCGGCAGCAGCTCATCGACGGTGATCGGGAGGGTGGTCTCGTAGCCGAACACGTTGTTGGCCGCCGAGTCGCCGACGAGCAGGACCGGAACCCCGGACTGGTCGAAGATCGACGCCGTGTATTGATCGTACGAGGTGAGCATCGGCCAGCGGTCGCCGCGCAGCTTGGCGTTCTGCAGGTCGCGGGTGCGGACTCGGCGCGTGGGCGGCCCGCCGTACAGCGTGGGAATATCCGACATTTCGGGTCTCTCCTTCCCTCGAGGCCGCAGTGAGAGCGGTCCCCGGGTCTGACCCGAATTTTTCCACCCTCGAAGGCGGCCCGGTCAGGGGTGAGTGGACGTTCTCACACACCTTCCCGGAACCTGTTCGTCATCGGCAGGCGGCGGTCGCGGCCGAACGCCTTGCCGGAGATCTTGGTGCCCGGGGCGGACTGGCGACGCTTGTATTCGGCCAGGTCAACCATGCGTAACACGCGGTC
>DASWRZ010000435.1:0-11590 GCA_036402935.1 Actinoplanes sp.
GGTCTGGCGTTCGAAGTTGTTCTGCAGGAACCAGACCGAACCGCCGAACCCGACCGACAGCACCAGCGCGGTCAGCACGGTCGCCATGCCCTGCGCGTTGGCCCGCAGGTTGCGGCCGGCCAGATAGCCGCTGGTCGACCAGAACCGGGACAGCACCGGGGCGAGCAGCGGGGCGGCGAACGCGTTGATCCAGGGCGCGAGCAGCGCGACCGCGATGACGAACAGATAGAGCATGCCGACCGCGGCGGCCAGGGCCACGGTCGCGCCGCCGGCCGAGGCCGTGAAGCCGCCCGCCGTGCCCGCGCCGATCATCGTGACGAGGCCGAAGCCGAGGCGCACCTTGCCGCTGTGCCTGGGTTCGACCGCGGACTCGCCGAGCGCCTCGACGGGCTTGATGCGGGTGATGCGGCGGCTCGCGATCAGCGCGGCGAGCACCGCCACGAGCAGGGCGACGCCGACCGAGGCCAGGCCCGCGAGCCGGCCGGCGGCGAGCGGGAAGCCGGCCGGGATGAAGCCACGGTCGATCAGCCCGCCGTGCACCCAGCGGGCGGCGAGCTGGCCGGACGGTACCCCGACGACCGAGGCGGCCAGGGCGAGCAGGGCGGTCTCGGCCATCAGCATGCGCCGCAGCTGGCCCGGGGTGGCGGCGACCGCCCGCAGCAGCGCCAGGTCGCGGCGGCGGTGCCGGACGGAGAGCCCGATCGTGCCGGCGACCACGAAGACGATCAGCATGACCACGTAACCGCCGAAGGCCGACCCGGCCTCGACCAGGAGGCTCCTCGCGACCAGGCCGGCCGACTGCTCGGCGGCGCCGCGCTGCCCACCCGCGTACGTCTTGGCGCCCACCGCCGAGGCGATCCGCCGGACGCCGTCGGCGACCTCGGTCCGGTCGGCGCCCGGGGCGGCGAGCACGCCGATCGCGTCGAACCGGCCCGGGTGCGCGGAGAGCCGCGCGGCCTGGGCGTCGGTGAAGAACAGCTGGGCGGCGCCCGTGTCGGCGGCGCCGCTGACCACATAGGACCTGGAGTCGCCCGCGACCGTCAGGTCGATCCGGCGACCCGGAGCGAGACCGAGCCGGGTGTCGGCCAGGACCTCGTCGTCGGCCTTCGGCGGAACACCCGCGCTGATCGCGCGGCCGGCAAAGGCGTACGCGGAAAGGCCGTGACCGACCGCCGAGGGCGAGTCGACGATGATCCGGTCGTCGCCGGCGGCCAGCGCGACCCCCGGCACCTGCCGGATGCGGTCGACCAGCCCGGCGTCGACCGTGCCGCCGTCGGGCAGCGCGACCGTCGTGGTCGTGGTGTCGCCGCCGAAATCCTTGCTGGTGTAGGTGATATCGCGCTGGGCGACGACGAGGTCGGCGGAGCGGTAGAGCTGGGGCTGCGGGCGGAAACGCAGGCCCGACTCGACGAGTGTGCCCATCGCGACCAGGATCAGGACGCCGACGGCGAGCGCGATCAGCGTGGCGACGGATGGGCCGGCGCGGTGCCGCAGCAGCTTGATGGCGAGCGCGGTCATCGCGCCGTCCTCCGATCGAGCGAGGCGAGGTGCTCGGCGATGCGGACCGCGCCGGGCTGGGACAGGTCGCCGACGATGCGGCCGTCGGCCAGGATCAGCACGCGGTCGGCGTAGGACGCGGCGATCGGGTCGTGGGTGACCATCACGACGGTCTGCCGGTGCTCGTCGACGACCGCTCGCAGCAGCGCGAGCACGTCGGCGGCCGTGCGCGAGTCGAGCGCGCCGGTCGGCTCGTCGCAGAAGATCACCTCGGGGCGGGTGGCCAGCGCGCGGGCGATCGCCACCCGCTGCTGCTGGCCGCCGGAGAGCTGGGCCGGCCGGTGGTGCAGCCGGTCCCCCAGCCCGACCCGCTCGACCACCGAGGCCAGCCAGGCCCGGTCCGGCCGGGCGCCCGAGAGGCGCAGCGGCAGGACGATGTTCTCCTCCACGGTGAGGGCGCCGACCAGGTTGAACGCCTGGAAGACGAACCCGATGCGGCGGCGTCGCAGCTCGGTCAGCCGGGTCTCGGAGAGGCGGGACAGGTCGGTGTCGCCGATGAACGCGCGGCCGGAGCTGGGCCGGTCGAGACCGGCCGCGGTCTGCAGCAGCGTGCTCTTGCCGGAGCCGGACGGGCCCATGACCGCGGTGAAGGTGCCGCGGCCGAAAGCGACGTCGACCGCGTCGAGCGCGACGACCGGCCCGTAGACGCGGGTGAGTCTTTCGACGCGTACCGCCGTGGCGAGCGAGGGTTCGGTGTAGACGGACATGGTGTCCTCCGTGTCGTGGTCGGATCGGTGCGCGCACGGAGAACGCTATGGACAACGGGGGCCGGCAACCATCCAGCGGGCTATAGGGTTTCCGGTACAGCAGGCGCTACTTTTCCAGGTAACGCAGCACCGCGGTGACGCGGCGGTCGGCCCGGTCGTCCGGCGCCAGCCGCAGCTTGGCGAAGATGCTGCGGATGTGCTTGTGCACCGCGCCCTCGGTGACGAACAGGCGCTGGGCGATCGCGGTGTTGCCCAGCCCCTCGGCCATCAGCGCGAGCACCTCGAGCTCGCGCGGCGACAGCTCGCTCAGGCCGTCGTCGGGCCGGTTGCGGGCCAGCAGCTGGCCGACCACCTCGGGGTCGATCGCGGTGCCGCCGCCGGCGACCCGTTCGAGCGCGGAGAGGAACTCCTCGACCCGGCCGACCCGTTCCTTGAGCAGATAGCCCAGGCCGACCGCGCCGACCGAGAACAGGTCGTTGGCGAAGGCCTGCTCGACGTAGGCCGAGAGCACCAGCACCGCCAGCGCGGGCCGGCGCCGCCGGGCCTCGACCGCCGCGACGATGCCCTCGTCGGTGTGCGTGGGCGGCATGCGGACGTCCACAATGGCCACGTCGGGCTCGTGCTCGTCGACGGCGGCCAGGAACTCGGCCGGGTTGCCCGCGGTCGCCACCACGTCGAGCCCCTCGGCGCGCAGCAGCAGCGCCAGGCCCTCCCGCAGCAACGCGTCGTCCTCGGCGATCACGATCCGCACGGCAGCTCCACCCGCATCCTCGTCGGCCCGCCCGGCGGGCTGGTCAGCGTGAGCCGACCGTCGAACGCCTCGACCCGCCGACGGATGCCGGTGAGCCCCGAACCCCGCGCCTCGTCGGCGCCGCCCTTGCCGTCGTCGTCGACCACGACCACCAGCCGCTCGGGCTCGCGCCGCACGGTCACCGCGACGCCGGTCGCGCCGCTGTGCTTGGCCACGTTCGTCAGCCCCTCGGCGACCACGAAGTAGGCCGTGGCCTCGACCGACGCGGCGCACCGGACCGGCACGTCGACGACGACCCGGCAGGGCACCGCGCAGCTCGCGGCCAGACCGTCGAGCGCGCCCGAGAGACCGCGGTCGTCGAGCACCGGCGGCAGGATTCCGCGCACCACCGTACGCAACTCGGCCAGCGCCTGCTCGGCCGCGTCCTGCGCCCGGTCGAGGATCTCGTCGGCCCGCGCCGGATCGCGCTGCAGGGCCCGGCGGGCGGCGCCGAGCAGCACGTTGACCGCGACCAGACGGTTTTGTGTGCCGTCGTGCAGGGAGCGCTCGATGCGCCGCAACTCGACGGCGTGCGCGTCGAGCGCGGCGGCCCGGGTGGCGGTCAGCTCGGCGACCCGCAGCGACAGGTCGATGCCGGGCGGCGGCGAGAGCAGCCGGCGGCCGGGTGCGGCCTGCAGGCGGGCCAGGAGCGGACCGCCCGCGACCGCGACGACCAGCCAGCCCACTCCGAGCACGCCCACCATGAGCGCGTCGAAGAGGCCGCCGATGCGCCACAGGGCGAGGCCGGGGCCGCCCTGGTCGGGGTCGACGAGGCGGTACCAGAGGGGGAACGTGAGGTCCTGCACGGCGTACATCGGGAGGGCCAGGCCGAGGGTGCCGAGGAAGAAGCCGAGGAGGCCGTGCAGAGGCAGCCACGCCAGCTCACGGCGTACGAAAGGGTCTTTGACGGCGGCCCGGAGGCCGAGCGGAACCGGGCCCGGACTCGGCACCGCCGGCCCCCACCGGGTGAGCCGGCCGCGCTCGCGGTCGGCGACCGACCGCAGCCCGCGCAGCGCGGGGTGCGCGAGTGGCACGCCGACGCCGGCCGGCGAGGCGACCATGACGACCAGTGTCCAGAGCAGGACGCCGAGCGCGAGCACCGCCGTGCCGAGCCCGCCGACCAGGTGCTCGAGCGCGTCGACGGAGACGCGGACCCGCGCTCGCAGCCAAGACATGCGGTGACGATAGGCCACCGTCCGGCCCGGACGTCAGGGCCCGGGCCGAAAAGTACAGCTGGCTGTACCGGGAGTCGTAGCGCTTGCTGGATGGGCCTCCGCGGCCGCGCCGCCTAGCGTTCGAGGCACCGGAAACGACGCCTCGGGAGGCAGTCATGAACGACCCCTACCGCATCGCGGAAAAAGAAACATCGGCCCCGAGCGGTATGTTGCGGCCGCTGCTGTGGCTGGGGCTGGTCCTCAGCGCCGCCGCCAACGTGGTCATGTCCTCGGTCGGCGGCAGCCCCTTCGTCGGCTCGGGCTTCGGCGCGGTCGCGCTGGTCTGCGCGGTCGCGCTGATCATCCGCCACTACCGCACCAAGCCCCGTTGATGCGGCACGGTCAGTGCGACGAGGCCGGGCGGGAGGAGCCCCCGCCCGGCCCGCCGGATCACTGAGTGGCGGCCACGCTGTCGTCGGCCACGCGGACCAGTTCGGTCAGGCCGCTCGCATACTCCATCGCCTCGGAGTGCGCCTCGTCCCACGGCGGCTGGAAGCCGACGCCGTCCCACTCTCCGGTGGCGTCGTTCCAGACGTCGTTGCCGATCTCGAAGTCCCACGCGTCGATGCCGAGCTCGTAGTACAGCTCGTCGGCCGAGTTGCCGGCCGCGGAATAGAGCACATCGGCGACCGGGCCGGTGTAGGACGGCCAGGTGACCGTGCCCCGCTCGGACGCGATCGCGCCCACGATGCGGCGGGCGCTGTCCAGGAACGTCTTCTGCTCGTCGATCGAGGGGCGGGGCAGGGTGATCCGGCCGTCCGCCTTGTACGAGCCGGGCGGCCACATGAAGTACCCGCCGTAGCTGTGCACGTTCATCGCGAACCTGATGTTCGAGTGGGCCGAGGCCAGCGCGATCACGTTCCGGCTCTCCGACTCGGACAGCTCGCCCGTACCCGAATAGGTCTCCCCGAGGCAGTTGCTGCCGCCGCCGACGTAGCCGTCGAAGAACGAGCCGACGGTGTAGTTGCGGTTGACGTCGACGCCCCAGCGGTCCCGGTTCTTCGGGTCGCGGTTGACCCCGGTGCAGTGATTGTCCAGGTTCTTCCGCTGGAAGTTGTAGTCGTTGAAGGTGTAGTTGGCGCCGTCCGGGTTGACCGTCGGGATCACGAAGATGTCGGTGTTGTCGACCATCTGCCGGGTGGCCGGGTCGGTGTGGTAATTGGCCAGCAGCCGCTCGGCGAACTCCAGCGTCACCAGCGGGGTCGCCCACTCGCGGGCGTGCTCCTGGGAGTACGCGAGAACGCCGATCTTCGAGCCGTCGCGCACCTTGCCGATCCGCAGCGCCTGCACGGTCCACGGCTTCTTGGACACCTCGGTGCCCTTGAGGCCGTCGTCGAGGCGTACCGGAGCGACCACCGGCATTCCGAGGCCGGCCGACCCGGATTCGACGAAGGCACTGAAGGTCTGCGGATATTTCGCGGTGATGAAGGCGGCCACGTCGTCGGTCGTGCTGACGGTCTTGCCGGCGTTGTCGGTCGCGAGCTTGACGGTCAGCACGCGGTCCTTGTACGTCGCCGCCAGCGGCCGGTTGGGCGCACCCGGGTCGACGGTCTTGACCTGGACGCCGTTCATGCCCTGGTCACCGAACTTGATCGACTCGACGACCACGGCGGCCGCGTTCGGATCGCCGAGGTACGCGACCGCCGTACGCCGGTAGCCCTGCGTCTTGTTCGGCAGGTCGATCACGTCCACGAGCTGCGGGTACTGCTTGGCGAGCCGCTTGATCCGGGCCTGGATGTCGGTCGGCGTCAGGTACGCCGCGACGAAGTCCTTCTGGTAGCCGGTCGGCTGGGCCGGCGGGGTGGCGCCCGGCCACGCGGCAGGGGTCATCGCGCGGGTCGCGCCGCCGAGGCTGGAGGTCGCGGTGACCTGCACCGGCTTGCCGGGCAGCGGCTGCGGCACCTGCCAGTGGTACTGGTATTCGCCGTCGTCGGAGAAGCGGACCAGCTGGTAGGACCCGGTGGCCCCGTCGGCGGTCCGCCAGGTGACCGTGATCTGCACGTCCGGGTCGTCGGTCGCCGTGGTCGCGACCTGGGTCTGCAGGACCGTCCGGCCGTTGCTGGTCCACCAGTAGTCCTGCAGGAACTGCAGCGTGTCGGAGCCGGCGGCCAGTTTGGACCTGTTCGCCGGCGCGGCCGCCTGCGACTGCCGCTCGATGAGCTGGACCGGGGTGGCACCGTCCTTGGTCATCGCGGCCAGTTCGGTGTCGTCGACGACGACATCGGCCAGGATCTGGTCGGGCGAGTGGTGCGGCACCGCGGCCAGGTCGGCCCCCGACGCGGCGAGGCGGTCCAGGGCGCTCTGGTCGGGCAGGCGGAAGCGCACAAGAGCGTGCTCGCCCGGGCTGAGGTTGACGGTGACCTGTTGCTGAGGTGCTGATTTTGCCTGCGCGTCGGCCGCTTGTGGGGCCAGCGCGACCGCCAGGCTGAGAACGGCGGCGGTCGCCGCCCAGCGGACTCGGGATGACATCTAGCCTCCTGGGACATAGAAGGACATCGAGATCACCCCATCCCTTTGATCGAAGGTTGTCAACCGATTCGAGCGGGTCGCCCTCGGCGTCATCTCCATCACCCCGTACCGGGCGGCCCCGCCGAACCGGCTGCTCGACTGAACCGCTGCTGATAGGCCCGGGGCGAGACGCCGACGTGAGCCACGAACATCCGGCGCAGCGTCTCCGGGCTTCCGACGCCGACCCGCTGGGCGCAGGCGGTGACCGACTCCCCCACGTGCAGCAGGCGGATCGCGGCGTCGACGCGCACGCTCTCGACGTACCGGGCCGGGCTGGTGCCGAGCTCCTGGTGGAACAGCCGGGACAGGTGACGGGGGCTGACGTGGGCCCGGGCGGCCATGGCGGCCACCGAATGGTCGGCGGCCGGGTCGGCGACCACGGCGTCGGTGATCTTCCGCAGGACCGGGATGCTCGGCCGGGGCAGCGCCAGCGACGGCGAGAACTGGGACTGACCGCCCGGCCGCTGCAGGAACACCACCAGCGACTGGGCGACCGACCGGGCGAGCTCCTCGCCGTGGTCGCGCTCCACCAGCGCCAGGGCCAGGTCGATGCCGGCGGACACGCCCGCCGAGGTGAAGATCGTCCCGTCCTGCACGTAGATCGCGTCGGGCTCCACCCGCACCCGCGGGTACGCGGCGGCCAGCAGCCGGGCGTGCTGCCAGTGCGTGGTGGCGCGCCGGCCGTCGAGCAGGCCGGCGGCCGCCAGCACGAAGGCGCCGGTGCAGACGGAGGCGGTGCGACCGGCCCGGCCGGCGAGCGTGACCGCGGCCGCCGTCAGCTCGGGGCTGATCGGGGTGGTCGGCAGGGCGTCACCGCCGACGATCAGGGCGGTCCCGACCTCGGTGGCCGACTCGACCGGGCCGTCGACCGGAACCCGCACGCCGGTCGAGGACCGGACCGCGCGGCCGTCGCTCGAGCGCACTTCCAGGTCGTACCGGGCGCCGAACTTCGCCGCCTCGGCGAACACCTCGAAGGGGCCGGCCAGGTCGAGCATCTTCATCCCGTCGAAGACGAGAGCGGTGACCCGGCCCGCCACGCGCCACCTCCTGGGACGGTCAGTCAGGCCACACGCTACCCCGGATGATTTCGACGAAGTCGGACCGGACGAAGCCGGGTACGAAGTGGGCCAGCACGTCGTCGTTCATGGTTCCGAACGTGGTGTCCGGGCGGTCCTTCATGCCGTCGGCGAAGCGCCGGAGGATGTTCTCCTTGAAGTCCGGGCGCTCGTGCGCGGCGACCACCGCGGCCCGGTCGGCCGGGCTGATCTCGTCGAGGTCGAGGCCCAGCACGTCGGTCTCCACGCCGAGGGTGACCACGGCGACCTCCGGCTCGAGGTGCTCGACGATGCCGGGCGTGGTGTGCAGGGCGATGGCCAGCCACACCGCGCGCGCCTCGGCGGGAGTGCGCCCGTGGTCGAGCAGGAAGTCGCGGGCCAGGTCGGCGCCGTCGACCTCGAAGCGCTGTCCGGTGCCGCGGTAGCGCTCGGTCAGGCCGAGGTCGTGGAACATCCCGCCGACGTAGGCCAGTTCGGGGTCGACCGTCAGGCCCCGGTGCCGGGCCTTGAGGCTGCCGAACAGGAACACGCGGCGGGAGTGGTGGTAGAGCACCGGGTCGGCGGCCTCCCGGACCAGGTCGGTGGCTTCCCGCGCGAGCTTGGTGTCCGGGACGGCAATGCCGGCGATGATCTCGGTCATGCCTCCAGTCTGGGCGGTGACCGGCGGTCGCCGCCCCGCCGGAACGGCCCGGCATCACACGGATCGGGACATGTTCAGGTTGCCGGCAACACGTGGTCGGCCACCTTGTCGGTCGAGAGGCAGAGCGAGCAGACGTGGGCGTCGTGCGTCGCGCACGCCGCCATGTCCGGACGCTCGTACTCCTGCCGACACACGTGGCAGGTCAGCTGCTCGCCGGACGGGTTGCCGTGCTCGTCGTACATCGGCAGGGCGATCCCGTCGTCGGTCCGCCGCAGGTAGTACTTGCCGCGGGTGAGCACCGCGATCACCGGGGGAAGCACGACGGCCAGGACGATGGCGACCAGCGGCGAGTAGGGCTTGAGAGTCGAACCGAGGGCCCCGAAGAAGGCCAGGATCGAGACGCCGGCGGCCAGGAACATCGAGCCGAAGCCGACCGGGTTGACGGCGTAGAGCATGCCGCGCCGGAACTCCGGCTTCTTCGGCGACAGCTTGAGCAGGTACTTGTTGAACACGATGTCGGAGGCGACGACCACGACCCAGGCCATGCCGCAGTTGGCGTAGAAGCCGAGGATCGTGTTGAGGAAGTCGAACATGTTGGCTTCCATCAGCACCAGCGCGATGGCCAGGTTGACGCCGAGGAACACGATCCGGCCCGGGTAGTGCTTGGTGATCCGGGTGAACGAGTTGGTCCAGGCCAGCGAGCCGGAGTAGGCGTTGGTGACGTTGATCTTGATTTGGCTGATCACGACCAGACCGACGGCCAGGGTGAGCGCGAGCCAGCCGGGCATGATGTCGCGGTAGATCTCCAGGAACTGATGTACCGGCTGGTTGGCCACATCGGCGCCGTCGGCCACGTTGGCGATGATGTAGACGGCCAGGAACAGGCCGATGGCCTGTTTGATCGCGCCGAAGATCACCCAGCCCGGGCCGGCCAGGATCACCGCGGTCCACCACTTGCGCGAGTTCGACGGGGTCCGCGGCGGCATGAACCTCAGATAGTCGATCTGCTCGGCGATCTGCGCGATCAGCGACAGGCACACCCCGGCCGCCAGCATGATCGATCCGAAGCTGGTGCCGCCGCCGGACGCGCCCTTGTAGTCGAAGAAGCTGTTGATCGAGTCCGGGTGGCTGATCAGCAGATACGCGAACGGCAGGACCATCAGGATCAGCCACAGGGGGGTCGTCCAGACCTGGAGCGTGGAGAGCACCTTCATGCCGTAGATCACCAGCGGGAAGATGATCAGCGTGCTCACGGCGTACCCGAGCCAGAGCGGGACGTGAAGTCCCAGATTGAGCCCCTGGGCCATGATCGAGCCCTCGAGGGCGAAGAAGATGAAGGTGAACGTCGCGAAGATGACGTTGGTGACGACCGATCCGTAGTAGCCGAACCCGCTGCCCCGCGTGATCAGGTCGAGGTCGAGGTTGTAGCGCGCGGCGTAGTAGGCGAGCGGAAATCCGGTCAGGAAGATGACCACGGCGAACACGCCGATGCCCCACAGCGCATTGGTCGTGCCGTAGGAGATTCCGATGTTCGCGCCGATCGCGAAGTCGGCGAGGTAGGCGATGCCGCCCAGCGCGGAGATCGCGACCACCCCGGTCGACCAGCGGCGATAGCTGCGTGGCGCGAACCGCAGGGTGTAGTCCTCGAGCGTTTCGTGGGTCGCGGCGGGAGCTTCAGTCACCTCTAGTGCCATTGGCCACCTTCGATCGTCTCGGATGCGGCCAACCTAGGAACGCTCTGTTACGTGTCGATGACCCCCGCGTAGCGACGCCGGTCTCCTTTTGCGGTCCTGCCGGTCGCCGCACCGGGCGCGGGATCCTGAGGACGGCGGGCCGGTCCTCCACGGAGGTGACCGGAACTCGCCGGGCGCCGCGACCACGTACGGTTGAGCGCGTGCCATTCGACGACGCCTCCGCGCAGTGGATCGCCGAGCTGGGCGCCGAAGGCGCCGCTCGCGACGGCGCGCACGCCCGGCTTCACGACCTGCTGTTGCGGGCCGCCCGGGCCGAGACCAGCCGGCGCGCCGGGCGCCTGCGGCTGGCCGGGGCCGAGGTCGACGACCTCGCCCATCAGGCCGCCGCCGACGCGATGCTGGCGGTGCTGGCCAAGCTGGCCACCTTCCGCGGCGAGAGCCGGTTCACGACGTGGGTCTACAAGTTCGTCGTCTTCGAGGTGTCGGCCAAGATCGGCCGCCATTTCTGGACCCGGCAGCCGACGCTCCCGCTCGACGAATCGGACTGGGAGCGCCTGCCCGAGCGCTTCGGCCTGCGGCCCGACCGCGAGGCCGAGTGGCGTGAGCTGCTGGCGGTCTTCCGGCACTCGGTCGACAACGACCTCACCGAGCACCAGCGCCGCATCTTCAAGGCGATCGTGCTCGACGGCGTGCCGCTCGACTCGCTCTGCGTGGAGCTGGACACCAACCGCAACGCGATCTACAAGACGCTCTTCGACGCCCGCCGTAAGCTGCGGACCGCCCTCGTCGCCAAGGGTCACCTGCAGGAGGACCGATGAACCTCGACGCATTCCTCCGCACCGACCCGCGTGACGTCGGCTGCGGCGAGGCGATGGAACTGCTCCACACGTACGCCGACCTGTACGCCGCCGACCCCGACGCGGCCCGCGACCGCTATCGCGGGGTCGAGGTCCACCTGCGCGCCTGCGGCCCCTGCTCGACCGACTTCGAGGGGCTGCTCGCCCTGATCTCCTGAAGGCCTTGCGGCCGGTCACGAGGAGCCGCGGCGTGGTCCGGCTCGACCGGCCGGAAAGGCCCTACGGAACGACGGTGACCGGCCAGCGGCCGGCCCGGACCAGCTTGATCGCGAGCGAGCCGGCGATGCGGTGCAGCATCTTGGTCGAGCGGCCGACGATGACGGCGTCGGCCCGCACCTGCTGGGCGACCTCCAGCAGCTCGGTGTAGGGCTCGCCGGTGCGCACGACCAGGTGGACGTCGAGGTTGAGCGCCGGGCTGCGCTCCGCGATCGCGTCACGGAGCTCCTGCTCGACCGCGTCGTGCGCCTGTGCGACCGTGGCGGCCGCGCTGCCGCTGGTGTCGGCCATCGGCAGCAGCACGGCGGGCAGCGAGCGTACGAACACCGCGACCAGGCGGCAGCGCTGCCGC
>DASWRZ010000436.1:0-4322 GCA_036402935.1 Actinoplanes sp.
GCCGCACGCAGCCTGGTCACCCGCCGCTCCAACTCGGTCGCCCTGGTGATCAGCGAGCCCGACCGGCCGGACAACCACAGCTTCCTGAATCGCATCTTCACCGACCCCTACTTCGGCCGCATCACCGCCGGCGCGACCCAGGCCCTGCGCCCCCACGACATCCACCTGGTGATCATCCCGACCGACTCGACCGACCATCACCAGGTCATCCGCTACCTTCGGCAGGGCCACGTCGACGGCGTACTGCTGATCAGCAGCCACGAGCACGACGAACTCCCCCGTCAGGTGCACGACCTCGGCATCCCGGCGGTGGTCTCGGCCCGCCCGGCCCAGCCGATCCCGGCCAGCTTCGTGGACGTCGACCAGCGTTACGGCGCCCGCCTCGCCGCCGACCACCTGATCGGCCGCGGCTGCCGCCGACTGGCCACGATCAGCGGTCCGCTCGACATCCCGTCCGGCCTCGACCGCCTCGAGGGCTTCCGCACGTACCTCGACCAGCGCGGCCTCGGCCCGGTCCCGGCCATCGAGAGCGACTTCACCCGGGCCGGCGGCGAGGAGTCGGCCCGCCGCCTGCTCACCGAACACCCCGACCTCGACGGCCTCTTCGTCGCCAGCGACCTGATGGCCGAGGGCGCCCTCCGCGCGGTGCAGGACATGGGCCGCCGCGTGCCCGACGACATCGCCGTGGTCGGCTTCGACGACAGCAGCGCCGCCCTCGACTGCCGCCCGTTGCTCACCACGATCCGCCAGCCGGTCGAGGAGATGGCGGCCGAGATGGCCGAGGTCCTGATGGCCCACATCGCCTCGCCCGGGCGCCTGCCCCGCTCGGTCATCTTCCAGCCGACCCTGGTCATCCGCGACTCGGCCTGAGCACCAGGCCGGCCAGCGGCGCCGCACTACCTTCAATCGGTGACAGCCCTCAGAGACTCCAGGAGTATGAAGGAGCCATGGACATCCTCGTTGCGGGCGGACACGGCCAGATCGCGCTCCGACTCCTCAAGCTGCTGGCGGCCGACGGGCACACGGCCCGCGGCCTGATCCGGAAAGCCGAACAAGCGGCCGACCTGCAGGCGGTCGGGGCCATCCCGGTGATCGGCGACCTCGAGAACGACGAATCGCTGGCCGGCTACGTCAAGGGCGCCGACGCGGTGGTCTTCGCGGCCGGCGCAGGGCCGGGCAGCGGTCCCGCGCGCAAGCGGACGGTCGACCTCGGCGGCGCGGTCAAGCTGGCCGACGCGGCCGTCGAGACCGGCGCCCGCCGCTACGTCATGGTCTCCTCGATCGGCGCCCAGGACCCGGCGTCGGCCGGGCCCTCGATGCGGCCCTATCTGCAGGCGAAGGCCGAGGCCGACGCGTACGTGGTGGCGAGCGGCCTCGACTACACGATCGTCCGGCCGGGCGGCCTCACCGACGACCCCGGCACCGGGCTGGTCCGGGTCACCCGCGACCTGGGCCACCGCGGCTCGATTCCCCGCGACGACGTGGCCGCCGTCCTCGCCGCCTGCCTGGTCACCCCGGCCACGGTCGGCGTGACGTTCGAGGTGTTCGCCGGCCGCACCCCGATCCCCGAGGCGCTGGCTTTCTAGGGTCCGTTTCAGGCCCGCTTCAGTGCCGCATCACCCCTGCTCGGCATGCTCCGGTCGAAGAGACCGGGCGCCGAGGGCCGGCGCTCTGGAGGGGGGATCCGCAATGGAAGCCAAGACCCGCCGTACGGCCGTGGTGCTCGCCGCGGCCGGCGCGGCCGTCGCCCTGGCCGGTCCGGTGTTCGCCGCGCCGACCTGGGTGATCACTCCGACCGTCGATCCGTCGCCGCAGAAGGTGGCGTTCTCCAACGTGCTCAACGCCGTCGGCGCGCGGACCGGCACCGACGCCTGGGCGGTCGGCAACTTCATCGGGCCGAACGACGACGACGGCCAGGTCATGCTGGCCGAGCACTGGAACGGCACGGCCTGGTCCCGGGTGCCGACGCCGAACGTCATGCGGTTCGACGAGAAGCTGAACGCGGTCTCGGCGTCGGCCGCGAACGATGTCTGGGCGGTCGGCTCGACCAACCGCACCGGTTTCGCCCACACCGATCCGCTGGCCGCGCACTGGGACGGCACGGCGTGGACCATGGTCGCGACGCCGGTCACCACCGGCGGCTCGAAGTCGATCCTGTTCGGGGTCGCCGACCTGGGCGCCGCGAACGCCTGGGCGGTCGGCCGCAGCGCGGCCAACCAGGCGCTGGTCGAGCATTGGGACGGTTCCGCGTGGACGATCGTTCCGACGCCGGTCCCGACGGTGCCGGCCGGTAACACGTTCGCCGGCACCACGCTGACCGCCGTCTCGGCGCGCGCCGCCAACGACATCTGGGCGGTCGGCTACACCCAGGGCGCGCAGGGCACGAACAGCAACATGTTCACGCTGACCATGCACTGGAACGGCTCGGTCTGGAGCATCGTGCCCAGTCCCGATCCGGCCGTGCCCACCCCGAGCGGGGTCCGTCAGGCCCTGAACGGCGTGGTGGAGATCTCGGCCAACGACGCGTGGGCGGTCGGGAACACCAGCGACATCTCGGGCTTCCAGCCGGCGCGGCCGATCGCGATGCACTGGAACGGCGCCGCGTGGTCGCTCGCCGCGCTGCCGGATCTCGGCGGCGGCACGTTGGCGTCGGTGACCGCGAGTTCCTCGTCCAGTGTGTGGGCGGCCGGCTCGCCGGGCGGGTCCACCTCGGTCCTGCACTGGAACGGCAGGTCGTGGACGCCGGAGGTCACTCCGGTGGGCCCGGACGGTGCGCCGGTGATGAGGGGCATCAGTGCGGTGCCCGGTTCGGCGACCGAGGTGTGGGCGGCCGGCATCACACTGCCCGCCGGCGGCGGCTACCACACCTTCGTCGTGCACCACTCCTGATCGTCGAGTGCACGAGCCGTACCGTCGTCCGTGACGACGGTACGGCCGCGGGGGGCGGGCGGCGGCCCGCCCACCGGCGCGCTCACGGAGTGAGGATCTGGGTCCGTTCGCAGTTGAGGAACTTGTCCGGCGCGATCGGCACGAGACGAACGTCGGACGTGCACAGGTCGGCGCCGACGCCGCCGTCGATCGAGCCGCCGCCGTCGGCGGTGAGCGTGTCGTCGCCGCCCAGCCCCTGAACCTGGTCGTTGCCGCCCGAGCCGTCGATGACGTTCGGGCCGGTGTTGCCGATCAGCACGTCGTTGGTGCCGGTTCCCTCCAGGTTCTCCACGTCCGCCGCGATGGTGTCCCGGGCGCCCGCCGGCCCGTCCTCGGAGCTGCCGTCGTCACCGACCGCGCCGTCGAGGTCGGCCCGGACGCCGAGCCGGTTCGAGATCTCCGAATAACTGACGGTGTCGGAGCCCGGGCCGCCCTGAAGCAGATCGCTGCCGAACCCGCCGACCAGGGTGTCGTCGCCCGTACCGCCGAACACCCGGTCGTTGCCGTCGCCCGCCCGGAGCAGGGACGCAAGGGCGGTGGCGTTCGTGATCGTGTCGTCGCCGTCCAGGGTGCGGACCGAGAGCGAGAAGGCCACGTCACAGCGGGCCTGATGCGAGTTGACCAGGGTGCATCCGGGGCCGGCGGTCATCGTGGAGGCCGGGTTGGTCACCATCAGGGCGAGGTCGCCGGCGAACACCGTGACCTGGTCGTTGAAGCCGGGAAGGGTGTCGTACTTGAGTACGCCCTGGGATCGGACCACCCCGGGTTTGCAGTCCCCGTAGCAACCGGGTGTCGCCGCCGAAGCGGACTGCGCGAAAGCGAAGGGCGCGGCGCCAAGGATCACGGCCGCCGTTACCGCCGAGACGCGTCTGGACATTCGTTCCTCCAAAGGTCGGGAAGTCCCGGGAACGATGTCACTCAGCGTTGAAACGGTCCTGACGCGATGCTGAAACTAGAGGAGCGCCCTGAAGGCCCGCGCGGTCGGCGAGCCCGGATCGGCGGTCACGAAGACGACCTGCTGGTCGTCGTCCAGCCGACGGTCACGCGGATAGCGCACCGCCGACGCCCGCAGCCGGGACACCGCGATCGCCCCGAACTCCTCGGAGGCGTTACTGACGATCGGCGCCGGCGAGCCGGAACAGGTGCAGCCGCTCGGCCGCGTCCAGCCGCAGCGCGGCGGTGAGCGAGTCGAGGATCCGGGCCGACGGGTGCGGCCCGTGCGCCTGCTCCAGCCGCACGTAGTAGTCGACCGACATGTTCGCCAGCTCGGCCACCTCCTCGCGGCGCAACCCGGGCGTCCGGCGCAACCCGTCCGCGGGCAGGCCCACGTCGTCCGGGCGCAGCAGCGCCCGCCTCTCGCGCAGGAACCGGGCCAATTCCGATCTCGCCGACAT
>DASWRZ010000437.1:0-2148 GCA_036402935.1 Actinoplanes sp.
GAGGCCGGCCTGGACCGCGTAGTAGAGGAACGCGGAGTGCATCGCCTCGCGCACCACGTCGTTGCCGCGGAACGAGAACGACAGGTTGGAGATGCCGCCGCTGGTGCGGACGCCCGGGCAGCGCTCCTTGATCAGCGGAAGTGCCTCGATGAACGCCTTGGCGTAGCCGTTGTGCTCGCTGATGCCGGTCGCGACGGCCAGCACGTTCGGGTCGAAGATGATGTCGTCGGGGGCGAAGCCGGCCTCGTTGACCAGCAGATCGTAGGCCCGGCCGCAGATCGCGACCTTGCGGTCCCGGGTGTCGGCCTGGCCCCGCTCGTCGAAGGCCATCACGACCACACCGGCGCCGAAGTTGCGGATCTGCTGGGCCTGCTTGAGGAAGGTCTCCTCGCCCTCCTTGAGGCTGATCGAGTTGACCACGCCCTTGCCCTGCACGCACTTGAGGCCGGCCTCGAGCACGCTCCACTTCGAGCTGTCGATCATCACCGGGATGCGGGCGACCTCGGGCTCGGTGGCGATCAGGTTGAGGAACGTGGTCATCGCCTGCTCGCTGTCGAGCAGGTCGGCGTCCATGTTGACGTCGAGCAGGTTGGCGCCGCCGCGCACCTGTTCGACGGCCACGGCGACGGCGCCCTGGTAGTCGTCGGCCTCGATCAGGCGACGGAACCGGGCCGAGCCGGTGACGTTGGTGCGCTCGCCGATCATCACGAAGCCGGTGTCGGGGCCGATCGCGAACGGCTCGAGGCCACTGAAGCGGGTGGTCTCCTTCGGCACGTCGATCTGTCGGGGCCGCGCGTTCTTGACCGCTTCGGCGATCTTCCCGATGTGCGCCGGGGTCGTGCCGCAGCAACCGCCCACGATGTTGACCAGACCGGCCCCGGCGAACTCGCCGAGCAACTCGGCGGTCTGCACCGGAGTCTCGTCATAGCCACCGAACGCGTTGGGCAGACCCGCGTTGGGGTGGGCCGCGACGAAGCTGTCGGAAATGCGGGCCAGCTCGGCCACGTGCGGCCGGGCCTCGGCCGCGCCGAGCGCGCAGTTGACGCCCACGACCAGCGGCTGGGCCCGCTCGATCGACCGCCAGAACGCCTCGACGGTCTGGCCGGAGAGCGTGCGCCCGGACAGGTCGACGATCGTGACCGAGAGCCAGAGCGGCAGATCGGGCGCGACCTCGCGGGCCGCCGCGACCGCCGCCTTCGCGTTCAGCGTGTCGAAGATCGTCTCGATCAGCAGCAGGTCGACGCCGCCCTCGACCAACGCTTCGATCTGCTCGGCATAGGCGGCCTTGACCTGGTCGAAGGTGACCGCGCGAAAGGCCGGGTCGTCGACCCGCGGCGAGAGCGACAGGGTGACGTTGAGCGGGCCGACCGAACCGGCGACGAAACGCCGGCCCCCGGCCTCGTCGGCCGCCTGCCGGGCCAGCTGGGCGCCGCGGACGTTCATCTCGCGGACCTTCGACTCGAGGCCGTAGTCGGCCTGGCCGATGCTGGTCGCGGTGAACGTGTTGGTCGTCGTGATGTCGGCGCCGGCGGCCAGGTACTGCCGGTGGACGTCGAGGATCAGATCGGGCCGGGTCAGGTTGAGCAGATCGGGGTCGCCGGTGACGTCCTGGGGGAAATCGGGAGGAATGATCCCATCGGCCCGGAAGTCGTCGGGCTTCAGCTTGGCCGCCTGGAGCATCGTGCCCCAGGCGCCGTCGAGCACCAGGATCCGCTCGCTCAGCAGGCGCCGCAGCTCAGCAGTTGTCGCACTTCTCTCCATACCGACCACCTCCGGGTGACAACGGAGGCGCCCTTGGTCGGGGTTTTTCACCTCTCCCACCAGGAGCGCGGAAAGAGGCGGACGAGCGTGGCGGAGGCTGGCCCCCGTTGCAGCGCCTCTCGTCCGGGCTGCTAAAGATACCCGATTTTCACTTCGCATCGGAGTAAGCACCAACCACTGAGACGTCGAGCGGGAAACGCACCGGGGTGTCGCCGAACAGCAGCCGTTTGGCCTGCTCGGCACTCGCCTGAACTGCGGAGACGACCTCGTCGGCGATCTCCGCCGGGCAGTGGACGACCACCTCGTCGTGCACGAAAAGCACCATTTCGGCCTTCGTGCCGGCGAGCGCGGTGCGAAGTGTGGCGAGCAACACGAGCGCCCATTCGG
>DASWRZ010000438.1:0-17219 GCA_036402935.1 Actinoplanes sp.
GACCACGGTCAACACGATGGTCGACCAGTTGTCGTCGTTCGCCGACGAGGTGACGCGCGTGGCCCGCGAGGTCGGCACCGAGGGCAACCTCGGCGGCCGGGCCCAGGTGCGCAGCGTGTCCGGCATGTGGAAGGACCTCACCGACAACGTCAACTACATGGCGTCCAACCTGACCAGCCAGGTCCGCAACATCTCCAGCGTCACCACCGCCGTGGCGAAGGGTGACCTGTCGCAGAAGATCACGGTCGATGCCCGCGGCGAGATCCTCGAGCTCAAGACCACGGTCAACACGATGGTCGACCAGTTGTCGTCGTTCGCCGACGAGGTCACGCGGGTGGCCCGTGAGGTGGGTTCGGAGGGCAAGCTCGGTGGTCAGGCCCAGGTGCGTGGGGTGGCCGGCACGTGGCGTGACCTGACCGACAACGTCAACTACATGGCGTCCAACCTGACCGCCCAGGTCCGCAACATCGCGAGCGTCTCGACCGCGGTCGCGAAGGGTGACCTGTCGCAGAAGATCACGGTCGACGCGCAGGGCGAGATTCTCGAACTCAAGAGCACCGTGAACATCATGGTCGACCAGTTGTCGTCGTTCGCCGACGAGGTCACGCGGGTGGCTCGCGAGGTGGGTTCGGAGGGCAAGCTCGGTGGTCAGGCCCAGGTGCGTGGGGTGGCCGGCACGTGGCGTGACCTGACCGACAACGTCAACTACATGGCGTCCAACCTGACCGCCCAGGTCCGCAACATCGCCTCGGTGACCACCGCGGTCGCGAAGGGCGATCTCTCGCAGAAGATCACGGTCGACGCCCGGGGCGAGATCCTGGAGCTCAAAGACACGGTCAATACGATGGTCGACCAGCTGTCGTCGTTCGCCACCGAGGTCACCCGGGTCGGCCGGGAGGTCGGCGTCGAGGGCAAGCTGGGCGGCCAGGCCCAGGTCAAGGGCGTGTCGGGCACCTGGCAGGACCTCACCGACAACGTCAACCAGCTTGCCTCGACGCTGACCATCCAGCTGCGCGCGATCGCCGAGGTGTCGACCGCGGTGACCCGCGGTGACCTGACCCAGAGCATCGCGGTCGAGGCCCAGGGCGAGGTCGCGGAGCTGAAGGACAACATCAACCAGATGATCGTCACGCTCCGCGAGACCACCAAGGCCAACGCGGAGCAGGGCTGGCTCGACTCCAACCTGGCCCGCATCGGCGGCCTGCTCCAGGGCCAGCGCGATCTCGGCGAGGTCTGCCGCATGATCATGACCGAGGTGACGCCGCTGGTCGACGCCCAGCTCGGCGCGTTCTTCCTGGTCGACAACGAGCAGGCGGTGATGCGGCTGCGGCTGGCCGCATCGTACGGCTACGTCGCCCGTAACCACGAGGTCACCTTCGGGCCGGGCGAGGGGCTGGTCGGCCAGGCCGCGGTCTCCCGCCGCACGATCCGGGTGCGGGCCACCCACGACGGCATCCTGACCATGCGCTCCGGCCTGATGTCGATGCCGCCCAACGACCTGGTCGTGCTGCCGGTGCTGTTCGAGGGCGAGATGCTCGGCGTGATCGAGTTCGCCTCGGTGGCCGCCTTCTCCGGGCTGCACCTGACGTTCCTCGAGCGTCTGGTCGCCACCATCGGGGTCGCGCTCAACACGATCCAGGCCAACCGGCGTACGGAAGAGCTGCTGGCCCAGTCCCAGCGGCTGGCTCGCGAGATGCAGGACCAGTCGGCCGAGCTCCAGCGCACCAACGCCGAGCTGGAAGACAAGGCGCAGCTGCTCAGTGAGCAGAAGGCCAACATCGAGACGAAGAACCGCGAGATCGAGCTGGCCCGGCTCGACCTGGAGCAGCAGGCTCAGCAGCTGTCCCGGGCGAGCGCCTACAAGTCGGAGTTCCTGGCCAACATGAGCCACGAGCTGCGCACCCCGCTCAACTCGATGCTCCTGCTGGCCCGTCTGCTGGCCGACAACGCCGAGGCCAACCTGAGCGAGAAGCAGATCGAGTTCGCCCGCACGATCCACAGCGCCGGCTCCGACCTGCTCTCGTTGATCGACGACATCCTCGACCTCGCCAAGATCGAGGCGGGCCGGATGGACGTCGAGCCCGACCAGGTCGACTTCAACGGCGTCCGCAGCTACGTCGAGCAGGCGTTCATCCCGCAGGCGCAGGTGAAGGGCCTCGACTTCCGGGTCTCGGTCGACGGCGGCCTGCCCGCCTCGATCGTCACCGACTCGCAGCGGCTCCAGCAGATCCTGCGCAACCTGCTCTCCAACGCGGTCAAGTTCACCGATTCCGGCGCGGTGACGCTGACCATCTTCGCGGCGCCGCCCAACACCGACTTCGACGTGCCGGCGCTGAGCGCGGCCCGGCAGGTCATCGGGTTCTCGGTCGCCGACACCGGCATCGGCATCAACGACGAGAAGCTGGCGATCATCTTCGAGCCGTTCCAGCAGGCCGACGGCACCACGACCCGCAAGTACGGCGGCACCGGCCTCGGCCTGTCGATCAGCCGCGACCTGGCCGCCCTGCTCGGCGGCACGATCGTGGTGTCGTCCCGGCCCGGCGAGGGCTCGACCTTCACGCTCTACATGCCCGACGCGCTGACCCCCGACTCGATGCCGTCGATCAGCGCGGTCGGCCTGCCGCCGACCACCGTGGTCGTGCAGTCGGCCCCGGCTTCGCTCGACCTTCCGCTGATGGAGTTGCCGCCGGCGCTGACGCAGCACGCCGAGATCGAGGGGCACGTGGTCACCCCGGCCAGCCGGCAGCTCGACGGCGCGACGGTGCTGATCGTCGACGACGACGTCCGCAACGTGTTCGCCCTGACCAGCGCGCTGGAGATGCACGGGCTCAACGTTCTCTACGCCGACAACGGCGTGGACGGCGTACGCCTGCTGGCCGAGCACCCGGAGGTCGACATCGTCCTGATGGACGCGATGATGCCCGACCAGGACGGCTACGAGACCACTCGGGGCATCCGGCGCAATCAGCGCTTCCAGGATCTACCGGTAGTGTTCCTTACCGCGAAGGCCATGCCCGGTGACCGTGAGTCGGCCCTCGCGGCCGGCGCCAGCGACTACATCACCAAGCCTGTCGACTTGGACGAGCTGATCGAACTGATGGCGCGCTGGGTCAATGCCGAGACCGCGGAACCGGAGCGTGGCTGAGGGAGGGGTAGTGCCGGAACGTGCCAAGGCCTTGCTGGTCGACGACCGCAAGGACAATCTGCTTGCTCTGGAGGCCATCCTTCAGGGCCTGCCGGTGACGCCGGTCGCGGTCGAGAGCGGTGAGGCGGCCCTGAAACAGCTGCTCACCGATGACTTCGCGGTCATCCTGCTCGACGCGCAGATGCCCAACATGGACGGCTTCGAGACGGCCAGCCACATCAAGCGGCGGGAGCGCACCCGGCACGTACCGATCCTCTTCCTCACCGCCGCCGACCGCGACGCGCAGCTCGCGCTGCGCGGCTACGCGGTCGGTGCGGTCGACTATCTGACCAAGCCCTTCGACCCATGGGTGCTGCGGGCCAAGGTCTCCATCTTCGTCGAGCTGTGGACCAAGACCCAGCAGCTCAAGGCCCAGGGCGACGCGACCCGCGAGCGTGACGCGCAGTGGCAGAAACTGACCGACACGGTCGACGAGGCGGCCCGGGCGCTGCGCTCCGGCGGCGACGATGCCGCCGCCGTCGCGCTGGCGCTGCTGGAGAAGGCGCGCTGGGGAAATTAGGCGTCAGCTATTGACGTACGGGGTGAGCACCGCGCTCAAGGCCTGCCGCAGCACCGTCTTGGGCCGCAACCCGACCAGGGAGTTGACGACCGCGCCGCGCTCGAAGAAGAGCAGCGTGGGCATCGACATGACCCGGTAGGCTCTCATCGTTTCGGGGTTGTCGTCGGCGTTGATTTTGGCGATCAGCAGGCGGCCCTCGAACTCGCCGGCCAGCTCGGCCAGGTGGCGGGCCATCGGGCCGCAGGGCGGGCACCATTCGGCCCAGAAGTCGACCACCACCGGCACCCGGGAATCCCGGACGGTGGTGGCGAAGGTCTCGTCGGTGAGGACGGTCAGGGCAGTTTCCGGCATCGGGTCTCCCGGTGTTCGACGGCTTGATCGCGCTCGGCTTGATGGCGCTCGGCTTGATGGCGCTCGGCTTGATTGCGCTCGGCCTGATTGCGCTCGGCCTGATTGCGCTCGGCCTGACTGCGTTGGGCCTGATTTCGCTGTGCCTGGGTTAGCTGGGCGCGCAGCCGGTCGCGGACCTCGGTGAGCTGGTCGAGATAGCCGTCGACCTCGGCGAGCTTGCGGCGCAGCACCACCACCGAGTCGGGGCAGACGTGTCCCGACTCGTTGCCGGCCCGGAGACATTCGACGAACGGTCGGATGTCCTCGAGCCCGAAGCCGGCCGCGAGACGGGCCCGGATCTCGGTGACGACCCGCAGTTCGGCATCGTCGTACTGCCGGTAACCGTTGGCGTCCCGCCGGGGCCGCATCAGGCCCTGCTCCTCGTAGTAACGCAGCGTGCGAGGGCTCGTTCCGGCCCGTTCGGCCAGCTCACCGATCAGCATGCGTCGCCCCTCTTCTGTCCGGACCGACGCTAGGCCTTTACATCGGCGTCAAGGCAACCCGTGAGGAGGCCGTGCTTCAGGAGGGCCGTGCTTCAGGAGGCCGTGCTTCAGGAGGCCGTGCTTCAGGAGGCTGTGCTTCAGGAGGCCGTGCTGATCATCAGGGCGCTGCGCAGGCCGGTGATGTCGAGCACGCGCATCAGGAAATCACCGACATTGGTCAGTGCGAGGAGCGATCCGGCATGCTGGGCCTTGCGGCTGAGCACGACCAGCGTGCCCAGGCCCTGTGAGTCGCAGAAGGTGACCCCGGACATGTCGAGCACGATGCGCGCGGGCGGCTCGGCGGCCACCGTCTCGTTGACGAGCGCCGAGAGGTTGGTGACCGTGAGCACGTCGATCTCCCCGGCGAGGTGGAAGACGACCTCGTCGGGCGCACGCTGAACCGCTATGGAAAGCTCCGGCCGCTCCACGAGGCTGAGCCTATCGTCTCCGGTCCCGATCGGCCCGCTGGGCGACCATGAGATCGGGCGCATCCGGACATCCAGCGGTGATGTGAACAACCCTCTTGAGAATCCGGTCAGACCGCGCTGACAGAATGGGATCTGCTGTGACCACCTCATACCGCGCCGAGGGCCTGCCCTACCCGCAGGACGCCCCGGCCTCTCAGGCCCTGTTCGACCGCGCCTCGGCCGTCGTGCCCGGCGGGGTCAATTCACCCGTGCGTGCTTTCCGAGCGGTCGGCGGCACGCCCCGATTCATGGCCCACGGCTCCGGCGCCTGGATGACCGACGCCGACGGCCGGCGCTACGTCGACCTGGTGTGCTCGTGGGGCCCGCTGATCCACGGCCACGCGCACCCCGAGATCATCGCCGCGGTGCAGGCCGCGGCCGCCCGGGGCACCAGCTTCGGCACCCCGACCCCGGGTGAGGTCGACCTGGCCGAGGAGATCGTGCGCCGCACCTCGGTCGACCAGGTACGCCTGGTCAACTCGGGCACCGAGGCCACGATGACCGCGATCCGGCTGGCCCGCGGCTTCACCGGCCGCTCCAAGATCGTGAAGTTCGCCGGCTGCTACCACGGCCACGTCGACGCGCTGCTGGCCGCGGCCGGTTCGGGCGTCGCCACGCTCGGTCTGCCCGACTCGCCCGGCGTGACCGGCGCGGCCGCCTCCGAGACTTTGGTGCTGCCCTACAACGACGTCTCCGCGGTTGAAACAGTGTTCGCCGCCGAGGGCGCCGAGATCGCGGCGATCATCACCGAGGCGGCGGCCGGCAACATGGGCGTGGTCGCCCCGCGCGAGGGCTTCAACCAGCGCCTGGCCGAGATCGCGCATGCCCACGGCGCGCTGCTCATCGTCGACGAGGTGATGACCGGCTTCCGGGTCTCGGCCGGCGGCTGGGCCGGCCTCGACCCGGTCGACGCCGACCTGTTCACCTTCGGCAAGGTGATGGGCGGTGGCCTGCCCGCGGCCGCGTTCGGCGGGCGTCGCGAGATCATGTCGCGGCTCGCCCCGGCCGGCCCGGTCTACCAGGCCGGCACGCTGTCCGGAAACCCGTTGGCCTGCGCGGCCGGCCTGGCCTCGCTGCGGCTGGCCGACGACGGCGTCTACAAGCGCCTCGACGAGCTGTCGGCGACCGTCGGCGCGCTCGCCTCCCAGGCTCTCAACACGGCCGGCGTCACGCACCGTCTGTCGTTCGCCGGCAACATGTTCTCGATCTTCTTCACCGACGTGGACGTGGTCGACTACGACTCGGCCAAGACCCAGGACCAGGCGGCATTCAAGGCGTTCTTCCACGAGATGCTCTCGCGCGGGGTCTACCTGCCGCCGAGTTCGTTCGAGTCGTGGTTCGTCTCGACGGCGCTCGACGACGAGGCGTTGGAACACATCGCCGCTGCTCTGCCCCACGCGGCCAGAGCGGCAGGTACAGCGCGGCGGCTGACGGGGGAGCACGCAGAGTGAGCGAACCGACCAGGACGACCGTGCACGTGATGCGGCACGGCGAGGTCTACAACCCCAGCAAGATTCTGTACGGTCGGTTGCCCGACTTCCACCTCTCCGAGCTGGGCAAGCAGATGGCCAAGGCGGCCGCCGAGGCGCTTTCCGGGCGCGACGTGACCCACGTGGTCGCGAGCCCGCTCGAGCGCGCCCAGGAGACCGCCGAGCCGATCGCGGGCGAGTTCAAGCTCGACATCGCCACCGACACCCGGCTGATCGAGAGCGGGAACTACTTCGAGGGCAAGCGCGTGTCGGTCGGCGACGGCGCGCTGACCAACCCCCGGCACTGGTGGGTCCTGCGCGACCCGATCACCCCGTCCTGGGGCGAGGCCTACCTGGCGATCGCCGAGCGGATGTTCGCCGCGCTCCAGGCGGCCCGGGTCGCGGCCGAGGGCCATGAGGCGGTCTGCGTGTCGCATCAGCTGCCGATCTGGACGCTGCGCCGCTACGTGGAAAAAAAGCGCCTCTGGCACGACCCGCGCCGCCGGCAGTGCGGCCTGGCCAGCCTGACCTCGTTCCGGTTCGAGGGGTCGAAGGTGGTCGGCATCGATTACTCCGAGCCCGCGGCCCACCTGGTCGCGCTCTCGGCCTCGGCCAAGACCGCCAAGGGAGCCTAGGAAATGCGCCGTCTCGCCGCCCTGCTGATCACCGCCGCCCTCGCGACCGGGGCGCTGGCCGGCTGCGGCAGCGGCGACAACTGGGCTGGCAAGTGCACGACCAAGGACACCGTCGTCGAGTGCGCTCCCGACCAGCGCACACCGATCAAGAAGGACGTCAAGGGCGAGCTGCTCGACGGCACCGCCTATGACCTGGCCAGTGACAAGGGCAAGGTCGTGGTGGTCAACTTCTGGGGCTCGTGGTGCGCGCCGTGCCGGGCCGAGGCCGACGACCTCGAGAAGACCTACCAGGAGACGCGGTCCACGGGCGTGGCCTTCCTGGGCATCGACTCGCGCGACGACAAGGACGCGGCCAAGGCGTTCGTGCGCGGCCGGTCGACGTACCCGAGCATCTACGACTTCGACGGCAAGGTCGCGCTGCAGTTCGACGTGACGCAGACGGCCACGCCGCAGACGCTGATCATCGACCGGCAGGGCCGCATCGCGTACGCGATCCGCGACGCCACGGTCTACACCGAACTGCTGCCGATGGTCCAGAAGGTCGCCGCGGAGGCCCCTCCAGCCGCCCCGCCCACCACCCTCAAGTCGACTAAAGGCGCTGCTTGATGGGCGCCTACTTCCACAACACCGCGGCCGGCGGCCCGCTGCTGCTCGCGGTCCTGTTCGCCGCGATCGCGGGCCTGGTGAGCATCCTCTCGCCGTGTGTCCTTCCGCTGGTACCCGGCTATCTGTCCTATGTGACCGGCCTGGCGGGCGCCGACCTCGATGCCACCCAGAAGGCCGAGCAGCAAGCCGAAGGCGGTGGCGGGGTCGCCGTGCAGACCCGCTCGGCGACCCGGGTACGCGGCCGCATCCTGGCCGGCACGTCGCTGTTCGTGTTCGGCTTCGCGGTCGTCTTCACGCTGGTCGTGACCCTGGTCGCCAACATCGGCTTCACGCTGCAGAGCCACCAGCGGATTCTCGACGTGGTGATCGGCGCAGTGATCATCGTGCTCGGCCTCGGCTACCTGGGCCTGATCCCCGGCCTGCAGCGCGAGGCCCGCATCAGCAAGCTGCCGGCGGCCGGGCTGATCGGCGCTCCCGTCTTCGGGGCGGTTTTCGCGCTGTCCTGGCTGCCCTGCGTCGGTCCGACCCTGGCCGCCGTGATCGGACTGGCCACCACCAGCGGCGAGACCAGCCGGGCGGTCGTGCTCGCGCTCGCGTACAGCGCCGGGCTGGGCGTGCCGTTCGTGCTCTTCGGACTCTTCTTCCGCAAGCTGCTCGGGATCTTCCGGGCGGTCCGCCGCAACAGCCGGTGGGTCACCCGGGTCGGCGGTGTGCTGCTCGTCCTGGTCGGCATCGCCCTGATCACCGGCGGGTGGGACCATTTCCTGGTCTGGCTGAAGACGACGTTCGACTTCTCCGGAGGAACGGGAACCCTGCTGTGACGATCGTCGAGGAGCGCGAGGCGCTGTCCGCCGCGCCGCCCCCGCCCCCCACCAACCGGCTGTGGGCGCTGTTGCGCAACTCGTGGCGTCAGCTCACCAGCATGCGTACGGCGTTGGTGCTGCTCTTCCTGCTCGCCGTCGCGGCCATTCCCGGCTCCGTGTTCCCGCAGCGCGCGGTCAGCCCCGAGAAGGTCGACCAGTACTACACGGCGCACCCTCAGCTGGCGCCGTGGCTGGCTCGGCTGGGCGGGTTCGAGGTCTACGGCTCTCCGTGGTTCGCGGCCATCTATCTCCTGCTCTTCACGTCCCTGATCGGCTGCGTGATTCCACGTCTGCTCGATCACGTACGCGCCCTGCGTACGGTCCCGCCGGAGGCCCCGAAGCGTCTGGACCGCCTGCCGCAGAGTTCTCCCGAGGCCGCGAGGCCGGAGAATCCGGCCGAGGTGGCCGAGGCCGTGGCCAAGCTGATGCGCCGGCGCCGGTTCCGCACCAAGGTCCGTGAGCAGGCCGACGGCGGCTTCACCGTGGCGGCCGAGAAGGGCTATCTCCGGGAGACCGGCAACCTGCTCTTCCACTTCGCGCTGCTCGCGGTGCTGATCGGGGTGGGCTTCGGGCACTGGTACGGCTGGCACGGCGACCGCATCCTCGTCGGCGGGGCCGACCAGGGCTTCTGCAACTCGGTCGCGCAGTACGACGAGTCCACGCTCGGCCCCCGCGTCGGCCCCTCCGACCTGCCCGACTTCTGCCTCAAGCTGACCGACTTCACCGCGACCTACCAGACCAGCGGCGAGCCGAAGACGTTCGACGCGACCGTGCTCGCCCAGCAGGGCGACGGTCCCTGGGTCCAGCACACGTTCACGGTCAACCACACGCTGCGGCTGCACCACGCCAACGTGCATCTCCTCGGTCACGGGTTCGCACCGGTGGTGCGCTACACCGATCGCTTCGGTGTCTCGCAGACCAAGGTCGCCCCGTTCCTGCCGATCGACCAGAACCAGACCTCCGAGGGCGCGATCCAGTTCCCGGACATCAACATGGACCCGAAGACCGACAAGCGCGACTCCACGCTGCAGATCGGCTTCGAGGGACGGTTCCTGCCCACGGTGGCCAAGGACGGCAGCGCGACCTCGTCGTTCCCGGCCGCCGACGATCCGGCGCTGTTCCTCACCGCCTACCGCGGTGACCTCGGGCTCGACGTCGGCACCCCGGGCTCGGTCTACTCGCTCAACCAGGACCAGATCGCCTCCGGCGATCTCAAGAACATCAGCGGCGTACGCCCGCACGAACTCAAGGTCGGGCAGAGTTGGACCCTGGACGACGGCACCAAGCTGGAGTTCGTCGGCCTGCAGCCGTTCGCCACGCTGACCATCCGCTATGACCCGACCCAGCAGATGGTGCTGGTCGGGGCCGTGCTCGGACTGCTCGGGCTGATGCTCTCGCTGTCCGTGCGCCGGCGGCGGGTCTGGTTCCGCGCCCTGCCAGGTTCGACCGACGCCGGCGGCGGTACCTTGTTGACGTCCGGTGGCCTGCCGCGCACCGACTATCCCGGTTTCTCCGACGAGTTCAAGGCTCTCGTGAAGGCCGCCGAGGAAGGGACACCCTGATGGCGGAGTTGTCCAACCACCTGATGGCGCTCACCGTCCTGGCCTACCTGGTCGCGATGGTGTGTTACGCGGGGGAGTACGCGTTCGGCAAGCGCAGCCGCATCGGCCGGGCCGCGGTACGCCCTGCCCGCGCGCTCGTGGGGGCCGGTGCCCCGGTGGCCGATGCCCCGATGGCCGACAACCCGGTGGCCGACAACGCGGATGCGGATGTGTTCCCGCCGGCCGACGACCTGCCGCCGCAGGGCAGAAACGCCGGCGAGCTGGCCGGGCGGATCGCGGTCGGGATCAACCTCCTGGCCGTCCTGCTCCACCTGGGCGCGCTCACCACCCGAGGCATCGCGGCCGACCGCATGCCCTGGGGAAACATGTACGAGTACATCCTCTCGGCCACCTTCGTAGGGTCGGCCGTCTGGGCGGGCATCGTGCTGCGCAAGCCGGCCGTACGCCACCTCGGCCTCTTCGCCACGCTGGGCCTGGTGGTGCTGCTCGGGGCGGCCGGCATGGTGGCCTACACCCCGGTCGGGCCGCTGGTGCCGGCCCTGCACTCGTACTGGTTCGTCATCCATGTCTCGACCGTCATCCTCGCCTCCGGGATCTTCCTGATCGGCGCGGTGCCGGCCTCGATGTTTCTCATCCGCAACGGGTACGACCAGGGCAAGCGCAAGTTCCCCTACTCGCTCGGCCGCAACATCCCGGACGCCGTGATGCTCGAGCGGCTGACCTTCCGGCTGCACGCGTTCGCGTTCCCGCTGTTCACGTTCGGGGCGCTGATCGCCGGGCCGCTGTGGGCCGAGGCGTCCTGGGGCCGCTACTGGGGCTGGGACCCCAAGGAGGTCTGGGCGTTCATCTCGTGGGTGGTCTACGCGGCCTACCTGCACGCCCGGTCGACCCCGAGCGTCAAGCGGACGGTGGCGACGTGGATCGCGCTGCTCGGCTTCGCGACCATGCTGATGAACCTGTTCGGGGTCAACCTGTTCTTCTCGGGCCTGCACTCGTACGCCAACCCGGGCGGCATGTAACGCCAACTCGTATTGACAATACGATTGGCCGGTGAGCGAAGACCTCGACGATCTCGACGCGCTGGCCAGCCTCGCCGATCGGGTGCGGCGGCAGGCCTACCGGCTGGTGGCGGACGCGACCGCGCCGGTCGGGCGGGACGAGGTGGCCGAGGCGCTCGGCATCGGCCGCACCCTGGCCGCGTTCCACCTCGACAAACTCGTCGCGGCTGGATTGCTCGATACGTCGTACGCGAGAAGGTCGGGAAAGACCGGACCCGGCGCCGGGCGTCCGGCCAAGCTCTATCGGGTCGCCGCGGCCGAGCGCGCCGTCAGCGTGCCCCCGCGGGCCTATCGCACCGCGGCCGAACTGCTCGCCGAAGCGCTGGAGCAGGCCGGGGCCGAGGAGGTCCTCTACCAGGTCGCGCAGCGGCACGGCCGGGACGCCTCCGCACCCTCGGAGGTCACCGAGCTGTTGACCGCGTACGGCTACGCGCCGATGCCGGACGGCCCGGAACGGATCGAGCTGCGCAACTGTCCCTTCCATCGGCTGGCCGAGCAGTTCCCGCCGGTGATCTGCGGGATGAACCTGGCGCTGATCACCGGGCTTCTGGCCGGCGGCGAGTGGGTAGCCCGGATGGAGGCCGCTCCGGGGCGCTGCTGCGTCACGGTTTCTAAAAAACAATCTGATTGACATTAGAGTGGGCGGCTGATGTGCTGGCGGGCATGAGCGCTTTTCACCTGGCCCAGATGAACAACGCCCGCCTGTCAGCTCCGCTGGACGACCCGTCGATGGCCGACTTCGTTCAGGGCGTCACGCTGATGAACGACCTGGCCGACCGCTCGCCCGGCTTCGTGTGGCGGCTCGCCGGCGAGACCGGCGACGGCACGATCCGGCTGCCCGCCGACCCCCGCACGATCTTCACGCTCTCGGTCTGGGAGTCGGTGGAACACCTCCGGGCCTTCGCCTACCAGAGTGCTCACCTCGACTACCTGCGCCGCCGCCGCGAGTGGTTCGTCCCGCACGGGCACCGCGACGCGTTGGTGATGTGGTGGCTTCCGGCCGGTCGGTGGCCCACCCTGCGCGCGGGTATCTCCCGGCTCGGCCGCCTGTGGGCCGACGGTCCGACCCCGGACGCCTTCACGTTCCGGCAGCCGTTTCCGGCGCCGGTGCCGGCCGTCTAGCGGCCTTTCCTGGGCCCTTCCGCCCGTCTAGCGGCCTTTTCTGGGCCCTTCCGCCCGTTCGGAGGGCCCTTGCCGGCGGCCCTTGCCGGCGGCCCTTGC
The DNA here is from genome assembly GCA_036402935.1 of Actinoplanes sp. Taxonomy (GTDB): domain Bacteria; phylum Actinomycetota; class Actinomycetes; order Mycobacteriales; family Micromonosporaceae; genus Actinoplanes. The sequence continues at coordinate 12,458 of DASWRZ010000438.1, forward strand.
CCGCACCCGGGGCCGGTAGCTACCGGCCCAGCAGGCTGCCGAGCAGGCCCGGGCGTCTTGACGGTGCCGGTGCCGGCGCGGTCGTCGGCGCGGTCGTCGGCGTTACGGCGGGCTCGGGAACGGCGGTTGATGTCGCCGCGGCGGGGGCCGGGCTCGCCGAGACGCTCGGCGCGGCGCTGGTCGGGGCGGTTGCGGGCCGGACCACCTCGGCCTCGCCCGACGGCGCGGACGCCGGCTTGGTGATCAGCAGGCCGCCGCCGTTGTCGCCGCAGTCGCCGGCCGTCCAGGTGTCGTACGGGTTGATCCAGTTGAGGCAGAAGCCGCCGGTCCGCTGCTGATCGCCCGGGCCGGTCCCCGTGAGCGTCGGCACATCGGCCCGCCAGTACTGGGTCTGGCCGCCGCCGGCCGGCTTGAGCTGCACGTTGTCGATCGTCACCGGTGGCACGTCGACGCGGGTCGGGCGGCTTTCGTCGACGTGCACCTCGACGTACTGCTCGACGTAGGCGCTCGAGCCGATCGGGAGTTTCTGGGCGGTGAGCAGGTTCCACCGGTTGTTCCACCACAGCCAGGCGCCCCACACGCTGTCGGTGTCGCTGTGGACGTCGATCCAGATCCGGTCGCCCGCCTTGATGTCGTACTGGTTGTAGAACTGCCAGGTCTTGGTGTTGGTGTTGAACGTGTAGATGTGCGGGGCGCCGACACCGGCCCACCCGGTCTCCGCCCAGCCGGCCTCCAGCCAGGCGATGGTGCCGCCGCCCAGGTCCCGCTTGACCATGAACCGGCTGGCCACGAAGTCGTACGTCCGCGCTCGGACCGAGCCGTTGACGACCGAGATCCGGCCGGACACGCCGCTCCACTCGCCGCTGGTGTTGGCGCCCAGGTGGTGGTAGCCGGCGGGGGTCAAGCCGGCCTCGGCGGGCTTGGCCAGCTGGACGCCCGATTCGAGGATCGGTCCGTTCGCCCGGCAGGCGCCGGGAGTGTCGGGCCCGGCCGGTGCCGTAGGGGCGTGGGTCGAGGCGCCGCCGGAGGCGCAGGCCGGAAGCGCCTTTCCCCGGACGGCCGCCTCGCCCGGGACGACCGTTGCCGATCGGGGGCCGGCCACGAGCAGCGCGGCGATCAGCACGCCCGGCGCGGTCCAGTGCGCCACGTTGCGGAGCTTCACGGTCACCTCGCTGAGCCGGACGGACAATCGCCCACTCAACGCAAATCGGACATGGCGGGTTATGGTGATCGACCCCGCACCAGTTTCGTCGTACCGGTGGGGAACACTGGTCGCATGGCGCCACGCGGGTTTCCCCACGACGATCTGCAGAGCTTTCTCGCCACCCTGGAAGCGGCCGGTGAGCTGCGCCGGGTGTCCGTACCGGTGGATCCGACGCTGGAGATCAGCGAGATCGTCACGCGGACCGTCCGGGCCGGCGGCCCGGCCCTGCTTTTCGAGCGCCCGACCCGGGGCGACATGCCGGTCGCGATCAACCTGTTCAGCACCGAGAAGCGCATGGCGATGGCCCTCGGCGTCGATTCGCTCGACGAGGTCGGCGACCGCATCGGCTCGCTGCTCAAGCCGGAGCTGCCGGTCGGCTGGTCCGGCATCCGCGAGGGCATCGGCAAGGTGCTGCAGCTCAAGTCGGTGCCGCCCAAGAAGGTGAAGACCGCGCCGTGTCAAGAGGTGGTGCTCAAGGGCGCCGAGGTCGATCTCGACCGGCTACCCGGGCTGCAGGTCTGGCCGGACGACGGCGGCATCTTTCACAACTTCGGGCTCACCCACACCAAGCACCCCGAGACCGGCAAGCGCAACCTCGGGCTCTACCGCCTCCAGCAGCACTCGCGTAACACGCTCGGCATGCACTGGCAGATCCACAAGGACTCGACCGCTCACCACGCCGTCGCCGAGCGGCTCGGCCAACGGCTGCCGGTGGCCATCGCGATCGGCTGCGACCCGGTGGTGAGCTATGCGGCGAGTGCCCCGCTGCCGTCCGACATCGACGAATACCTGTTCGCCGGCTTCCTGCGCGGCGAGCGGGTCGAGATGGTGGACTGCCTGACCGTGCCGCTGCAGGTGCCGGCCCACGCCCAGATCGTGCTCGAGGGCTATCTGGAGCCCGGCGAGCGGCTGCCCGAGGGCCCGTTCGGCGACCACACCGGCTTCTACACGCCGGTCGAGCCGTTCCCGGTGCTGCACATCCAGTGCATGACCATGCGCAAGCAGCCGGTCTACCACTCGATCATCACATCGAAGCCGCCGCAGGAGGACCACGGCCTCGGCAAGGCGACCGAGCGCATCTTCCTGCCGCTGCTGCGCATGCTGATCCCCGACATTGCCGACTACGACCTGCCGGCGGCCGGCGTCTTCCACAACTGCGCGATCGTCTCGATCCGCAAGCGCTACCCCAAGCACGCGCAAAAGATCATGAACGCGATCTGGGGCGCCCATCTGATGTCGCTGACCAAGCTGATCGTGGTGGTCGACGAGGACTGTGACGTCCACGACTACGCGGAGGTGGCGTTCCGCGCGTTCGGCAACGTCGACTACGACCGCGACCTGCTGCTCACGCAGGGTCCGGTCGACCACCTCGACCACTCGTCCTACCAGCAGTTCTGGGGCGGCAAGGCAGGCATCGACGCCACCCGTAAGCTGCCGGGCGAGGGCTACACCCGAGGCTGGCCCGAAGAGATGGTCATGTCGAGCGAGATCACGAGTCTGGTCGACAAGCGCTGGAAGGAATACGGCATATGACGGCAGTCGCCGCAGTCGGAGAAAATCCCGGCCGGGTCAAGTCGTTCCTCCAGCTGGTCAAGATCGAGCACTCGATCTTCGCGCTGCCGTTCGCCTACCTGTCGGCGCTGGTCGCGCTCGACCGCCTGGGCACCGGCGTGCACTGGGTCGACCTGCTGCTGGTCACGGTCGCGATGGTCGCCGGCCGCACGTTCGCGATGGCGGCCAACCGCATCCTCGACCGCAAGATCGACGCGCTCAACCCGCGTACGCAAAACCGCGAGCTGGTCACGGGCGCGGTCAGTTTGCGTACGGCGTGGACCGGTGCCGTCGTCTCGCTGGTCGTCATGGCGGTCGCGGCCGGCCTGCTCAACTGGCTCTGCCTGGCGCTCTTCCCGCTCGCGGTGATCCCGCTGGTCGTCTATCCCTACGCCAAGCGATTCACCGACTTCCCGCACTACGTGCTCGCGCTGGCCCAGGCCGTGGCCCCGGTCGGCGCGTGGCTGGCGATGACCGGCACGTTCCACGGCTCCGGCCCGGCCTGGGTGCTCGGCGTCGCGGTCGGTCTCTGGATCGGCGGCTTCGACATCATCTACGCGTGCCAGGACGTCGAGATCGACCGCCGGATCGGCGTGCACTCGACGCCGGCCCGCTTCGGCGTACGCACCGCGCTGCACATCTCGACCGCGACCCACGTGGTGACCTTCGCCCTGTTCGTGTGGTTCGGCCAGCTGGCCGGCCTCGGGTGGCTCTGGTGGGTCGGGCTTGCCCTGACCGCGGCCGCCTTCGCCTACCAGCACGTGGTCGTCACCCCCAACGACCTCACCAAGGTCAACCGGGCCTTCTTCACCGCCAACGGCTTCGTGGGCATCGCGCTGTTCCTGTTCGCGCTCCTCGACCTGATTATTTTGTAACCGCCCGGGCGGTGACATCCGTCTGATCCCCGTGAACGACGCCGAGGCCGAATCGGCCCGGCTCCGGAAGTGACGGACAATGTGAGACATGCGTGAACCGTGGATCGCCGGCGTCTCCGGGGCGTCGGGCACGCCGTACGCCAAGGCCGTGCTCAACGGACTCCTGGACGCCGGTGAGCCCGTCGACCTGGTCGTCTCCAAAGCCGCCCGGCTGACCCTGCTCGACGAGACCGGTTCAGCGCTTCGGGACGCCCACTGGAAGGACGACGTCGGGGCCTGGCTCGGCCGCGACCCGGGCGATGCCGACCTGACCTACTGGCCGGCGGGTGACCTGGCGGCGGGCCCGAGCAGCGGCTCGTACCCGGCGCAGGGCATGGTGGTCGTGCCGGCCAGCACGGCCGCCTGCGCCGGGATCGCGATCGGCCTGTCCAAGGACCTGCTCCAGCGCGCGGCCGAGGTCAACCTGAAGGAACGACGACGCACAGTGATCGTTCCCCGGGAGACCCCGGTCACCCGCAGCCATCTCGTGCACCTCATCGCGCTGCACGATGCGGGTGCCGTGGTGCTGCCGGCCAGCCCCGGCTTCTATGGCGCCGGGGCTCAGGCGACCGCTCAGCAACTCATCGACTTCGTGGCAGGAAAAGTGCTCGACGCCCTCGGCGTACCCCACACCCTGTTCACGCGTTGGAAGGGTGAGCTGAATGCTCAGCGCGGATAATGCGTACGGTGCTCAGGGCCGGCGGTGAAGCGCAAGCCATTAGGCGGACCGTAACCACCGGGATTTGTCGGACCCGTATTGCGGGGCCGATTAGCCGCGTCGTCCTCGCGCATTTCCTCGACCACGCCGTCGCCCTCAAGCAATGCGCGCACCTCGGACTCGCGAAACCGGCGGTGGCCACCCGGAGTGCGGATGCTGCCGATACGCCCGGCGGCGGCCCATCGCGTGACCGTCTTGGGGTCGACGCGGAACAACGCGGCCACCTCGCCCGGCGTCAGCAGACGATCTCCAGTGTCCACAACCCCCTCCTCGCGTCGGTCTTCTGGAGCGGCCGTGATCACGGTGAGTGTCGGCATGCTCGATCGGGACGTAAAGCCATTAGAGCATTGCCCCGGAACCGAGTCCCTGGAATGC
>DASWRZ010000439.1:0-5800 GCA_036402935.1 Actinoplanes sp.
GCCGGGTCGCCGTCAAGGCCGCGCCGCCCCGCCAGGGTGGTGAGCTCGGGCGTGAACCGGAACCGTTGTTCTGGCCGATGTACCAGTCTGCCATGTGACAGGCACCGACCGAAAATCGGTGGTGCATGGTCGTTAACGTGAGCGGTGCTCGTCGCATTCCCCGCTGGATAAATCGGACTTCAATGACCAGACTGCTCATCACCCGCGGGCTGCCCGCGTCGGGTAAGACCACCTTCGCCCGCAAACTCCAGCCGCGGGTGATCCGGGTCAACCGTGACGACCTGAGGCTGATGTTGCACGGGCGGCGGCTGTTCACCGAGACGGCCGAGGGCCAGGTCACCCACGTCCAGCGCCTGACGGTGGAGGCGCTGCTGGCGCAGCGCGCCGACGTCATCGTCGACGACACCAATCTGCGGGGCTCGACCGTTCGCGAGTGGGCCGTGCTGGCCGCCCGCTTCCGCGCGGGCTTCCAGGTGCACGACCTCACCGAGGTGCCCTTGGACGAATGCCTGCGCCGCGATGCGGCCCGGCCTCCGGACGTACGCGTCGGCGAGCGCAACATCCGCCGGATGCACGACCGGTACATCGCCGGACGCAATCTGCCCCTGCCGGTGCCGTACGTAGACCCGGCCGGCCCTGGCGTCATCGGCTACGACCCCGACCCCTCGTTGCCGCCGGCGGTGCTGGTCGACATCGACGGAACGGTCGCGATGATGGGCGACCGCAGCCCGTACGACTGGCCCCGGGTCGGCGACGACTCCCCCAACCCGGCCGTGATCGGGGCGGTCCGGGCGATGCACGCGGCCGGCAACGCGATCGTCTTCTGCACCGGGCGCGACGACGAGGCCCGCGCCGAGACCGAGGCGTGGCTGGACCTTTTCGTGGGCGTGCCGTACGAAGGACTCTTCATGCGGCCACCCGGCGACAACCGCAAGGACGCGATCGTCAAGCAGCAGATCTTCGAGACCGAGATCCGCGATCGCTGGCGGATCGTCGGCGTTTTCGACGACCGCCGTCAGGTGGTACGCATGTGGCGTGAGCTCGGTCTGACCGTCTTCCAGGTCGCGGAGGGGGACTTCTAGTTGAAGTATCCGCGGACTTACCATCTGCCCGACTCGCCGGGCGCGACGAAGGACGACCGCGTCCAGGACGATCTGTCGTGGTTGGACGGTGAGCTGGTCGTGACCGAGAAGCTCGACGGCGGCAACCTGACCTTCACCCGCGACGAGATGTACGCCCGCTCTCTCGACTCCGGCACCCATCCGTGGGACCGGCCGGCCAAGGCGCTCTGGGCGATGACCGCGCACCGGATCCCCGACGACTGGCGCGTCTGCGGTGAGTCGATGTGGGCCCGCCGCTCGATCGCCTACCGCGACCTGCCCGGCGTCTTCATCGTCTTCGGCATCTGGGACGAGACCGACACGCTGCTCGGCTGGGACGACACCGTCGACTGGGCGCAGCGGCTGGAGTTGCCGGTGGTCCCGGTGCTCTATCGGGGCGGCAGCCTCTCCGAGGCCCGCGCGGCCTGGGCGGCTGAGCTCGGCTCCGACCGGTCGGAGGGCTATGTGCTGCGGGCGGCCGGCCGCATTCCGGCCGCCGAGTTCTCCCACCAGGTGCTCAAATGGGTGCGCGCGGGACACGTACGCACCGAGGCGTCCTGGCGCCACCGGGACGATTTCGCGGTCAACGAATTCGCCTGAAGCAGCCTGAAGCAGGAGGTCGTCATGACCCGCCCCAAGTATGGCTTCGACGCCCCGCCGTTCCTCTTCGGACTGAGCATCGCCGCGCTCCTCATGGTGGTCGCCGCGATCATCGGCTTCGCTCTGGGCGGCTGGGTGGTCGGCCTGTGGCCGCTGCTTTTCGCCGTCTACTTCGCGGTCGGCGCCCTGCTCTATCTGCACGCCACCCGGTGGGGCAAGTTCGCGGTGTGGGACGAGGTCCTCGACGGGCTGGCCCTGCGCGGCGACGAGGACGCCCTCGACCTGGGCTGCGGCCGCGGCGCGGTGCTGATCGCGGTCGCCCGGCGACTCACCACCGGCCGGGCCAGCGGCGCCGACCTCTGGCGCTCGACCGACCAGTCGGGCAACGCCGAAAAGGTCACCCGGGCCAACGCCGAGGCGGCCGGAGTCTCCGACCGGATCGGTCTCGACACCGCCGACATGACCGCGCTCCCCTACCCCGACGAGTCCTTCGATCTGGTCGTCAGCAGCCTCGCCATCCACAACATCCACCCGGCTCCCGGCCGCCTGCGCGCCCTCGACGAGGCGCTGCGCGTGCTGCGGCCGGGCGGCCGGCTGGTGATCGCCGACATCAACGCCGCCCCGGCCTACCGCACCCACCTGGTCGGGCGCGGTCTCTCGACGACGCTCCGGCCGCTCGGCTGGCGCATGTGGTACGGCGGGCCCTGGGTCGCGACGACCCTGGTGACGACCTCAAAGCCCTGACGCGAGCGCCGCCGCCTCGGCATCCAGGTAGAACGCCGGCCGCAGGTCCATCTCCTCGTAGTACCGGTGGAACAGCGGGCTGAGGCCGCCCGAGATCGGCGGGACGATCCACGTCCAGTCGGCCGGCACCGGCCGCTCGGCCCTGGCCTCGTTGCGCAGGTGGGCCAGGAACCGCTGCGACTCGGTGTGATGGTCGCTGATCCTCACCCCGGCCTGCTCGTAGGAGTGCAGCACCGCCCGGTTGAGCTCGACCAGCGCCCGGTCGCGCCAGAGCGTCGACTCGCGGCTGGTGTCCAGGCCTATGCGGGCGGCGATCGTCGGCAGCATGTCGTACCGGTCGGCGTCGGCCAGGTTGCGGGCACCGATCTCGGCCCCCAGGTACCACCCGTTGAACGGTGCGAGCGGGTAGTGCACGCCGCCGATGGTGAGGCGCATGTTGCTGATCGCCGGTACGGCATGCCACCGCAGCCCCAGCTCGGTGAACCACGCGTACTCGGGGTGGGTGATCGGCACCTCCCGGATCGATCGCTCCGGCAGCTCGTAGAGCCGCAGGCCCTCCTCCGGCGTCTCGATGGCCAGCGGGAGCACGTCGAACTGCTCACCCTTGCCGTGCCACCCGAACCCCTGCATGGCCTCGGTGAAGCCGACCTGACGGGGATCGCCGACCGGGCACCCGTTCTCGCCCCGGTAGCCGGCGTAGCGGATCAGCTGCTCGTTGCGGACCCGGGCGAACGGCCGGCCGGGTTTGGCCGGCGCGAAGATGCTGATCACCGGGCGGATCTGCCCGTCGCCGGCCGCCCGCAGGTGATGCACGAGCAGCGAGAAGATCTCGTCGGCGGTGCGGGCCCGGCGCCGGTCGAGCACCAGCAGGCTCTTCCAGTAGAGCCGCCCGACGCAGCGGCTCGCGTTGCGCCAGGCCATCTTCGCGCCGTGGCCCAGTTCGTCGACGGTGTGCACGTAGGTGCCGGTGGCCGCGATCTGCGCGCGCACGATGGCCAGCCGCGGCTCGACCGGTCCGAGTCGCGGATTTTCGCCGTAGCAACGGCGTAGGAAGTCCTCGGCCTCGGCCGGATCCGCCGGCGCGATCCGATCCCATGGTTCGACCGGATGGTCACGGTAGCCCGGCACGTTCATCGAGAGCCCTCCCCCAGCGTGGTGCTTATCTGCTTTCGGGAGGTTGGCACGGCCGAGTGCGGCTTATCACACACCCTGTGCGACAAAGTCCGGACAAAAAGCCGCGGCCTCACCGGAAAGGTGAGGCCGCGTCTGATGTACGCCGTAATTACTCGCCCGGAGTCGACTTCGCGATCTGCATCAGGAACTCGACGTTCGTGCGGGTCTGCTTGAGCCGGTCGAGCAGCAGGTCGAGTGCGGCCTGCGAGTCGAGGGAGTGCAGCACCTTGCGCAGCTTGTGAACGATCGCCAGCTCCTCCTTGCCGAGCAGGATCTCCTCCTTACGCGTGCTCGAGGCGGGCACGTCCACGGCCGGGAACGTCCGCTTGTCCGCGATCTTGCGGTCGAGCTTGAGCTCGGCGTTACCCGTGCCCTTGAACTCCTCGAAGATCACCGTGTCCATCATCGAACCGGTCTCGACCAGCGCGGTCGCGAGAATGGTGAGCGAGCCACCGTTCTCGATGTTGCGCGCCGCGCCCAGGAACCGCTTCGGCGGGTAGAGCGCGGTCGAATCGATACCACCCGACATGATGCGGCCGGAGGCCGGCGCGGCCAGGTTGTACGACCGTCCGAGTCGCGTCACCGAGTCGAGCAGCACGACCACGTCGTGGCCCAGCTCGACCAGCCGCTTGGCCCGCTCGATGGCGAGCTCGGCGACCGTGGTGTGGTCCTGCGGCGGCCGGTCGAACGTGGCCGCGACGACCTCGCCCTTGACCGTCCGCTGCATGTCGGTGACCTCTTCGGGCCGTTCGTCGACCAGCACGACCATCAGGTGGCACTCGGGGTTGTTGTGGGTGATCGCGTTGGCGATCGCCTGCAGCACCATCGTCTTACCGGCCTTGGGCGGCGACACGATCAGCGCGCGCTGCCCCTTGCCGATCGGCATGACGAGGTCGATGACCCGGGTGGTCAGGATGTGCGGCTCGGTCTCCAGCCGCAGGCGCTCCTGCGGATAGAGCGGCGTGAGCTTGTAGAACTCGGGACGCCGGCGGGCTTCCTCGGGCTCCATCCCGTTGATCGTGTCGAGCCGGACCAGCGGGTTGTACTTGTCGCGCCGCTGGTCGCCGCTGCTCTCGCGAGGGGTGGCCCGCACGGCGCCGGTGACCGCGTCGCCGCGGCGCAGCCCGTGCTTCTTGACCTGCGACATCGACACGTACACGTCGTTCGGGCCGGCCAGGTAGCCGGTCGTGCGCACGAACGCGTAGTTGTCGAGTACGTCGAGGATGCCGGCCACCGGCACCAGGACGTCGTCCTCGGTCACGTGCGGCTCGCGGCCGACGTCGCGGCCGTCGCGCTGACCGCCGCCCTCGTTGCCGTCGCGGTCGTTCCGGCCGCGGCGGCGGTCGCGGAACCGGCTACGGCGGCTACGGCGGCTGCCGTCGCTGTCGTTGTCATCGTCGTCATGACTTTGGTCACTGTTGCGGGGACCGCGGTCGTCGCGCTGCTGGTTGTCGCGCTGCTGGTTGTCGCGCGGTTGGTTGTCGCGCTGCTGGCCGTCGCGCTGGTTGTTCTGCCCGCCGTCCCGGCGGCGACTGTCTCGGTCACCGCGGTCGCCGCGGTCCCGGTTGCGGTCGCCACGGTCCCGCTCGGGCCGCTCGAAGCGCTGCTCCGTGCCTTCGGCCGGAGCCGTGGTCTCGGTCACCTCGGCGGCCGGGGCCGACTCACGGGGAGCCGACTCATGGGGGGCCGAGTCGCGGGGGGCCGAGTCACGGGGAGCCGAGTCACGAGAAGCGCTGTTGCGCTCCCGGTTGCGTCGGCTGCCGCCCTCGGCAGCCGGAGCCACCTCCGGCTGCACGGCAGCGGTCCGCGGCGCCTCCACGGGGGCGGCGGCCGGGGCCTCAGCCGTGACCGACACCGGCGCGGAGACAACCGGGGCGGAGACAACCGGGACGGTCGCGATCACGGCCGGCTCGGCGGCCGGAGCGGTCGCGCTGACCCGGGGCTGGCTGACCCGCGGACGGGGCGCGGACTCGGCGGCGGCGGAAGAACCACCCTGTCCGCCGCTCTGGCGCTCCGTGATGGCGGTGATCAGCTCGCCCTTGCGCATCCGGGCGGTGCCGGAGATGCCGAGGGACGCGGCGAGGCTCTGCAACTCGGGCAGCAGCATCGCGGACAGCCCGGTGCCGCCCCGGCGGCGCTTCGTGGCGGTCGCGGTGGTGCCGGCGCCGTCAGCGACGTCAGAA
>DASWRZ010000440.1:0-75343 GCA_036402935.1 Actinoplanes sp.
GTTGAACGAGTCGGTGACGGTGACCGTGACGGTGGTACTGCCGCCCACGTTCGGGGTGCCCGAGACGACTCCGGTGCTCGGATCCAACGTCAGGCCGGGCGGCGTACCGGTGGTCCAGGTCGCGGTCGGGACACCCGACCACGACCAGGTGTACGGCGCGGTCCCGGTGTACGGCGCGGTGCCGGTGCTCTTGGTGACCGCGAACGTCTTCGTGTACGCCACGCTGCCCGACGCGGTGATGGTGCCCTGCGACGGGATGGTCGGCAGATTGTTGATCACCCAGCTGAAGGAGAGGTAGTCCTCCTGGGCGTTCGCGTCCGTCGCGATCAGCTGGGTGGCGAAGGTCCCGGCCGCGGTCGGTGTGCCACTGACCACGCCCGAGGCCGGGTCGATGGTCAGGCCGGTCGGCAGTCCGGTGGCCCTCCAGGTGACGTTGGAGCCGCTGGCGGCGAACGGCACGCTGACCGGTACGGAGATCTCGTTGGTCTGCGTGACGGCCGGCGAGGTGATCTTCACGCGCTGGATCGAGTCGCGGATGCTGAACACCGGCTCCTCGGTCTTGCTGCTGATCAGCGACGTCGTGACGTACGTGCACCGGGCGGGACAGAACCGGTCGGCCCAGCCGACCGCGACCACGATGCGGTACAGCGGCGTGTAGCCGGTGCCCGCCAGGCCGGCCACACAGTCCTCCGGGCCGGCCACGGCCGGTGTGGCCCGACCGCACTTGCCGATGAACCACTGCTGGTTGTACTGGACTCCACTGACCGTGAGCGGGTTGAACGTGGTGGGCAGGGCGGCCGTCGGGCCGGCACCCAGCGCGGCACCGTCGTCCCACGCCAGGTACGCCCCGGCCTGGATCACGTCGCTCAGGACGGCGGTGTTGTTCCTGTCGCCGGCGAGCAGCGTCTTCACCTCGTCCGGCGCGGCCATCGCCTGGTCGACGGTGCTCTGCGGGTCGCGGCCGGTGAGCAGCGCGCTCACCTGGATGGCCCGGGCGCGTTCCATCGCGTCGTCGGCCGTCTGGATCGCCGCCTGCCGGTCGCTCTGCTGATTGTTGACCCGCATGGTGGTCACGAACATCGGGGAGAGAGACAGCATCACCGTGCCGATGACGGCCATCGCCACCATGACTTCGAGCAGGGTGAAGCCGCCGTCGGCGCGCGAACGGCTCCTGATCATCCCGGGGCATCGGCGGGCCGGCATCGTGCATCTCCTCTTCCGGCACGGAAGTGGGCGGTCATGTGTTCATTCGGCACGAATGGCGGCCTTTTTAGGCGAATAACCGGCCGGTGCCGTGGGCGAACGTCTCGCCCCCGACCTCACCGCCGATCCCTCCTAGGACGCTTCCAACAGCCCGGCCAGGGCGTCGATGTCGCGGCCGAAGGGGCGATCGGCGGTGCCGGGCGGGAGGACGGCGGCGGCCTCGTCGAGCAGGTCCGACGCGGGCAGCGCGGCGCCCAGGCGGCGGGCCTGGTGGACGGCGAGGAGTTCGCAGGCCAGCACCTCGCGCAGGCCGTCCAGGGCCTCGCGCAGGCATTCCGCGGCCTCGAAGGTGAAGCTCTGGACGTCCTCCTGGCCCAGTGACGTCTCCATCGGGCCGGTCAGGGCCGGCCCGGCGAAGCGCCGCAGCCGGTGGGCGACGCCGACGGCCCGTTTGTGCACGGTGACCATGCCGGCGTGGCGGCCCGGGGTGTCGGCCAGCTGGCGTGGCAGGCCGGTGCGGGCGTCGTCGAGCAGGCGGTGCAGGCGGGTGGCGCCGAGTTCGGCCAGGTGGACGAGGACGGTCGTCAGGGCGCCGGCGGCCGCGGTCAGTTCGGTTCCCGCGAAACCCGCGGTGCCGACGAAACGGCCTTCGACGTACGCCGGGGAGTCCGTGACCGCGTCGAGGGACCGGCCGACCGCTCCCTCGAGTGCCTCCACCGACCGCAGGGTGACGGCCAGCGCCGGCGCCGTGACGCGGAAGGAGACCGGGGCCTGCAGGCCGCGTGCCGGGGCGTCTCCCCGGGCGGATCGGAGGGCCGCCAGGATCGTGGCCAGCGTTTCGTCGCCCACGCCGAGCGCCGGGTGGAGCGGGTCCAGGCTGGCGCCGACGATCGCCTGCTCCAGCCCCGAAACGGTCACGACCCGGTCGACCAGCGCCCGGGCCGCGCCGCAGGCCACGGCGGCCATGCCGGTCAGGCCGGGCACGCCCTCGAGGAACGCCACGCCCTCCTTGGCCTCGAACGGCCGGGGCTCGAAGGCCGGCGAGGCGACCACGAACTCGCCCGCGCCGATCAGCGCGGCGCCCAGGTGGGCCAGCGGGATGATCTCCCCCGCGGCCCCGGAACCCCGCGCCGGCACGGCCGGCACAACATCAAGATCCAGGAGCGAGACGAGCTTTTCGCACAGCTGCGGCGAGGCGCCTGCCGCGGGGTGCATGAGCGTACGCAGCCGCGCCGCCACAACCGCACGGGCGTCCACCCGCTTCAGCCACGGCGCCGACCCGACCGCCCGCCCCAGCATCAGCGTGTTCTGGTGCTGGGCCTGCCCCTCGGCGTCCAGCCGTACCCCGGAGAAGGCGCCCATTCCGGTGTTCACCCCGTACACCGGCTCGTCGCCCTCGAGGGCGGCGAGCATCGCCGCCCGGTTGGCCGCCAGCTCGTCGAGCAGCGACGGCGCCAGCGAGATCCGCCGCACGCCCCGGGCGACCTGGTCGATCACGCGGAGGTCGAGATCCTCCGGCCGTCGGATGATCATGGGAGAACCCTACGCCGGAGTCCGGCCGCCGGTTGTTCCGTGCGCTCTGATCGAGCAGAGTGGTGGCCACTGATCGGCCATCTTCTGGCCGAGGCCGTAACCGTCGCGGCGGGCTGCTCGTTGTGCGATACAGCATGCCCCTGTCCACCCCTCGGACCCCATGGAATGAAGCCGATGGAAACCCCCCGTCGGGCGATCGTCGTCATATCCGCGCTGGTCACCGCGAGTGTGGTGATCGTCGTGCCGGTGCTGTTGCCGACCGCCGCCGCGGCCGGGCTGTTGACGGCCGGATCGTCCGTGTTCGCCGCCCTGATGCTCCGGGCGGTCGTGACCGGCCGGTCGGCCGGGCCGCGGGCCCGGGCGGTCGCCCTGGCGGCCGGCCTGCTGATCCTGGCGCTGGCCGGAGCGGCCAGCGGCGTCGCCGCCCTCGTCGCCCCGGACGCCCTGGTGGCCGGCGGAGTGCCGCTACCCGCGGAGATTCCCCTGGTCAGCCTCTTCTTCGTCGGCGGGCTGCTCGCACCGGCGGTGCTGCGACCGCATCAGCGCCGCGACGTGCCGGCCCGGCTGCGGTTCGGGCTCGACGCGCTCGGGGTGAGCGCCTGCCTGATCTTCCCGGTGTGGCTGCTGATGTTCAGCGGGAACACCGCTCGCGGCGCGTCGGTCACCGCGCTGATCTTCGGTGGCGGGGCGGCGGCGACGGTCGCCGTGGCCGGGGCGCACGCGGTCCGGCACCGGTCGGCACTGCAGTGGTGTGCGCCCGGCGCGGCACTCGCCCTGGTCGCGCTGACCGCGCTGGTCATCGCCCAGGACTTCGCCGGTGAGCCGAACGCGCCGGCCGCCGCCCTGGCCGCCGCGGTGGCGAGCAACGTGGCCGCCGCGGTGCTCTGGCACGGGTCGGTGCGGATCCGGCCCGACGTACGCCCGATCCCGCCCGCGGGCAGCGAGCCGCCGGCCGGGCTGCCACTGCTCACCGTGCCGATGCTCGGGGCGGCGCTGGCCGCGATCTTCCACCTGGTCAACGGCCATGGCCTCGACTCGGTGTCGATCGTCGTGGGGATCACCGGGATCACGGCGGTGGCGGCCCGGGAGTGGGTGTCGGCGATCGCCCTGCGGCGGCATGCCGCGCACCTCACCGACCAGGGCAACCGGCTGCGCAGCCTGGTGTTCGGCTCGGCCGACGTGGCGATGGTCCTCGACGCCGACCTGGCGGTGCGCTGGCAGTCCCCGGCCGCGGCACGCCAGTTCGGGCTCTCCGACCAGGACGTGCTCGGGCGTACGGCCTCGGCGCTGGTGCATCCCGGCCAGGCCGACGCCGTGCACGGTTTTCTGCTGGCGCGGATGGCCCGCGAGGAGGCCGGCGAGAGCCTGCCCGTGCGGCTGCGGGACGGCTTCGGCCGGTGGCGCGAGACCGAGTGGACGACCAACGGCGCCGACCCGGCCCAGCCCGGCCGGAGCCTGGTCGTGCACGTGCGCGACGTCGGCAGCCTGCGCGACCTCGAGCAGGCGCTGCGCGAGGCGACCTCGCTCGACCCGCAGACCAGCCTGGCCAACCGCGAGGGCCTGCGCCGGGCCGGTGAGCTGATCCCGGACGCCGGCGCGGTGATCGTGATCGAGCTGGCCGGGCTGACCGCGATCGGTGACGTGCACGGGACCGATCTGGCCGAGGTGGTGGTGGCCGAGGCGGCGCGCCGGCTGCGGACCGGGGTGGCGACCGGCGACGTGCCGGCGCGGCTGAGCGAGAACCGGTTCGCGGTGCTGACCCGCTGCGGCGCCGTACGCGCCCATCTGCTGGCCAGTCACCTGGTCAACGCGCTCACCGTGCCCTACACGGCGGCCGGCACGGTCGCCCATCTCTCGGCCTGGGCCGGTCTCGCCGACCTGGTGCCTCAGACCGGCACCGACGAGGTCATCCGGCAAGCGGTGCTGGCGCTCCGGTCCGTACGCTCGGGGCCGCCGGGCGCCGCCGAGTGGTACGACGAGCAGATGGAGTCGCGGCTGCTGCGCCGGTCCACGCTGGAGCAGGACCTCCCGCAGGCCGTCGCACGGGACACGCTGAGGCTTACGTTCCAGCCCGTCGTCGACCTGTCCAGCAACCGCGCGGTCGGCGTCGAGGCGCTGATCGACTGGCGGCACCCCACGCTCGGACCGGTGCCGGGCAGCGAGTTGCTGGCGCTGGCCGAAGACCTGGGCCTGCTCGGCAAGGTCACGCAGTGGGCCCTGCACCGCTCGTGCCGCCTGCTGCTGACCTGGCGCGAACGGCACGAGTCGCTCTGGCTGGCCCTCAACGTACGCCCGCGGGTGCTCTCCGATCCGACCTTCCAGGCCGGGCTCAGCAACGCGCTCGAGCTCGGCCAGATCCCGCCGTCCGCCCTGGTCATCGGCATCGCCGAGCGCGATCTCGAGGCACCGGCCGACGATCTGGCCGCCCAGCTGGGGCGGCTGCGGGCGGAGGGGATCCGCACCGCGGTCGACCACTTCGGGGCCGGCCCGACCTCGCTGAGCCGGCTGCGGATCCTCCCGATCGACCTGCTGAAGATCGACCGCGACGTCTTCGACACCTCGCAGGCCGGTGCGGTCATGGACGTGACGGTCGCGCTCGGACGCCGGCTCGGCCTGGAGATCATCGCGGACGGCCTCGAGACCGAGGCCGACCTCGACACCGTACGCGCGGCCGGGTGCCGCCTCGGCCAGGGTTCGCTGCTCGGCAAGCCGATGCACGCCGAGCACCTGGAGGCGTTCCTAGGCGCGGGCGGTGCTGCCCCGCACCACTAGGCGTGGGGTCTCGGTGCGGACGCTGATCAGGGACGACGGGTCGGTGATCACCTCCAGGAGGCACTCGGCGACCTGGGCGCCCAGCGCGTACGTGTTGCGCGAGAGGCAGGTCAGTGCCGGGTGGACGATGCGCGTCAGCACCGAGTCGTCGAACGAGACGATCGAGAGGGACCGCGGGACGGGCACGCCCATCTCGAGGGCGACGCCGAGGCCGGCCGCCGCCATCAGGTCGCTGTCGTAGACGATCGCGGTCGGCGGCCGGGGACGGGACAGCAGCGTGCGGGTCGCGGCCGCGCCCTGGGCGTCGCTGAAGTCGGTGGGCAGCGACTCGCTGGCGTCGAGGCCGCGGGCGGCGCCGTGCTCGCGGAGCGCCTGCATGCGCCGGGCGGTGTGCTGATAGATCGGCGGTCCGGCGACGTGCGCGATGCGACGGTGGTCCAGGGCGGCCAGATAGTCGACGATCGTGGTCATCGCCTCGTGGTCGTCGGCCCAGACGCTGGAGAGCAACCCGGCGGTGGCGGGCAGGCCCAGGGTCACGGTCGGGATGTCCAGCTCGCGGACGATCTCGATGCGCGGGTCGGACACCTGCTGGTCGACCAGCACCAGCCCGTCGACGCGGTGCTCGGACGCCCAGTCGCGATAGAGGGCGATCTCGGCGCCGGTGTCGCGGACGAGCTGCATCTGGACGGCGATCGAGCGGGCCGAGAGCGCCTCCTGCATGCCGTACAGGATCTGGGTGTAGAAGTGCTCGGAGCCGAGCGTCCGCGGATCGCGGGCGAGCACCAGCCCGACCGCCCCGGCCTGCGATCCGCCGAGCGCGCGGGCCGCGCGGTGCGGCCGCCAGTTCATCTCGCGGGCGACCTCCAGGATGCGCGCGCGGGTCTGCTCGCTCACCCCGGGCCGGCCGTTGAGCGCGAACGAGACCGCGCCGGGCGACACCCCGACGCGCTTCGCGATGTCGGCGATCGTCGGACGATTGGCCACGGCACACTCTCAGCTGGATACACCGATTTAGAGCGCACGATAGTGCTCCACGCTGCTGTGGACAAGGAACTACATCGATGCATGTAAGTTATTGACTATATCGCTTTAGTTGAACACGATGGCATCGCCGACCCCTGGAGGAGCGATGCGAATCAGGAACGCCGCCGTCGCGGCGCTGGCGACGATGGCACTCGGGCTCGCCGGCTGCGGCGGGTCCGGGGACGAGTCCAAGAGCGACCGTGTCACCGGCACCGTGACGCTGCAGACGTGGGCCCTGACCCCGAAATTCACCGAGTACCTCAACCAGCTCATCAGCGGGTTCGAGGCCGAATACCCGGGCACCAAGGTGCAACTGCTCGATCAGCCGGGCGACGGCTACGCCGACAAGGTGCTCTCGCAGGCCGCGTCCAACACGCTCCCCGACGTCATCAACCTGCCGCCCGACTTCGCGCTCCCGCTCGCCCGCCAGGGGCTGCTCAAGGACGTCAGCAAGGGCTCCGGAGTCGACCTGAAGAGCACGTACGTGGCCGGTGGCCTGTCCGCCTACCGGTACAGCGAGCTGGGCAGCGCGGTCTACGGCTACCCGTGGTATCTCAACACCGACCTCGACTACTGGAACACCAAGCAGTTCCAGGACTGCGGGCTCGACCCGGCCAAGCCACCGGCGACGACTGACGAGCTGTTCGTCCAGGCCGCCACCATGCACGCCAAGTGCCCCGACAGCTTCCTGATGAGCCGCAAGCCCGACGCCACCGACTTCACCCGGGCCGGCATTCCGATCCTCAGCGACGACGGCAAGAAGTTCGTCTTCAACACCGACCAGGCCGCCGCGCTCGTCGACCGCTACCGGGACGCGTACCAGAAGGGTTTGCTGCCTTCGAGCGTGCTCAACAGCGACTACCAGGGCAACTCGAAGCTGTTCACGCAGGGCAAGGTCGCCTGGACCACCGGCGGCGCGACCGGCCTGTCCGACTTCCAGAAGGACAACCCGAGCCTCAAGGGCAACGTCGCGGTCACCGGCGCCCTCGACACCCCGCCGCTGTACGTTCAGGGCGTCAGCGTCTCGGCCAAGAGCAGGCACCTGGCGACCGCGACCGCGCTGGCCGAGTGGGTCACCGATGCCGACAACCAGAACAAGTTCGGCCATCTGGTCAACATCTTCCCGTCGACCAGCGCGTCGGCGTCCGATCCGTACTTCGCGAAGGACGACGGCAGCGCGGAGGCCCATGCCCGGGTGCTCGCCTTCAACGAGCTGAAGACCGCGAAGGCGCTGGCGCCGTACGAACTGAACTCGGACATGCAGACGGTGCTCGACCAGCAGATCGCCCTGGCGCTGAAGGGCTCGGCGACCAGCCGGCAGGCGCTGGACGACGCGGTGGCCAAGCTCAACCAGATGCTGTCCCGGCAGAAGTAATGGCGCGCACCCATCGCTGGTTCACCCCGTGGGTGCTGATCGCTCCGGCGCTGGCCTGGCTGGTGGTCTTCAGCGTCTGGCCGTCGATCAACACGCTGCGGCTGTCGTTCACCGATGCGAAGCCGCTCGGCGGGGACGTGGGCTGGGTCGGTGCCCGCAACTACACCGACCTGATCCACGACGGCCAGGTATGGAGCGCGCTCGTCAACAGCGTGGTCTACATGGTCATCTGCCTGCCGCTGCTGACCGTGCTGCCGCTGCTGCTGGCCGTGCTGGTCGAGCCCAGGCGGCCCGGAATCGCGTTCTTCCGCACCGCGTACTACGTGCCGGTGATCGCGTCGGCGGTGGTGGTCGGCCTGATCTGGACCTGGCTGCTCGACGACCGCGGCCTGATCAACAACGTGGCCGGGGCGCTGCACATCCTCCAGCACCCGCTGCCGTTCCTGACCGACCGCTGGCTGGTGGTGTTCAGCGCGATCAGCCTGACCGTCTGGAAGGGCCTCGGCTACTACATGGTCGTCTACCTGGCGGCCCTCGGGAACGTCCGCCGGGACCTCCACGAGGCGGCGGCGATGGACGGCGCCGGCGCGGTGCGCCGGTTCTTCTCGGTCACGGTTCCCGGCGTACGGGGAACGATGTTCCTGGTCGCGATCCTGGTCAGCGTGTCCGCGCTGCGGGTGTTCTCCGAGCTGTTCATCCTCACCGGCGGCAAGGGCGGCCCGGGCGGCGAGGACACGTCGCTGGTCATGCTCATCCAGCAGTACGCGGGCGGGTTCTTCGGCGACCTCGGCTACGCGTCCGCGCTCAGCGTGCTGCTGTTCGTGGTCACGCTGGTGCCGATGCTGGTGCTGGCCCGCCTCAACAGCCGGCGCGAACCATGAAGACCCTCCGCTACACGCTCCTGGTCCTCGTCCTGCTGATCACGGTGGGTCCGTTCCTCTGGGAGCTGTCGACCTCGCTCAAGGGCGCGGGCGAGGACATCTACACCTCCACGCCACAGCTCATCCCGCACCAGCCGACGCTCGGCAACTACGTCCGGGTCGCCGAGGCCGTCCCGGTCTGGCGCTACATCGGCAACTCGCTGATCGTGGCCGCGTTGACCGTGGGCGGCAACGTCGTCTTCGCGACCCTGGCCGGCTACGCCATCGCCCGGCTGCGGTTCCGCGGCCGCCGGGTCGTGCTGGGACTCTTCCTGTCGACGCTGGTGCTGCCCGGCGAGGTCACGATCATCTCGCAGTTCGTGACCGTACGGGACATGGGCCTGGCCGACTCCCTGCTCGGTGTGGCCCTGCCCGGCATGGTCGCCGCGCTGAACGTCCTGCTGCTCTACAACGCGTTCCGGATGCTGCCCGACGACGTCGACCAGGCCGCGGTCGTGGACGGCGCGAACGCCTGGCAGCGGCTGACCCGGGTCGCCCTGCCCGCGGTGCGCGGCACCCTGGCCGTGGTGGCGATCTTCGCGTTCATCGGCGCGTGGGACGACTTCCTGTGGCCGCTGATCGTCATCACCACGCCGGAGAAATACACCCTCACGGTGGGTCTGCGGTATCTCTCCGGCACGTTCGCGCAGGACCAGCGGATGATCGCGGCGGGCACGATGATCGCGTTCATCCCGATCGCGGTCATCTTCAGCGTGCTTCAGCGGTACTTCTTCAAGGGCGTCGAGGAGGGTGGAGTCAAAGGGTGAGATTCGGTGTCAACTACACCCCGTCCCAGGGCTGGTTCCATTCCTGGCTCGACTTCTCCCCCGCGGACACGCGACGGGACCTCTCCGCCATCGCCGGACTGGGCGTCGACCACATCCGGCTGATGCCGCTGTGGCCGCTCGTCCAGCCCAACCGCGGACTGATCCGCAAGCGGGCGCTCGACGACGTCGCCACGGTCGTCGACATCGCCGGCGACCTGGGCCTCGACGTCAACGTCGACGCGCTGCAGGGTCACCTCTCCAGCTTCGATTTCGTGCCGTCCTGGCTGGAGAGCTGGCATCGCCGCAACATGTTCACCGACCCGGCGGTGGTCGGCTCGATCGTGGACTACGTGCGGGCGCTCACCGCGGCCGTCGCCGACCGGCCCAACCTGCTCGGCATCACGCTCGGCAACGAGGTCAACCAGTTCGCGGCCGCACCGCATCCGGCGCCCCACCCGGTCACGCCGTCCGGCGCCGCCGAGTGGCTGCGCCGGCTGACCGCGGCGGCGCGCTCCGAGGCACCGGCGAGCGCTCTGGTCACGCACGCGATGTACGACGCGGCCTGGTACGACGACACCCAGCCGTTCGAGCCCCGGCACGCCGCCGAACACGGTGACGCGACGATCACGCACTCGTGGGTTTTCAATGGCGCCGCCCAGGCGTACGGGGGCCTGAGCCGCGGCTCGACGCGGCATGCCGAATATCTGTGCCGCCTGGCCGCCGCCTGGCACACCGAGCCGGACCGCCCGATCTGGTTGCAGGAAGTCGGCGCACCGACGAATGTCGTCAGTGATGGTCCTCAATTTCTCGAAGAGACGCTCCGGCACGTGGCGGCGATCGACGGGCTCTACGGCGTCACCTGGTGGTGCTCGCACGACGTCGGCCGGGAGCTGCTCGACTTCCCCGAGCTGGAGTACGACCTCGGCCTGTTCACCAGCGACGGGAAGATCAAGCCGACCGGCCGGCGGTTCGCCGAGATGATCACCCGGCTGAGGGGCGGCGAGGTGTCGGTCGCCGGCACCGTGCTGACACTGCCCCTGGACGACACTGTCTACGGACACCGCGCCGCGGCCGGGCCCCGGAGAGAGTTCTACCGGGCCTGGCTCGACGCGGCCGGCGACGGGCCCGGACCACGGATCACGCTCGCCTCGCACAGCTGAAAGGGACCCCCGTGCACGACGACATCCCGCTCACCGTCGGACGCGCGACCCGCGTCCTCAACGAACGCATCCTGCCCGCGGTCTACCCGCTGTCCGAGCCCCTCGAGATCGCGGCCCACGCGCTGCCGGGCGAGCCGATCCCGCCCGCCGAGGGGCTCGCCCTCGCGTATGAGCCGTTCACGGCCGGGTCGTCGTGGGGGCCGGCCTGGGGCACGACGTGGTTCCGGCTGCGCGGCACGGTCCCGCCCTCGTGGGAGGGCAGGCACGTCGAGGTGCTGGTCGACCTGGGTTTCGACCGCAACATGCCGGGGTTCCAGGCCGAGGCGCTGGTCTATCGCGCGGACGGCAGCCCGGTAAAGTCGATCAACCCGCGCAACCAGTGGATCCCGGTCGACGGTGACGAGGTCGAGTTCTATCTGGAGGCGGCCTCCAACCCGGTGCTGCTCGACTACCACCCGTTCCTGCCCACCACCGAGGGCGACATCGAGACGTCCTCGCCCCGGCCGCTCTACCAGATCCGGCGGATGGACCTGGTCGTGCGCGACCTCGCCACCTACGAGCTCGCCCTCGACGTCGACGTGTTGCTGGAGATCCAGGCGACCCAGCCCGAGAGCGCGCCCCGGCGGATGCGGATCCTGCAGGCGCTCGACGACGCGCTCGACGTGCTCGACCTGCAGGACATCGCCGGCACGGCGGTCGCCGCGCGGGAACGGCTGGCCGACGTGATGGCCTCGCCGGCCGAGGCGAGCGCCCACCGCATCTCGGCGATCGGGCACGCACACATCGACTCGGCCTGGCTGTGGCCGATCCGCGAGACGATCCGCAAGGTCGCGCGCACGACGTCGAGCATGACCTCGCTCATGGAGACCGAGCCCGACTTCAGATACGCGATGTCCAGCGCCCAGCAGTACGCGTGGCTCAAAGAGCACCGCCCCGAGGTGTGGGAACGCGTCGTCAAGGCGGTCGGAGAGGGCCGGTTCATTCCGGTCGGTGGCATGTGGGTGGAGAGCGACACGGTCATGCCGACCGGTGAGGCGCTGGTGCGGCAGTTCACGTACGGCCAGGGGTTCTTCCGCGACGAGCTGGGCGTGGAGTGCAAGGGGGTGTGGCTGCCGGACAGCTTCGGCTATTCCCCCGCGCTGCCGCAGCTGATGCGCCGGGCCGGGTTCGAGTGGTTCTTCACCCAGAAGATCTCGTGGAACCAGGTCAACCGGTTCCCCCACCACACCTTCCTCTGGGAGGGCATCGACGGGTCGCGGGTGTTCACCCACTTCCCGCCGATGGACACCTACAACTCGCAGCTGTCCGGGGCCGAGCTCGACAAGGCGACCCGGCAGTTCCGGGAGTCGCGGATCGCGACCCGATCGCTGGCGCCGGTCGGCTTCGGTGACGGCGGAGGTGGCACCACCCGCGAGATGACCGGGCGGGCGCGGCGGCTGGCCGACTTCGAGGGCAGCCCGCGGGTGGAGTGGCAGCACCCCGACACCTTCTTCGCCGAGGCGGCGGCCGAGCTGCCACATCCGCCGGTCTGGGTGGGCGAGCTCTATCTGGAGCTGCATCGGGCCACGCTGACCAGTCAGCACCGGACCAAGCAGGGAAACCGGCGCAGCGAGCACTTGCTCATCGAGGCCGAGCTGTGGGCGGCGACAGCGGCCGTGCGGGCCGGCGTGCCCTATCCGTACGAGGAGCTGGACGCGCTGTGGAAACAGACGTTGCTCCACCAGTTCCACGACATCCTGCCGGGCACGTCGATCGCGTGGGTGCATCGGGAGGCGGTCACGGCGTACGGGAAGATCCGCGACCGGGCGGAAGCGGTCATCGCGACCGCGACCGAGGTCCTGGCCGGTGCCGGCGATCGCGAGATTGCCTTCAATCCGGCGCCGTTCGGGCGCCATGGTGTTGCCGGTCTCTGCGCGGCCCCGCTCGACCGGCCGGCTCGCATCGATCCGGCGCCGCGGGACGGCGGCTTCGTGCTGTCCAACCAGCTCGTGACGGTGACGATCTCGGCCGAGGGGCTGATCACGTCGGCGGTCGACCTGTCCACCGGGCGGGACGCGATCGCCGCCGGGCAACCGGCCAACCTGCTGCAGCTCCACCAGGATTTCCCTAACCAGTGGGACGCGTGGGACGTCGACCGCTTCTACCGCAACCGGGTCGCCGACCTGCGTTCCGTGGACTCGCTGCGGGTCGAGGACGGCCGCGTCGTCATCGAGCGCTCGTTCTCGAAATCCCGGGTGCGGCAGGCGATTTCGCTGGCGGCCGGCAGCCGTACGCTCCACATCGCGCAGGAAACGGACTGGCACGAGACCGAGAAGTTCCTGAAGGTCGCGTTCCCGTTCGACGTGCGGGCCGAGCAGGTCGCGGCGGAGACCCAGTTCGGCTATCAGAAGCGGGTCACGCACACCAACACCAGCTGGGAGGCGGCCAAGTTCGAGGCGTCGATGCACCGGTTCGTGCACGTCGAGGAGCCGGGCTTCGGGGCGTCGCTGGTCACCGATTCGACCTACGGCTATGACCTGACCCGCGACTCCGACCCGGTCCACGGCGTCACGACCACCGTGCGCCTGTCTCTGTTGCGGGCGCCACGGTTCCCCGACCCGGAGACCGACCAGGGCGTGCAGACCTGCGCCTACGGACTGGTGATCGGCTCGTCGGTGGCCGAGGCGACCGCGGCCGGGCTCGACCTCAACCTGGCCGAGCGCGTGGTGACCGGCGACCACGGGTTCGACCCGCTGGTCTCGGTCGCCGGCGAGGGCATCCTGGTGTCGAGCGTCAAGCTGGCCGACGACCGCGGCGGCGACATCATCGTCCGCCTCTACGAGTCGCTGGGCCGCCGCGCCGTCGGCACGCTGACCGTCAACGTGCCGATCAGCGAGGCCGTCACGGTCTCGCTCCTGGAAAGGCCGTTGGACGACGAGGTGGCCGTCTCGGGAGCACAGATTCCGTTGTCGCTGAGCCCCTTCGAGGTGCGGACGCTGCGCCTGACCCTCTGACCGTCCTCGGTGGCGCCGGACCGGCCCTGGTGCTCGGTGCGGCGTCGTTCATGCTGCTCCGCCGCACCGGACGCGCTTCGTGGGCTGAGCCGGCCGGCCTGGTCAGGCCGTCGCCAGGATCAGGCGGCCGTTGGCCGAGTGGTTCTCCAGCCGCTCGTGGGTGGGCGCTCCAGGACCTGATGGCGACGGCGTTGGCGTTGGCCGCCTACCTGTGGCAGGTGGCGTACCCGACGCCGACGCTGGCCGCGCTCTACGAGCAGGTGCCGGATTGGGAACACGTCGCGCTCGACTTCGCCCCCCGCTTCCCCGACCTGCTCCGAGCCTCGGCCCTCGGCCTCGCCACCACCTGAAAGCGCTCACCGCGGCCGCTCGGGCGGTCTTGACTCAGCGCTACCGCGTGACAGCATCTAGTAGCGGTCCTCTTCGGACCGTGCCGCGCACGGGAGGAATCAGCATGGCCGTTTCCGTGAACCTCGACGCCGTCCTCGACCCGGAGTACCAGTCCAGCTCCGTCACCGATCTTGTCGGTGCGCCCGTCTCCGCCCTGTCCGGCATCGACGAGGCCGAGGCCGAGGGTCTCCGGCAGGCGTTCGGCATCGAGACCATCGGCGACCTCGCCGACAACACCTTCGTCCGCGCCGCCATTGCCATCCGCGAGATGGCCAAGGTCGCCCAGTAGGGTTCGCTTTCCATGATCGGCCGGCCGCGTCCGTCAGTAGTGGGAAACGGTGGGTAATCGGCGAGGCGACGGAGAGGGAGATGGTGGATGTGGACGATCAACCCGGACGTGCCCCACCGGACGATCTCACCGCCGGGCAGGTGGCCGCGCTGCAGGCCCTGCTCGAGTCGGAGTTGCTGGCGGCGCTCGGTGCGGCCCGGGAACGGGGCCTGTGCCGGTCCGCGATCGACGCCACGATCGCGGACCGCGGCCGTCTGGTCGACGAGTCAGCCCACGATCGCCAGGACCCGCTCGACCAGGACCGAGAGTGCGACGCCGTCGCGGAGCAGGGCTGACATCCGCTCCTCGGCATCCGGCGCGCCGAGCGGGACCCGGTCCATCCCGTCTGAGCCGGTGCCGTCGACGAACAGCGCGCTGAGCACGCGCACCACGACCGTGCGGGGCTCCTCCCCCCGGCCCAGCCCGGCCCGGATCGCCTCGACCGCGACCGAGGCGAGGTCGGCGATGCGCGCCCGGTCGATCTCGTCCGGCTCGGCCGCGGTCAGCGGCCGTGGGTCGCGTGGGCCGTCGCCGGGTGCGCCGCGGGCCGGGGTGACCTTGGAGCCGAGGGGCCGTTCCACGTACGCGGCGTACCAGTCGGGCCGTTCCCTCATTCGCGCGAGCACCCGCTCGATGTCGGCCGCCACCCGCGACGGGGTGCTGCCGCGCTGATCGCCGGTGGCCGCCGCGCGGGCGTGGGCCCACGTGTCCAGCGGCCAGAGCGCCTCCGTGCCGACCGGCAGGCCGACCCACACCAGGATCTTGATGGCCAGCTCGCGCAGCCAGGGTTCGGGCAGGGCGGTCTCGAGCGCTTTCGTCATCCGGGGCCGCTGGAGTGCGCCCCGCTCGGTCCGCCGGCGACGGTGGCCGTCGATCGCGGCGCCGGCCGCGCACCGGGCGACCCAGAGCTGGAGGTCGTCGATCGGCGCGGTGGCGGCGAGGAGCCGCTCGACCACCGCCTCGACGTCGTCGTAGAAGCCGTCCAGGCACGCGTCCTCGAGATGGCGCAGGCTCCGGGCGCAGCGGGTGTGCCCCCGGCCGTGCTCCACCCGCCGGGTGATCGTGCGGAAGACGATCGGATAAACCGCCTCGTATGCGGCACCGTAGAAGAAGCAGCGTTGCTCCACCGGCACCCCGCCGCCGCTCAGCAGCGCGAGCAGCCGATCCGCGGTATAGGTATCATGGGTCACTACGTCGTGACTGTGGGTATTTGAACGCATTGAGCGCATCGGGCCATATTGGTCGGGTGAAAACGGCCGGACCTGCCGATTGATGGCCGTGTTTCCCGCCGCAGTCTGGCCACTTGCGACCGCCAGCAGTGACTGTCCGTCAAAGCCTGGGAACCGTGCTCTACGTTGGGTCTGTCGGTTGCTTACGGACAGTGCCGAGGAGCCTCCATGGTCAACGACTCCGATCTGTTAGGCGAGCTGAAGAGACTGCGTCAGCGGCGCGGTGTCGGGCGACCGGACCTGGGTGACCATCTCGGACCCCAGATCCGCCGGCGATGCGGGCTGATACCCACCACCCCGCAGGCGAAGGTTCGCGAGGCGGTGACGCAGCTGGTCCGGGACCTGACCCGCGACCTCTCGGCCGACCTTCAGGCGGCCGCGGCCGCCGCGTTCGGCACCGAGCCGGCCTTCCGGTACGCCACGCTGGATGCTCGCATCCGGATGCTCTGCTCCGAGCAGCACATCGCCGAGCGGACCGCGCGGCGCAAGATCGACGTTGCTCTGCGGGCGATGGTGCGGGCCGCGGAGGAGGCCGAGACCGACCCGCCCCCGACCGACCCGGGCTGGCGGGTGACCGCCCTGCGGGCGCTCTTCCGGCTCGACACCGAGACCCCCGAGCTGTACGAGATCCGCACCATCGTGGCCACCCGGGAGATCACCGAGATGACCGTACGGTTCAGCCTCCCCCAGGCGCCGGAGAGCGCCGATCTGGCCGTCGACGCGCTGTTCGGCGCCCGGGTGGTCAACGTCGAGAGCCAGCCCGACAACGGCAGCTGGCGGGTCTTCCTGCGGCTGCCCGACGCGCTGACACCGGGCGAGGAGCACGAGTTCTGGCTGCGGGTCGTGCTGCCGGCCGGGCGGCCGATCTGGTCGCACTACGCGGTCGTACCGCTCGACCCGTGCGAGTCCTGCACGGTCCAGGTCCGGTTTCCGCCCGGCCGGCTCCCCGCCGACATCTGGCTGCTCGACGGCGTCCCCTACACCGATCTGTGCGACGACCGGGCGTCCGGGGAGCGCCTGCGACCGTCCGGGCTGGGCGACGTGCGGCGCGATTTCGGCCGTCTGCGCGAGGGCTACGGGTACGGCGTTGCCTGGTCCCCGATCGACCAGAAGTAGGGCTGTCCGTCAGTACCGGGCGTGTCCGATGAGGAGCTTCTCTCCGACGACGAGATCCTGGCCTACGGCGAGCTGACCGAGTCGTCCAGCCGGGGGGTCCCGCCGCTGTCCGGCGAGCCGGCGTCCGGTGTCCGATGCGGGCATCCGCTGTTCTACGAGGTCACCCCCGCCGACCTGCCGCCCCGGCTGCATCGGCGGGCCGGTTCGGGCGGCACGCGCTACGTGGGTGCGCTGTTCGCCTTCGACCTCGACCGGCTACGGCCCGGCCGGCACTACACCGGAGCCCGCTTCACGGTGACGCTCACCGGTCTCGGCCGCCGGGCGGTGCACCTGCCCGAGGACGCCGACGCACTCGGCCTCGTGCAGGTCGGCGACGAGATCGAGCCGGCCTCGCCGGTGGGCGCCCGCACCGTCGCGGCGGCCCGAAGCCGGCCGGGATGGCTGCGCCGGCTGTTCGGGCGCCGCGACGTGCCCCGAGCCTGGACGACCGGCCTGCAGACCCCGGTGTTCAGCTGGGCCTACGAGGAGCCGCGCGCCCGCACGTACGCCGTGCACGCCGTGCTGGAGATCCCGTCTGAGGCGACCGAGGTGGCCGGCTCCCTGTCGGCCCAGGTGGAGACGGCCGGGCCGGGCGGGCGCCAGAGCGCCGTACTCTCCGAGGCGATCCCGTTCGCCGAGAGCCTGACCCCGGCCGACGTTCCGGCCGGGGCCGCGGTGCGGCTCTGCGTGGCGGCCGACGTGGTCAGCTACAGCCGGCGGTCCAACCTCGAGACCGAGATCCTCCAGCGCGATCTGGTCGAGGTGCTCGGCCGCGCCCGGCGGGCGGCCGGGATCGCCGACCGGGCGGTGCGGCCCCAGCCGCAGGGCGACGGCCAGTTCACCGTGCTGCCGGTCGGCATCGACGAGTCGAAGGTCATCCCGGACCTGCTGCACGAGTTGGGCGCGCGGCTGGTCGAGCGTGACACGGCGGTGCCGGACGCCGAGCGGATGCGGCTGCGGGTCGCGCTGCACCGCGGCCTGGTGAAGGAGGCCGACAACGGCTGGGTCGGCAGCTCGGCGATCGCGGTGCACCGGATCCTCGACAGCGGGCCGCTGCGCGCGGCGGTGAAGGAGAACCCGGCCGCCTGCTACGTGCTCGGCCTGCCGGACGTGCTCTACCGCGACGTCATCGAGCACGCCGTGGAACCACCGCGGGCCGGCGACTTCCGCGCGATGGTCGTCGACCTGCCGGAGAAGGACTTCGTCGAGCGCGGCTGGCTCTACGTCGGGCCGGGCGCTAGATAGCCTCGGCGACGGCGCGCAGGCCGTGCTCGTCGAGCACGGCGATGCGCTTGTAGCCCGTACGGATGAAGCCGCGCCGGCGCAGCAGGCGCAAGGCCCGCTGCACCGTGTCCTCCCGGGCCCCGACATAGGAGGCCAGCTCGGCCTGGCTCAGCTCGACGCCGATGACCGTCCCGTCCTCGCCCGCCTCGCCGCAGCCGGCGGCGATCTCCAGGAGCACCCGGGCCAGCCGGACCGGCACCGGGAACGCGGAGAACTCGGACCGGCGCTCGTTGGCCCACCGCAGTTTCCAGCCCACCGTGGCGGTGACCTGGGCGGCGACGTGGGGGTGCCGGTCGACGAAGTGGGTGAAGTCGGCCCGCCGGATCACCGTCGAGACGACCGGCCCGCAGGTGGTCACGGTGGCGCTGCGGCCGTTGCCGGTGAAGCCGGCGAGCTCGCCGACCAGATCGCCGGGCAGCCGGATGGCGAGCAGGGCCGGCCGGCCGGCGACCGCCGCGGTCACCTTCACGTATCCCCGGCGGATGACCTCGACCTGGGTGTCCTCGCGGCCCTGGACCATCAGGTGACGGCCGCCGGGCAGCTGCCGGGTGGTGCCGAGGGCGAGCAGGGCCCGGCGTTCGGCGAGGGTCAGCCGGGCCAGGAAGGAGCCGGGGCGGGGATCCCGTACTTCGGCGGAATCCTCGGCCGGGATCCCCGGTGTACTCGGCCCGGCAGCCGAGGACGGGAGTGAGTTGTGGACTCGCACAGGTAGCGATCAGGCGTCGCGCTCGCCGAGGATGGACAGCGCGGTCGAGGTGATCTCGGCCAGCCGTTCGCGATCGACGAGCGCGCCGGTGACGCCGCCCAGCGGGTCGGCGTCACGGTGCGGCACCCGGTCGAACCCCCCGCTGATCGAGCCCCCGAACACGCTGTGGATCACCTCGGCGACCACGTCCTCGGCGGCCTCACCCCGGCGGATCCGGTCACCGATCACCCGTACGGCGTCGTGGGCCAGCCGGTGCAGCTCGGCGTCGATCCGCTGGTCGGGGTCGCCCAGGTCGAGCGGGGCCACCGGTTCGCCGTAGACGTCGGTGGCCGCCGCGACCACCGGAGTCTGCTTGGCCCCGAGCGGGCGCTCGACGAACGACTCGTACCACTCCGGGCGCGTCCGCATCGCTCCCAGCACGCGCACGATCTCGCGCTCCACGGTGGCCGGCTCACTGCCCCACCAGTCCCCGGTGGACGCGGCGCGCTCCTGAGCCCAGGCGTCGAGCGGCCACAGCTCGCTGCCCGCGGTGCCGCTCACCCCGGCCCAGACCAGGATGTTGACGGCCAGCGCGCCCAGCCAGCGGTCGTGGCCGAGTTCGGCGGCCAGCCAGGCGGGGAGCCGCGGCCGCTGCAGGGCACCCCGGTCGCCGCGCCGCCGCCGGTACGCGTTGACGGTCGCCGCGCCGAGCCGGGACGAGACCCACGCCTCGACGTTCAGGATCGGCTTGTGGGCGTGGGTGAGCAGGTCGTCGACCACCCCCTCGACGTCGTCGTGGAAGCGGTCGAGGCACTCGTCGAGCAGGTTGGCCACCCCGGCCGCGCAGCCGTTGTGGCCGCGCTGCCGCTCGAAGCGCCGGGTCACCTGGCCGTAGACGATCGGCCAGACCAGGGTGTACGCCGCCCCGACCAGCGCGGCGCGCTCCGGCCGGCCCTCGGCCACCGCGTCGGACAGGCGCCCGGCCGCGGCCAGCTCGTGCAGCCGCTCGGCCGCCCGCTCGGGAGTGAGGGGCCGATGGGTGTCCGAAGTCGATCGCGTGGGGCGGGTCCTGTAGATCGTGCCGGCGTTGCCGCCGGTGAAGACCCGCCGGTGGGCTCGAATGTCCGTAGTCGTCACCGAGCGCTCCTTTCGCGATCGCTTCCTGTGGGTGGTTGAAGCTTGCAGGAGACACGATCAGTCCGCGAGAGATCACGCTGAGCTGAGGACGTTCGGAGACCGAGACCGTACGAGGGGGCGCCGGGCCGGGTCGATCGGGCGCCGCATTCCGGCAATGTCCGGAACGGACCCTCAGACGGACACCTGAACTCCCCAGTGGTCGAGGCCCGGTGGCAGGCGGTCGGCGGCGGCGTCCGCGGCCAGGCGCAGGGCCCCGTCGCCGGGGGTGCCCGCCGCGTCCCGGATCGCGAAGCCGGAGTCGAGCCGGCCGACCAGCTCGGCGCGGAAGTCGGCGTGGTGATCGGGCAGGCCGCCGACGACGGCCAGCGGCACCGGGCCGGACAGAGCCCTCGGCCGGGCCGCGAAAGCCGTGTCGGCCAGCTGGCGGCAGGCCTCGGCACGGATCTCCGCGGCCACCCCGTCACCCGAGCGGGCGGCCTCGAGGACGGCCGGGGCGAAGCCGGCCAGGACCGCCGCGCGGTCGGTGCGGCCGTTCAGCTGCCGGATCAGGGCCGCGGGATCGCCGTACGCCGAAAGCAGCTGCCGAAGCAGCAGGCGTGACCCACCGCGACGCCCGTCGGACGCGCGCAGCGCGGCGATCATCCCGGCCCGGCCGAGCCAGGCGCCGCCGCCCAGATCGCCGAGCAGGTCGCCGCGGCCGTCCGCGCGCCGCCACTCGCCGGCCAGGTCGCCGCCGAACGCGACCGCGCCGGTGCCGACCGAGAGGGTCACCCCGGGCGAGCCGGCGAGGGCCCCGAGGAACGCGGTGACCATGTCGGACGCGACGACCACCATGGCCGGTCCGCACACCGCCCGCAGGGCCCCCGGAAGGTGAATCCGAAGCTCGTCGCCGAGGTCGGCGGCTCCGGCACAGCCGAGGGCGACCGCCTTCACCTTTGTTTCCCGGCCGGCCAGCAGCGACGTGGCCAGCAGCGAGGTGGCCAGCGCGGCCGCCGCGGGCACAACGCCCTCGATGCCGCCCGCTCCCCGCCGCAGGCCGGTCGCCCGGCTCGCCCGGGCGACCGCAATCGGCTCACCGGACGCCTTCGCGAGGGCACCTCGCATGCCGGTGCCGCCCACGTCGATGCCGAGCACGACCTCCACCAGGCCACCATAAGGGCCCGATCGGTAGGATCCGAGACGTGATCGAGTCCATCCTGCCGGAAGGCACGGTCGCGGTCGACACGTTCATCGATCCCCCCGGCGTCACCCTCTTCCCGGAAGAGGAAGCGCTCGTGAAACAGGCGGTGGAGAAGCGCCGGCGGGAGTTCACGACCGCCCGCTGGTGCGCGCGCCGGGCGATGGCCGGGCTCGGGCGGCCCCCGGCCGCGGTGCTTCGCGGCAAGCGGGGCGAGCCGCTCTGGCCGGCCGGTGTGGTCGGCAGCATGACCCACTGTGCGGGCTATCGCGGCGCGGTCCTGGCTTCGCGCGACTCCTTCACGACGATCGGCGTCGACGCCGAGCCCGACGAGCCGCTGCCCGACGGCGTGCTCGCGGCGGTCACGCGGCCCGACGAGCGGTCGCGCATCGACGACCTGCGGCGCGCGGACCCGTCGGTGCGCTGGGATCGGCTGCTGTTCAGCGCCAAGGAGTCGGTCTACAAGTCGTGGTTCCCGCTGACCTCGCGCTGGCTCGACTTCGAAGAGGCCGACCTGGTCATCGACCCTTCGGCGGGCACCTTCAGCGCCCGGCTCCTGGCCACCGGCGGCCGCATCGACGGCCGCGAGCTGACCGGCTTCGACGGTCGGTGGATGGTCGGCGAAGGGCTGATCCTGACCGCTATCGCGGTCCCGGCGGCAGGTCGATCGGGCGGGTGACCTTCAGCTTCCGGTATGTGCGGGTCAGGTCTGCTCGGCTGAGGCCGGCCGGCCGGCCCAATACGCCACCAGATCTCCGCCGCCGGCCCGATGGGTCTTCAGGTGTTCGAGCCAGCTCGGTGCCAGCTCGGTCAGCTCGACCGTGTTGCCGTCCGGATCGCGGACCGCCGTGATGCGCGACGACGCACCGAACTCGGCCGGCGGATAGAGCAGCTCGACCCCGCGCTTCGCCAGCCGCGCGACGAGACGGTCCATCTCGAACACCATGAACGCGATCTTCACCGCGCCGACCCCGGTCGCCTCGCCCGGGTAGTCGGCCTCCGGGTGGATCGCGAAGTGCACGTCGCCGAGCTCGCAGCCCCAGTGCGGCGCGGTGTCGTCGTGCCGCTCCTCGACCAGCGGCACCCCGAGGACGTCGCGATAGAAGCCGACCAGCCGCTCGGGCGCGGCCGACACCAGGATGATCCCGGACAGAAAGCGCAGCCCTTCATCGGTCACGGCCGCAGCCTACCGGCTGACCGACCCGCCCGACGGACGCGGCGGCTCACGCCGCCCGCACTCCCTTGACCGGGGAGTGCGGGCTTGACCGGGAGTGCGGCAGCGCTACCGCAGCGGCACCTTCACGCCGGCGGTGAACAGCCAGGCGGATTCGTGGGGCGTACGCCGCTGGTGCGGGTCACTGCGGACATAGATGAAGGTGCACTCGGCCATAAAATCCATTTCTATCGATGGAAAGTGGTCTGATGTCGGTATGCGCCTCTCCCGCTTGGCCGTGGCGGCAGGTGTCCTCGCCGCCACAGCGATCCTCGTCCCCACGGGCCCGGCAAAAGCCGCCACCGCCGCCGCAGTGATCGACGGCAACGCCCGGTTCCAGGTCCTCACTCCGACGCTCATCCGCACCGAGTACGCCGGCGACGGCGTGTTCACCGACGGGGCCACGTTCAACGCGGTCAACCGGTCGTTCACGCCGCCCGCCTACACCACGACCGTCACCTCGGACGGCTACCGCGAGATCCGGACCAGCGCCCTGACCCTGCGCTACAAGGAGAACAGCGGCCCGTTCACCGCCGCCAACCTCTCGGTCGCCGTCGCCTCCACCGGCGCGACCGCGCACCCGCGGTTCCCGTCCTACTGTCCGGTGTCGACGGTCTGCGAGGGCGAGAACGCGCTGCTGACCGGCAGCGCCTCGACCGGCTACGACCACACCGGCTTCACCGGCAACGGGTTCGCCGCCGGGTTCGAGAGCACCGGCAGCGGCCTCCAGTACGACGTCGACGTGCCGACGGCCGGCACGTGGCAGCTCGCGATCCGCTACGCCAACGCGGTCGGCAGCGACAACCAGAGCCTGACCCGCACCCTGACCGCGCACGTCAACGGCACCGCCGGACCGCGATTCTCGCTGGCCCCGACGGCGAGCTGGGACACCTGGTCGACCGCCGCCGTGACCGTGAGCCTGCGTGCCGGCATCAACACACTCGCGGTAAGCCAGGACCCGGCCGATTCGGGACGGGTCAACGTCGACAGTCTCGCCGTGACGAAGACCGGCGCCGGATACCCCGCCGGCGCAACCGATCTGCTCACCACCGGCTACGGCGCCGGGCCGAACAGTCAGCTCGGCGGCTGGTACCGCTCCCTCGACAACCTGCCCGGTGGCCTGCCGCAGAGCCTGCACCCGGGCGTCCTCAACCGGGGCGGCTGGTATCTGCTCGACGACACGCGTACGGCTCTGCTGCCGCTGAAGGACCGGCCGAGCCACGGCACACAGCCCTATGAGGACGGTTACTTCTTCGGGTACGGCCAGGACTACAAGCAGGCGCTCAACGACCTCAACGCGCTCGCCGGCGGCATCGACCTGCTGCCGCAGTCGGCGTACGGCGTCTGGTTCTCCCGCTTCTACGGCTATAGCACCGCCGACTACCAGAACACGCTGCTGCCCGCCTTCCGGAACAACTTCACGCCGATCGACTGGCTGGTCGTGGACACCGACTGGAAGAAGCCGGTCGAGTGGGACGGCTGGAACTGGAACACCGACCTGTTCCCCGATCCGCAGACGTTCCTCAACTGGACCAAGCAGATGGGCCTGGACGTCAGCATGAACGTCCACCCCGAGATCGATCAGACCGACCCGAAGTTCGCCGCCGCCAACTCGGCCGCCGGCGGCCTGCCCGTGCAGTCGGACGGCCACACCCACTACTTCGACTGGGCCAACCCGTCCCACCTGGCCGCGTATCAGAGCCTGCACCAGCCGTTCGAGCAACAGGGCGTCCGCGCCTGGTGGCTCGACTACTGCGGCGGCTGCGGCGCTTCGATCTCCTCCGACCCGCACATCGGCGCGGACAACCTCATCAACCAGGCCTACGCCGACCACGACCGGGCCCGCGGCCTGCGCGGTTTCGCGTTCAGCCGGATCGGCGGCACCGAGCACGGCACCGGCGACAGCACCAGCTTCGCCTCCGGCCCGTGGTCGGAGCGGCGCAACTCGCTGGCGTTCACGGGTGACACGTACTCCACTTGGGACACTCTCGCTTACGAGGTGAAGTACACGGCCGGGGAGGCGGCGGCCGGGCTCTCGAACGTCAGCCACGACATCGGCGGCTTCCACGGCGGCCACCTCGACGATGCCATGTATGCCCGGTGGGTGCAGTTCGCGACGTTCCAGCCGGTCGACCGGCTGCACTCGGACCACGGCGACCGCCTGCCGTGGGACTACCCGGGAGCCGCGCAGGCGAGCGCCGAGAAGTTCCTGCGGCTGCGCGAGGCGCTGGTTCCGTACACGTACACGATGGCCCACCAGGCGAACCAGACCGGCCTGCCGATCGTGCGGCCGATGTACCTCGACTATCCGGCCCAGGACGCGGCCTATTCGGCGGCCGGCGAATACATGTACGGCGACGACATGCTGGTCGCCCCGATCACCAGCGCCGGCAACTCCGCCTCGGTCTGGGTGCCGCCGGGCACGTGGACCGACTACTTCACCGGCGCGTCCTACACCGGCCCGGCGACCGTCACGATGACCGCGCCGCTCGACCGGATGCCGGTGCTCGTCAAGGCGGGCGGCCTCGTCCCCACCCGCACCGACTACGTCCAGAGTCAAAAACAGAGCACCGGGGATCAGCTCACCGTGAACGTCGCCGCCGGCGCCAACGGCAGCTTCTCCCTGTACGCCGACGCCGGCGAGGGAACCGGCACGGCTTCCACGACCACCCCGTTGTCCTGGAACGACAGCGCGAAGACGTTCACCGTGGGGCCCACCACGGGAACCTTTGCCGGGGCTCCGGCTTCCCGGGCGTACACCTTGCGCGTGAGCGGCAGTGCCGCGCCGACCGCCGTGACGGTCGACGGGGCGCAGGTGCCGGAGACGGCCTGGGCCTACAACAAGGACAGCCGCACGGTCACCGTGACCACGGACAAGCTCTCGGCCGGTTCGGCGCACACCGTCGCACTGAGCGGAAGCGCCACCGACAACCCCACCGGCGGTGAGGCCATCGGGGTCGGCGGGCTCTGCCTGGACGTACGGGGTGGGACCGCGGCCGACGGCCAGCCGGTGCAGGTCTACGGCTGCAACCACTCGGCGGCGCAGCTGGTGTCCTACCCGGCGGACAACACCGTGCATGTGCTCGGCCGCTGCCTGACCGCGGGTGGCACCGCGAACCGGGCGCTGGTCACGACCAGTTCCTGCACCGCGAGCGCCGCCCAGCTGTGGACCCGGCGGGCCGACGGAACCCTGCTCAACCCGGCCTCCGGGCGCTGCCTGGACGTGCCCGACTCGAACACCGGCCCGGGCGCCGTGCAGTTGCAGATCTACGACTGCGTGCACACCGGTGGCCAGATCTGGCGCCTGCCGCCGGGCCCGGTCGGCGGGCCGGGCGGCCTGTGTGCTGACATCGCGGGCGCCGATCCGTCATCGGTGGCCGCGGCCCAGCTCTACACCTGCAACAACAGTGACGCGCAGCGGTTCTCGACGCCCGGCGACGGCACGATCCGCGTCTTCGGCAAGTGCCTCGACGTCGCCAACGCGGGCACGGCCAACGGAACCCCGGTGCAGCTGTTCGACTGCAACGGAAGCGGCTCGCAAGGGTGGACCAGCCGGTCCGACGGCACGCTCCAGAATCCGCAGTCGGGGCGCTGCCTCGACGATCCCGGCAACAAGCAACAGCCCGGCGACGCCCTGGAAATCTACGACTGCAACACCACGACGGCCCAGCGGTTCCGGCTGGGCTGAGGCTCAGTCGGCTGAGGTTCGGCCGGCTGGGGCTCGGTCGGCTGGGGTTCGGCCGGCTGGGGTTCGGCCGGCTGGGGCTCTACCACGCCACGACTCCCTCCGTGCTCGGCTGCAACGTGCCGAGCTGGAGGGAGCTCATGGTGATCCGGCTGTCTTCGGGCGCCGGGAAGCCGTCCAGATCGGCGACCACGCCCTCGCTCGAGGAGACAAGGCCGCCCCGGATCGTGTTGCCGGTCGGGCAGTCCGCGTCGTCCCGGTCGCACGCCTGCCACTTGATGCCCTCGAAGGCACCGCCGCCCCGCCGCAGGGTGATGTCGATGGCCGGCCCCGGCTCGTTCACCGACCTGGTCGGCACGTCCACCTGCTCGTCGGCCGCGTTGTAGAGCCGGAAGAAGGCGCGGCCGTCGACCCGGCACGACGTGCGTGAGTTGTTGACCACGTTGACGAGCCCCTTCTGGGTGCCGATCGTGGTGACGTCGCCCTGGGCCGAGATCGCGACCGTGATGTCGCCGTTGCCGCACAGCCGCACCTTGGTGGGGGGCGAGGCGGTGACCGTCACGCCGCCGCCGTCTCCGGCCGGCTTCTGGGCCGCGCTGGTCCTCCGCGACGTCGCCGGGCCGGGCACGGGCCCGGCGCTGCGCGAGACAGCGTCACTCGACGACGGAATGACGACCGGTCGAGGACCGGCGGCCGCCGCCGGTTCGCTCCTCTCCGGGCTCGGCGTTCCGGCGGACAGCAGGTCGCGGACCGGCGTGAACGCGAACAGGGCGGCCGCGATCGCGACGACCGCGACGGCGGTCAGGGCGGGAGCCGTACGCCGCCAGTGTCGTGACGAGGTCCGCGTGGGCGAGCCGGCCCGCGCCGCCCCGCCCCAGTCCCCGGCCGGCGCGCTTCGATCACTCGGCGGCGGGCCGGAATTCCTACCGCCGCTCGCCTGTCCGCCGCCGCCCGTCGCGGCGCGTAGGTGCTGGGTCGCGCGGGCCGCCAGTGCCTCGGCCGCCGGGTCGGGCGCGCCGGTCGCGACCAGCCGGTCGAGCAGTTCGGTCGCGGTCGGCCGCCGGTCGGGATCCTTGTCGAGGGACGCCGCGACGAGTTCGCGCAGCGGCTCGGGGAGGCCGGTCAGGTTGGGCGGCTGGGTGAGGATGCGGGCGGCCGTCGCGACCGGCGAGTCGGCGTTGAACGGCGTACGGCCGGTGGCCGCGTAGGTCACCACCACGCCCCACGCGAACACGTCGGCCGCCGGGCCGAGCGCGCGGTCGGTCACGGTGTCGAAGCGCTCGGGCGCCATGTAGGCCACGGTGCCGACCATCTGATCGGTCGCGGTGTGCTGGCTGGTCGCCTCGAACGCCCGGGCGATCCCGAAGTCGATCACCTTGGGCGTGCCGAGGGCGAACAGCACGTTGCGGGGCTTGAGGTCGCGGTGGATGACGCCGGCGCCGTGGATCGCGGCCAGCGCGGTGGCCACCCCGATCGCCACGCTGTGGAGGTTGCCGCCGGTCAGCGGGCCCTGGTCGATGACGACCTCGGCCAGGCTCGGACCGTCGACGTATTCGGTGACCAGGTACGGAGTCTCGTGGTCGGCATCGGCGTCGATCACCTCGGCCGTGCAGAACGGCGGGACCTGCCGGGCCCGGTTGACCTCGCTGCGGAATCGGCCACGGAACTCGCTGTCGTACGCGAACTCGGGCTTGATGACCTTGACGGCGACCGGCCGTCCCTCGCGGCTCCGGCCGAGATAGACCGTGCCCATGCCGCCCTGACCGAGGCGCGCCTCCAGACGGTACCGCCCGAGCCGACGCGGGTCGGTCGGCCGCAGTTGCCCCCTCATGGATGCTGCCCCCGGATACGCTCGGTAACCATCGCGCCCGAACGATACTACTCAATCTTTAGGCGTCGGGCGCGACGAGCCGATCGTCGGGGATCACTGCTACGCCGAGGATCTCGATCATCGCCTCGGGCTGCCAGAGCGCGGTGCACCCAATTCCCGCCATAGCCGGATAGACCGGTCCGGCGAGTTCTCGCCAGGCCTGCCCGATTTCCCGGCTGTGTGCCTGGTAGTCCGGGATGTCGGTCAGATAGATCGTGATGCTGACCAGATCCTTCGGAATGCCGCCGACTTCACGCAAGGTAGTCAAAACGTTGCCGAACGCCTGCCGGAACTGCTCGACGATGCCGCCCGGGACGATCTTCATTTCCGGCGTCAACGCGGTCTGGCCGCCAAGATGCAACGTGTTGCCGGTCAACGTGCCGTGCGAATAGCCGCTGGGCCTCGGCAGCGAACTCGGGTTGACGGCGATCGGAGTCATCCGGAGCCTCCTATTGACGTCTCGTGACGGTCGTGAGAAAAACAACATACATGCAACCTCGATGACGAGGAGCTGATCATGGACGCGGATCAAGGGCTGGTCATACCCGTGGTGACCCGGGGCGGCCAGGAGCCCGACAACACCGGGCAGTCCGGAGGCGCGACCCGGATCTCGGGCGTCAGCATCCAGCACACCCCCGCCACCCGGCTGTGGTTCGGCAAGGTGCGCAACGAGCCCGGCTTCCGCTCGGTTCCCCACCACCACGGCGAGGCCGAGACCGGCGGCTACGTCCTCTCCGGCCGCGCCCGCATCTACTTCGGCGAGAAGTTCGAGGACTACCTCGACATGTCCGAGGGCGACTGGGTCTTCGTCCCGCCGCACCTGCCCCACGTCGAGTGCAACCTCGACCGCAACCACCCGCTGACCTGGATGACCACGCGCACACCGGACAACATCGTGGTCAACCTCGACGACGTGCCGGACACCTCGCTGCGCGACTGGCTGGAGCGTCCGTGACGAGCTCGGCGGTCTTCACGGCGGCACTGCATCTGACTCCGTGCGAGCCGGAGCGCGCCGACCTCGCCTTCACCGCCACGACCCAGGACTGCCCGTGGCCCAAGGCGTACGGCGGAGATGTCGTCGCGCAAGCGGCGGCAGCGGCCATGCGGTCCGTGAACGACGGCAAGGCCCTGCACTCGACCCATTCCTACTTCCTGCGGCCCGTCGACATCGGCGCCGAGGTGCGCTACGAGGTCGAACTGCTCCGCGACGGCCGCGGCTATTCGACCCGTGGCATCCGCGGCTATCAGCGCGGCAAGGCGGTCTACGCCTCGCTGGCCAACTTCACGGCCGGCGGGGAGAGCGGCGCCCACGAGGCCGCGTTCCCCGGCGATCTGCCCGGACCGGAGGCGCTGCCGAGTTCGGCCGACTATCTGGCCGACCGCAAGGGCGGCACGATGACCGACGAGTCGAAGGCCTACTGGTCGGGCGGGCGCGGCTTCGACATGCGCCACGTGCCCGGTCCGGTCTATCTTCAGGTCGAGGGCGGCTCCGCGCCGCACCAGGCCGTCTGGGTGCGGCCGTTCGACGCGCTGCGGCCCGTCGGCGGGCTGACCGACGAGCAGCGCGACCTCGCCGCGCTGGCTTACGTCTGCGACTACACGATCCTCGAACCGGTACTCCGCGTACTGGATCTGCCCTGGGCCAAGCCCGGGCTGGTCACCGCCAGCCTCGACCACGCGATGTGGTTTCACCGCCCGCCGGAGGCGGGCGAAGTCGACGGCTGGCTTCTCTACCTGCAGGAGGCGGGCGCCGCGGGCGCCGGCCGCGGCCTCGGTACGGGCCGCTTCTTCACTCCCGATCGCCACCACCTCGCCACCGTCGCGCAGGAGGGCATGATCCGCGCGACCTAAGTGGAGGGACGCCCATGGACCTCTTACCGTCCGCGCACGTCGACACCTTCGCGCGCGACCACCTGCCACCGGATCGGCTGTGGCCGACCATCGAGGCGCCGGACTGTCCCGATCGGCTCAACGCCGCGACCGACCTTCTCCGAGCCGCACCCGGCCGTCCCGCCCTGCGCACGCCCGGCGGCGAGGTGTGGACGTACGGCGAACTGCGGAAGCGCGCCGGCCAGATCGCCCACATGCTGGTGGACGATTTCGGTCTGGTGCCCGGAAATCGGGTGCTGCTGCGTGCCCCCAACACCCCGTGGAACGCGGCCGCCTGGCTCGGTGTGCTCAAGGCGGGCGGAATCGTGGTCGCGACGATGGCCGCGATCCGAGCCCGGGAGCTCTCGCCGATCATCGCCAAGACCCGGCCGCAGGTCGCGCTGGTCGACCCTCGTTTCGTCGACGACGTTGTCGCGGCCGCCCCCGACCTGCCCGTGGTGGCCGACCTGGCCGCATCTTCGGCCGGCAAACCGGAAACCTTCGACGACGTGCCGACTTCTTCCGACGACGTCGCTCTTCTCTGCCCGACCTCGGGCAGCACCGGCACTCCGAAGATCACGATGCACTTCCACCGCGACATCCTGTCCATCGACAACACCTTCGGCCGCAACTTCCTGAAGCTCACGCCCGACGACGTCGTCGCGTGCTCGGCGCCGTTCGCCTTCACCTTCGGGCTGGGGATGCTCGTCGTGTTCCCGCTGCGCGCCGGGGCCTGCTCGCTGCTCACCGAGACCGTGACGCCGCTTCAACTGGCCGACCTGGTCGAGAGCGAGCGCGTGACCGTGCTGGCCACGGCACCCACCGCCTACAAGCAGATCCTCAAGGCCGGCAGGGGGTCGAAGCTGGCGGGCCTGCGGGCCGGTGTCAGCGCCGGCGAGCACATCCCGCAGGGCGTCTGGACCCGCCTCCGCGACGAGATCGGCCTGCGGGTCATCGACGGCATCGGCTCGACGGAACTGCTGCACATCTTCATCTCGGCGGCCGGCCACGACATCCGGCCGGGTGCGACCGGCAAGCCGGTACCCGGCTACCGCGCCACGATCCTCGGCCCGGACGACCAGGAGGTCGGGCCCGGCGTCGAGGGGCGACTCGCGGTCATCGGGCCGGTCGGCTGCCGCTATCTCGACGACGAGCGGCAGAAGGCGTACGTGGTGAACGGCTGGAACGTCACCGGCGACACGTTCCTGCGCGACGAGGACGGCTACTTTCACTACCGTTCCCGCACCGACAACATGATCGTCTCGTCGGGCTACAACATCGGCGGCCCCGAGGTCGAGGCGGCGCTCGACGACCACCCCGACGTCGTGGAGGCGGCCGTGGTGGCGCGCCCCGACCCCGAACGGGGCTCGGTGGTCTGCGCGTTCGTCGTCCTCAAGGACGGGGTCGAGAGAGATGCCGAGAAGGTCGCCGAGCTGCAGGCCTTCGTGAAGCACCAGCTCGCGCCCTACAAGTACCCGCGCGACGTCCGCTTCATCGACGCGCTCCCGCGCAACAGCAGTGGGAAGCTCCAGCACTTCCTGCTGCGCCGGATCGTCGAAGGGGCCGCACAGATCGAGGGGGCCGCACAGATCGAGGGGGCCGCACAGTGAAGATCGCCATCGCCGGCGGCGGGCCCGGGGGTCTCTACTTCGCCGCTCTCATGAAGCAGCTCGACCCGGTCCACGAGGTGACGGTCTTCGAGCGCAACGCGCCCGACGACACCTTCGGGTTCGGCGTCGTGTTCTCCGACGAGACCCTGGGCGGCATCGAGAGCGCGGACACGGTCATCTACGAGCAGATGGCCGCCCGGTTCGCCCGCTGGACCGACATCGACATCGACTTCGACGGCCACCGGTTCACGGCCGGCGGCCAGGGCTTCGCCGCGATGAGCCGCAAGGACCTGCTGCACATCCTGCAGGAGCGGGCCGTCGAGCTCGGCGCCTCCGTGCACTACCGTACGGAAGCTCCCGACGTCGACACGTTGCGCGCCGGCCACGACCTCGTGGTGGCGGCCGACGGGGTCGGCTCCCGGGTCCGCACCAAATACGCCGACGCGTTCGGGCCGTCCCTCGACCGCCGTCGCAACAAGTACATCTGGCTCGGCACCGACCTCGTGTTCGAAGCGTTCCAGTTCTTCGTCAAGCAGACGGACTGGGGCACGATGCAGATCCACGGATATCCGTTCTCCGCCGGCGGATCCACGTTCATCGTCGAGATGCACGAGGACGTCTGGCGCCGGGCCGGCTTCGGCCCCGACCCGGTTCCGCGGATCGCCGAGATCTTCGCCGAGGAGCTGACGGGCCATCCGGTTCTCACCAACAACTCGCGCTGGCTCAACTTCACGACCGTACGCAACGAGCGCTGGCACGACGGCAACGTCGTGCTGATCGGCGACGCCGCGCACACCGCGCACTTCTCGATCGGATCGGGCACCAAGCTGGCGATGGAGGACGCGCTCGCGCTGGCCGCCTGCCTGCACGAGCAGCCTTCCCTTCCCAGCGCCCTGGAGGCCTACGAGAAAGAGCGCAAGCCGGTCGTCGAGTCGACCCAGCGCGCCGCCCAGGCCTCGCTGGAGTGGTTCGAGAACATCGGCATGTACGCCCGCCAGGACCCGGCCCAGTTCTGCTTCAACCTGCTCACCCGCTCGCGCCGCATCACGTTCGAGAACCTGAAGGAGCGCGACCAGGAGTTCGCGGCCCGCATCGAGGCCGACTTCGCGCGCTCACAAAATCAGACGGACGTGGTGCCGGCGATGTTCCAGCCGGTGCGGATCGGCCCGCTGGAGTTGAAGAACCGGGTCGTCGTCTCGCCGATGGACATGTACTCGGCCCGCGACGGCCTGCCGAACGACCTGCATCTCGTCCACCTCGGCTCGAAGGCGCTCGGCGGCGCCGGCCTCGTCATGACCGAGATGGTGTGCGTGTCGGCCGACGGCCGGATCACGCCCGGCTGCACCGGCCTGTGGACCGACGAGCAGCGCGACGCCTACCGCCGCATCACCGAGTTCGTCCACGGCCGTACCACCGCGAAGATCGGGCTCCAGCTCGGCCATTCCGGCCGCAAGGGCTCGACCCGGCTGATGTGGGAGGGCATGGACGAACCCCTCGACGAGGGCAACTGGGAGGTGGTCGGTCCCTCTCCCATTCCGTACGGCGTGGACGCGCACATCCCGCGCGAGATGTCCCGCTCCGAGATGGACGCGGTGGTCGCCGACTTCGCGGCCGCCGCGCGGCGAGGCGTGGACGCCGGGTTCGACCTCGTCGAAATCCACGCCGCGCACGGCTATCTGCTCTCCTCGTTCCTCTCGCCGCTGTCCAACCGGCGGACCGACGAGTACGGCGGGTCCCTCGCCAACCGGCTGCGCTTCCCGCTGGAGGTGTTCGACGCCGTCCGGGCCGCGGTGCCGTCCGCGCTGCCCCTGACCGTGCGCATCTCGGCGACCGACTGGGCGCCGGACGGGAACACCGCGACCGACGCCCTGGAGATCGCGCGGGCCTTCGTCGCGCATGGTGCCGCGGCGATCGATGTCTCGTCGGGCCAGGTGGTCAAGGACGAGAAACCCGCCTACGGCCGCTCCTACCAGACCCCGTTCGCCGATCTGATCCGGCACGAGGTGGCCGCCGCGGCCGGGGTCAAGGTGATCGCGGTCGGTGCGATCTCCTCGCACGACGACGTCAACTCGATCCTGCTGGCCGGGCGGGCCGACCTCTGCGCGCTCGGCCGGGCGCACCTCTACAACCCGCAGTGGACGCTTCAGGCGGCGGCCGAGCAGGAATTTCGGGGGGCGGCCGCCGAGTGGCCGAAGCCGTTCGAGGCGGGCCGCCGCAAGCCGCCCGCGTCGCGCACCGACAAGATCCCACCCCGGCTGGCGCTGTTGCGGGCCGGCGGCGGGGCCGGGACCGTGCACGTGCGCTGGGTGCCGGCGAAGTGACCCCGTACGGTAAGCCGGTGCTCACGGCGGAGGAACCCGGCAGGCCCACGCCGTGGATCATCACGCTGTTCGGCATGTACGCCCGGCTCGACGACAACTGGCTGCCGATCGGCGCCGTGGTCTCGCTGATGGCGGACCTCGGCGTCGACGGGACGGCCGTACGCTCCTCGATCTCCCGCCTCAAGCGCCGCGGCATCCTGATCGGCGAGAAGCGGGCCGGGATCGCCGGGTATTCGCCGGCCGAGCCTACG
The DNA here is from genome assembly GCA_036402935.1 of Actinoplanes sp. Taxonomy (GTDB): domain Bacteria; phylum Actinomycetota; class Actinomycetes; order Mycobacteriales; family Micromonosporaceae; genus Actinoplanes. Next base: position 33,951 of record DASWRZ010000440.1, read on the forward strand.
CTGCGCCTGCTGGCCGAGGGTGACGTCCGCATCTTCCAGCACGACCGCGCGGGCACCGGCGACGGCTGGGTCGTCGTGGTCTTCTCGGTCCCCGAGTCCGACCGCGAGAAGCGCCACGAGCTGCGCACGACCCTGACCCGCTTGGGCTTCGGCACCGTGACGGCCGGCGTCTGGGTCGCCCCCGGCCACCTCTTCGAGCCGGTCCGCGAGGCGGTCGACCGGCGCGGCCTGTCGGCCTACGTCGACGTCTTCGCGGGCCGCCACCTCGCGTTCGGCGACCTGACCACGAAGGTCCGCGAGTGGTGGAACCTCGCCGAACTGGCCGCGCTCTACGACGAGTTCCTCCAGCACTACGACAGTCTGCCCACCGCGGAGACGCCGCTCGACGCCTTCCGGACCTACGTCCCGATGCTGACCCAGTGGCGGCGCCTCCCGTACCGGGACCCGGGCCTCCCCCTCGAGGTGTTGCCGCCGAAGTGGAACGGCATCGCCGCCGGCCGGCTCTTCGACACGCTGCACAAGGAGCTCCGCCCGGCAGCCGACGAGCACGCCCTCGCCGTCCTCGGTTGAGGTAGCGCAGGCTGTACCCCGGTTGGGCAGCAGGCGGGATCGTGGTCCGGTCTCGACTTGGCGAAGGATCGAAGGTGTTCAAACGATCCCCCGAGGAGATCCCATGCTCATCTCACGACTTGTCGTCAGCGCCCTGGCCGCAACCGCTCTGGCCGTTCCGCCGAGCTCCAACCCGATCGGCGACCTGGTCTCCAAGGACGGCTTCCCCGGCGCGCTGGCGTCGGTCCGGAGCGCCGACGGACGGGTTCACGACTACACCGCCGGGCCCGGGGTTCCGCGCGACGGCCAGGTGCGCATCGGCAGCAACACCAAGACCTTCACCGCGGTCGTCGTGCTCCAGCTGGCCGGCGAGGGCCGCATCGACCTGGACGCCACGGTCGAGCACTACCTGCCCGGCATCGTGCCCGGCGGCGGCAAGATCACCGTGCGCGAGCTCCTCCAGCAGACCAGCGGCCTGCCCGACTACGACGACGTGCTGTTCACCCAGCCGCAGGACCTGGTCGACAAGAGCCACTCCTACTACGAGCCGCGACGGCTGCTCGACGCCGCGTTCACCCGGCCCGCCGATTTCCCACCCGGCTCGAAGTGGGAGTACAGCAACACCAACTACATCGTCGCCGGGCTCATCGTCGAGCAGGTCACCGAGCGCCCGATCGGCGAGGAGATCACCAAGCGGGTCATCGAACCGCTCGGGCTGCGTGACACGTACTGGCCGGGCGTCGGCGAGCAGCGCATCCGCGGTACCCATCCGCGCGGCTACGTCGCGGTGACCCCGGGCTCCCCGTGGGTCGACGTCACCGACATCGACCCGTCCCTCGGCTGGTCGGCCGGCCAGATCGTCTCGACGCCCAGCGACCTGCGGGCCTTCTTCGAGGCGCTCGTCCAGGGCCGGCTGCTCAAGCCCGCCCAGCAGAAGGCCATGATGACGACCGTGCCCGCGCCCGGCTTCGAGCCCACCGGCGACTGGCAGTACGGCCTCGGCCTCGCCCGCTATCCCCTGTCCTGCGGCGGCTACGCCTGGGGCCACGGCGGCGACATCCAGGGCTTCGAGACCCGCGATCTGGTCACGACCGACGGTCGCGCCGCGGTCGTCGCGGTGACCGGGCTCCCGACCTCCGAGCAGATGGTCATCGACGTCAACGACCGCGTCGAGGCGGCCGTCTGCGGGTAAACGGCCGATGAGGTCACCCCCCGTCCGGTTAGGGGTGACCTCATCGACAGGACCGACCCCCCTCCAAGCCGGCCCGCCACTTTTCGCGGCGTGGACGCCAATGTCGCACAAGGGGCTGAAATGATCCTGAAGCGGCGCGGAAACCGGTCAGCCGCGGTGGATGACCCGCGGGGCGATCGACGGCGGGTTGGACCAGCCGACGGCCCAGAGCTCGCCGGTCGCCTCGTCGTTGTCGGCCGCGAAGATCGGCGTGGCCGAGCCCAGCTCGCCGTTGTTGCCGATCGTCCCGGTCATCGGCGGCAGGCCGGTGTCCTCGGCCGTGAACTGCTTGCCGTCCCAGTGTTCGACGTGGTCGCCCTTGGCGTTGCCGATCATCTGCTGATAGCCGAGCACCCAGACGTCGTCCGGCGCCGGGGCGACGAGAGCGAGCAGGTCGGTGCCGCCGTTCGTCGGCACCTCCTGCCAGCCCGCCGCGGTGAGGTGCCAGACCGCCCCCCGGCAGCCGGCGCCACAGATCTCGCCGGCCACCCAGACGTCGCCGGGACCGGCGACCGCGACCGCGTTCAACGAGGTGCCGATCGGCGCCGACAGGTCGACCGACGACCAGGCCGTGCCGTCGAAGTGCATCACCAGCCCGCTGGTGAGGCGGGTCGAGGAGGCCAGTCCGGCCTGGGTTCCGACCGCCCAGACGTCGTCGGCCGAGGCCGCGGCGACCGCGGCCAGACGGCCCGGCGACACCGCACCCTTCGCCGGCGAGGGGCTCCACTTGCCGCCCTGCCAGCGCAGGATCAGCGGCTGCGAGGTGGGCGTGGGCAGTGTCGCGGTCGAGGTCTCCCCCACCGCCCAGCCGTCGTCGGCCGTACGCATGTCGAGGCCGTCGAGGTCGTTGGCCGTCCCGGCCGGTAGCGCCGGTGCCGGCACGGTCTGCCACGAGGAACCGTCGTAGTGCAGCATGCTCGGGGAGCCCGCCACGGTGTTGCCGAGCCGGCCGCCGATGGCCCAGACGTCCTTCGCGCCGAGGGCGTCCACCCCGCCGAGATAGGTGTTCTGGGACAGCGCCGGCAGATCGGCGATCTTCCAGGCGGCGCCGTCCCAGTGGGTCATCAGCGGGTGCAGGTCGGTCTTGTCCCACCAGGCGCCGGCCGACCAGATGTCCTGCGGGGAAACGACCGTGACGCCCTGCAGCTGGCTGCTGCCGGCCCCGGCGGGCAACGGAACCGCGGGCAACAGGTTCCACTTCGGCGTCGCCGCCCCCGCGGCGGCGACGAGCGCAAGGGCGGCAACCGCGGCCCCGGCTATACGGGTTCTCATCATTGGCTCCTGACTGGATCGTGCGGATGGAAATCGGCTTCCTTCTGCCACTGTTGTGGCTCACCCCATCCGCCGGCCGCCGCGTCGGGCGCGACGAGCCGGAGTCCGAGATGACGAGCGAGGGGGTAGGGGTCGGAGAGGTCCAGGAATTCGGCGACCGCCGCCTCGGCGTCGGCCCGCCGCCCCTCCCGGCCGGCGAGCAGGGCCTCGGCGAGCGGCAGGAACTGGCGGTTCCAGCGCGCCTGGGCCTGGGCCGAGGACGCCACCTTGGCGCATTCCTCGGCGCCGGCCCGGCCGGCCAGCACCGCGAGGAACAGTCGCGGTCCGTGCAGATAGGAGACGTACGCCGCGGGCCGCCGCGATTCCTGCTCGGCCGCCAGGTCGGCCTCGGCCAGGGCCTGGTCGATCTCGGCGTGCCGCAGGTGGCAGAAGACGATGCCGAAGCCGTGCACGGCGCTGGCCAGGTCGTCCTGTTCGCCACCGAGTTCGTGGAACGCCTCGAGCAGTTCGGCCACGACCGGCCGCCGCCCCTGGTGGGCCGCGGCCATGATGCGTACGCCGAGCGCCTCCAGCCGGATGTGGTCGAGCCGCAGCCGGGCCGCGTCCCGCTCGCACCGGGCGGCGCCCTCGGCGGCTACCGCGGTCTCGCCGCGGCAGAGCCGCACCACCGACAGCTCCAGCTCGATGTCGAGGGCCGTGATCACCGCCCCGGCCTGCCGCGCCACCGACAGCGCCTCGACCAGCCGCCGGGGATCACCGTTGCGGATGCCCTCGTCCGTGCCCAGCTGGTAGAGGAAGTTGATGCGCCAGCCGGTCAGGTCGTGGGCCGTCGCGATGGTCAGCCCGCGCTCGTAGAGCACGTCCGCCTCGGCCAGGTCGCGCAGCCGGGCGCAGCGGCCCAGCGTGTCGAGCGCGCTGCACGAGGTCTCCGGTCGGCCGATCTCGACCGCGACGCTCAGCGCCCGGTCGGCCAGCCGGCGGGCCCGGCTCAGCCGGTCCGGGAGGGCCGCGTCTCCGATCGTCATCTGCGCCTCGGTCGCGTCGAGGCGGGCGGCCAGGGGCCGGGCCGGGCCGGGACCGGCGTGCCGCCGGGCCTCGCCGAGCTCGCGCCGGGCCTCGCTCCAGTCGCCGGCCGCGGTCGCGACATCGGCGAGATGCAGGTGCAGCGATGCCTTGCGGTCCGGCAGCACGCCGGCGGCCAGCCGGCCACCGAGGGCGTACGCGTCCCCGATGCGTCCCGCCGCGGCGTAGGCGTCGACGAGCGCCTCGCCGAGGTCGGCCGCCAGCTCGCCGCTGAGGTCCCGGTCCACCATGGACAGGGCACGCTCCAGCAGGACGATCGCGGTCGCCACCGCCCCTTGGGTGGCGGCCTGGCGTCCGGCCGCGGCCAGCCGGGTGACCGCCTGCGCCGGCTCGCTGGCCGTGCTCCACAGCTCGGCCAGGAGCTGGTCGCTGCCGTAGAACCGGCCGGCCGCGGGCGCGGCCAGGAACTGCGCCGCCAGCCGGGCGAGACTTGCCCGTTCGGTCGGCAGCATCGTGGCGCGCAAGGCCTCGGCGGTCAGCGCGTGGCGGAACGCGTACCACTGCGGATCGTCCTGAACGGATACCAGTTGATGGGTGACCGCCTCGGTCAGGCCATCGAGCAGTTCCGGGCCGGAGAGTCCGGCGGCCGAGCCGGCCGCGGTGGCCGGGAACTGCCGCCCGAACAGGGCACCGGCCCGCAGGACGCCCCGGGCAGCCGGTCCGAGCCGGTCGACGCGCGCGGCCAGGGTCTCGCCGAGGCTGGGCGGAACCGCCGAACCGACCGGCCCGCTGACCTCCCAGCGGCCGCCGGACCAGCTCAGCGTGCCCTCGTCGGCGAACCCGGCGAGCAGCTCCTCGACGTGCAGCGGAACGCCGTCGGCGCTGCTCAGGAGCCGATCGACGACCGGCTCGGGCAGTTGGTCGGGGGTCACACCGAGACAGCCCGCGGCCAGTTCGCGCACCCCGGGATCGGACAGGCGCGACAGCTCGGCGAGCCGGGCGGCCCGCCGCCGCTGGGCGCAGCGCGCCACGCCGAGCGCATGCCGCGGATAGGGGCGGCAGGTGCCGAGCAGCAGGAGGCGCTCGGTCCGGGCGTTGTCCACCAGGTAGTCGACGATGGCCAGGGTGTCCTCGTCGGCGTCGTGCAGATCCTCCAGCACGAGCACGCAGCCGTCACCCCCGGCCAGCACCGTGACCAGCCGCAACACCGCTTCGGCGAGGATCACCGGCGACTCGGCCGGCTCCGCCGCCTCGATCTCGCGCAGCTGCGGCACCAGCCGGCTCAGGGCCGAGCGGTACGGCAGAAGAGTCTCGTCGCCGGGCAGGCCGAAGCGGCGGACCGCGGACTGGAGCGCCTCGGTGAGCGGACGGAACTGCACCTGCGGCAGGGCGGCCCGGCCGCGGAACACCCGCATGCCCCGCTCCTCGGCGTAGCGGGTCAGCTCACCGGTCAGCCGGGTCTTGCCGATGCCCGCTTCGCCGACGAGGAACGCCGCGCCGCCCGCGGCTCCCGCCGCACTGTCCACCATGGCCCTGAGCGCGGTCAGCTCGCGCTCGCGCCCGATCAGCGGCGAACCGCCCAGGGCCGGCATCTTCGGCTCGGTGGCCCGCTGCGGCGGGGCCAGTTCGACGTCCTGGCGCAGGATCGCGGTCTCGAGGTGGCGCAGCTCGGGGCTGACGTCGATGCCGAACTCGTCGCCCAGCGTGCGGCGCAGCCGGCCGTACGCGTCGAGCGCCTCGGTCTGCCGCCCCGACCGGTAGAGCGCCAGGATGAGCTGGCCGTGCACGTGCTCGTCGAGCGGATATTCGCGGGCCAGCCGTTCCAGCTCGGGCATCAGCTCGGCGTGCTGCCCCAGCGCCAGCCGGCCGTCGACCATCGCACGGACGGCCTGCACCCGCAGCGCGTCGAGCCGCTGCGCCTCCTCGCGCAGCCACGGCAGGTCGTTCACCTCGATCAGCGGCGTGCCGCGGAACAGCCGCAGCGCGTCCTGCGCCCAGCGGACCCGGCCGTCGGGGTCGGGTGACTGCTGGGCGCGCTGGACCAGACCGGCCGCGTGTTCCGCGTCGACCGAGCCGGGTGGCAGATCCATCAGATAGCCGGGCGGACGCGACACGATGACGTCGCGGCTGCCCACCATCTGCCGCAGGTAGGAGATATGACGTTGCAGCGTGTTTGCCCGCCCGGCCGGCGCCGCGTCGTTCCAGACGATGTCGATCAGACGGTCGGCGCTGACGATCTGACCGCGTTCGAGAGCGAGCGCGGCCAGCAGCGCCTTGCGCCGCAGCCCGGGTAACTGACGGGCCTCACCGCCGACGACGACGTCGACCGAGCCGAGCAACCGCACCTGAACTGCCTCGGGTTCGCTGGGCACCCGGCGACAGTAACGGCGCGAACACGAGCGACGCTCGGCAAAGTCGGCCATGCGACGGCGGCCGACCAGCGTTTCAGCGGCACGTCAGCGCCGTTTCAGCGCGGCCCGGGACTGTACCGGCAAGCGAGGTACGGGCAAGGGGGACACGTAACCGTGGTCGACAAAATCGTACTGTTTCCGAACTGCGACCTGCACATGGTGGCGGGCCAGAGTCTGCCGCTGCGGCTGATGCGGCAGAAGGACCACCCCGACCCGGCCCAGCATCGCTACCTGCTGACCACGGTGCCGTTCACCCTCGATCCGACCACGACGCAGTGCAGTTTCGACTGGTTCCGGCCGTACGACCCACCCGGGCACCGCCTGGACGACCAGCCCACGCTGGTGCCGGGCGACGGCGCCGCGACGACCGCCACGGTGACCAAGACGACGCCGGGCATCTATCTGTTCCAGGTCCGGGTCGGCACCAAGTACCTGGTCGGCCGGCTTCAGGTGCACCGCGCGGTGGCGTCGTGGTGGTTCGGGAACGGCTCGATCTCCACCGTGAAGGACCCGATCTCCACCGTGCAGGACCCGATCGCCCACGCGCAGCCATCGCTCTACGCGAAGTTCAGCGCCGACGACACCGGGGTCGACCTGGTCGGCGACATCACCGGGCACGGATACGTGACGCTGACGTCGTCCGACCCGACGACGTTCACGGTCACCGCCGACGGCCGGCTGCTCGGCCTCAAGGCGACCACCGACCCGAAACATCTGCCGACCGTCAACGGCACCTGGCCGGCCCTCGGCGCCGGCAACGTGCCCAGCGCCCTCTCGGTGACCGTGGTGGATTTCGCCACCCAGAACCACACCCTGGAGTCGGTGCGGACGACGAACGTCAAGGACTTCGCCAAGCGGCACAACATGCTGTTCCTCGCGGAGGGCTTCCGCCAGGAGGACAAGGGCATCTTCGACCACATGGTCCAGCAGGCCGCCGACGAGATGTTCACCAAGCCCCGCCACCAACCATATGCCCTGCTGGAGAAGAGCTTCAACGTCTTCAAGATCTTTACTCCTTCGGTGGAGAACACGCTCACCTGCGGATTCGCGATCAAGGATGCCGCGAGCGTGAACGTGCTCGAGGGCACGCCGATGCCGATCGAGGGCGTGGTCGGCGCCCCTGGCACCTACGCGATGATCGACCTCATGGGGCTGGTCGGCCTCCCCCGGCGAAACGAGCCGACCGACCCGGACGCGATCCGGACCCAGTGGCGCAATCAGGGTCTGCCCGGACCGGACAAAAACCTCGATCTCCAGCTCGACCGGGTGGACGACACCCTGATCCGCGAGTGGCGGGTGCACCGCGCCGACGGGATCCTGAACGCGCGAGACACCTTCTTCGGCCTGCACACCGGCTCACGGCTCGGCGACCGCAACTCCGAAATCAGCCTCAACGCGCAGGGACAGCTTCAGGCCGTGCTGCGACCGGCCACCGACGTGCCCGGAAGCCCTGACACGCGCGCTTTCGTACGACGCCTCTACGAGTTCTACGTCCTTCAGGTGGCGAGGCCGATCGCCGTGCACCTCGATCGGCGGCGCCACCCACCGGAGCTCTATTCGGCGCAGGGCGATACCAACCCGAACAGCACCATCGCCCGATATCTGAGCGGCCTGACCTTCCCCACGGCCGACGGTGTCCTGACGATCGGCCCGGAGTGGGCGGCGAACGACGGCGTGTTCCAGCGCAGCCGCGGCCTCGTGGCGATGCTCTGCCTCGACGACCACGCACTGGCTCAGAACGTCAACAACAAAAGCCTGTTCGCCGTGTCGGGCGGGTTGAAACCCACGGTGGACTTCGTCAAGAAGGCGGACAAGCTGTTCCGGGACCCACCGTCCCGAGTCAAGACCGACGCCGACGAGATCATCAGCTCGGTCGCTCACGAACTCGCCCACAGTTTCAACCTGGACGACGAGTACGAACTCGCCGGCGGTCCGGGCTTCTCGGTGATCCTTCCGGACACGGCCGACCTGTTCGGCGACAACGTCACGCACTTCAACTTCATCCATTCGCGCACCCCGAAGACACCCGACGACATCGATCCGGACCTGGTCAAATGGCTGAAGATTCCACTGACCTTCATGTCCTCCCGCCTGACCGCCGACACCCAGGTCGTGGCCGGCGGGCTCCGGGTGCCGATCGACCCCAACGACGTCGGCCAATGGATGCGCGCACGGAAGTCGTTCCCCGGGCTCCAACCGGGGCTGCGGGCCATCACCTACACCAAGCCGCCCGTGATCCAGCTGCCGCAGACCGGAGTACAGCTGACGCCGCTGACCATCGTCGACATCGACCGCGCCGGTGCCGTCATCGTCTCGGGCCCGGGAATCCCTCCGGCCAACCCGATTCCGGCCGGCTCCCTGCTCTGGTTCGCCCAGAGCGACAAGGTGGGCGGCACGCCGCTGCTGGCCGCCGAGCCCCCGGTGATGCAGTTCCTGCGCGACACCCGCCGGCCGCTCAACAAGGACACCAAGACCGACCTCCGCAACGACAACAAGGACGAGCCCCTGTCCATCAAGGGCTTCGACGAGCCCTGCGACAGCTTCCGGGTGATCGGGGTATATGAGGGCGCCGAACATTTCGCGGCCCACTTCTATCGTCCGGCCGGCGGTTGCAAGATGCGCGACCTGCACGACAAGGACGATCGCGGCGGCCAGTTCTGCTACGTCTGCAAGTGGCTGATCGTCAACCGGGTGGATCCGGGGATGCACGCCCTGCTCACCGACAAGTTTTACCCGAACTCGAAGTGAGCGACCATGGCTGACAATCCGGGCACCCTCGACCGAGTCCTCGCCGAAGTGGGCCAGGCACTGCTGCCCCTGCGCGACGCGCTCGCCTCCCCCGACGACTTCGCCGGCCTCGCCCGCACGCTGGGCTGGACGGTGACCGCCATCCCACCGCCGGTGGGCAACGTGGTCACCGCCGCCGACACGCTCTACGACAGCCTGCGCCGGCTGCTCGGCGACGGCGGCATCAACCTGGGCGGCAGCCAGGGCGGCCCGGTCGACGGTTCGTTCGCGCCGGACGAGGCGGGCCGCACGCTGGCCGCCGTGCAGAAGCTGATCAGCGGTATCCGGGCGATCGCCACCGCGCCCGCCTCGGCCTTCCCACCGGCGCTGGTCGCCGACAACTTCCCGGCGCTCTTCCCCGGCCAGCTGCTCGACTACCTGGTCGTCACCTATCTCCAGCGGTTCCATCCGGGAATCGGGTTCGCGCTGCGGGCGCTCGGCGTCGTGAAGTCCGGCTACGTCGAGGCGGCCGGCAACCGGCCCGCGTACATGCACTACAGCCTCGACGTGTCCGACCTTCCGGCCGTGCTCGCCGACCCGTCGCAGGTGCTGCGCAACGCCTATGGCTGGGGCACGCCCGACTTCGACTTCCCGGCGCTGGCGTCCCAGGTGGACAACCTGTTCACCAGCCTCAACGTGAACGTCGAGGTCGAGCGCTCGGCGCCGGGCACGCAGGCCGGCGTCCAGGGAACGCCGCCCGATCCGGACGCGGCGCCGGCCAAGGCGGTCCGCGGCACCTTCTTCGAACGCTCCGACGGCAACACCAGCATGGCCGCCGCCGTACGCCTGATGCCGGTGCCGCCGGCGGCCGGGGGCGAGTCACCGGGGTTGGCTCTGCTGCCGTCCTTCGACGGTGTTCTGGGATTCCGGTTCGAACTCGGGCCGAACATCGCGGTGACCATCCGCAGTGACCTCGATCTGGCCGGTGGCGTCGGGCTCGTCGTACGGCCCGGCCAGGGCGTCGAGATGGTGCTCGGATTCGAGTCGGCGGACGGGATCCCGGTGCACGACACCGGGGCGATCGAGGTGCTGGCCGAGCGCACCGGGGTCGGCAAGGAGCCGGTGCTGCTGTTCGGCACGCCGGACGGGACGCGGCTGCAGTTCACGACCTTCGGCGGTACCGGCGGGGTGCGGTTGACCGGCGACGACGTGGACGCGTTCGCCGAGTTCGAGGTGACCGGGCTCCAGTTCGTCCTCAAGCCGGACGACGCGGACGGGTTCATCGCCGCCGTGCTGCCGGCCGACGGCATCACCATCGGCGGCGACCTCGCGGTCGGCATCTCGCATCGCAACGGCTTCTACTTCCGGGGCACCTCCAACCTCGAGATCCAGTTGCCGGTGCGCGAGCAGATCGGCCCGGTCGAGATCGAGGGGCTGACCGTCTCGGCGGTGCCGTCGGGCGGGGATCTGCCGATCACGCTGGGCGCCAGCTTCAAGGTGCAGCTCGGTCCGATCACCGCCGTGGTCGACCGGGTCGGCCTGACGGCGCTGCTGTCCGGCCGGCCGAACCACGACGGGAACCTCGGGCCGCTCGACCTGTCGCTCGCCTTCAAACCACCGACCGGTGTGGGCCTGAGCATCGACGTCGGTGCGGTCACCGGCGGCGGTTTCCTCGCCTTCGACCCGGCCCGCGGGGAATACGCGGGTGCGCTGCAGCTGGAGTTCGCCGGCCTGTTCGACCTGACCGCGATCGGCCTGATCAGCACCCGCATGCCGGACGGGTCGGCCGGTTTCTCGATGCTGGCGGTCATCGATGCCGATTTCGGGGCGGGCATCCAGCTCGGGCTCGGCTTCACGCTGCTGGCGGTCGGCGGGGTTCTCGGCCTCAACCGCGGGATGAACCTGCAGGCGCTGAGCGAAGGCGTACGCACCGGCGCGATCGAGTCGGTGATGTTCCCGCGCGACGTGGTCGCCAACGCGCCCCGCATCCTGTCCGACCTGAACGCGTTCTTCCCGGCCGAGCAGGGCACGTTCCTGATCGGGCCGATGGCGAAGATCGCCTGGGGCTCGCCACCGCTGGTCACCCTCTCGGTCGCGCTGATCATCGAGGTGCCGGGCAACATCGCCGTGCTCGGCGTCCTGCGCGCGATCCTGCCCAGTCCCCAGCTGCCACTGCTGGTCATCCAGGTCGACTTCGCGGGCGCGCTGGAACCGGACAAGAACCGGCTCTGGTTCACGGCCCGGCTCTTCGACTCGCGCGTGCTCGGGCTGCCGCTCGACGGCGGCATGGGCCTGCTGGTGGCCTGGGGCGACAACCAGGACCTGGTCATCACGGTCGGCGGGTTCCACCCGTCGTACAAGGCGCCGCAGCTGCCGTTCGCGGTGCCGGACCGGCTCGCGGTCGACCTGCTGAACGCGGGCGGTCAGCTGATCCGGCTGTCCGGCTACTTCGCCATCACCAGCAACACCATCCAGTTCGGCGGCGACCTGCACGTCAAGCTGGGCTTCGACGACTTCGGCATCGAGGGCCACCTGGCCGTCGACGCCCTGTTCCAGCGCTCGCCCTTCCGGTTCAGCGGCAGCAGCAGCGGCAGCGTCTCGCTGAAGGCGTTCGGCGTCGGGCTGTTCCACATCGACCTGAAGTTCCTCCTGGAGGGCCCGGCCCCCTATCACGCCAAGGGACGCGGCTCGATCGGCTTCCTCTTCTTCGAGATCTCGGCCGACTTCGACATCACCTGGTCCGATCCGCTCACCACCACCCTGCCGTCGATCCTCGTACTGCCGCTGCTCGCGGCCGAGATCGTCAAGCCGGAGGGCTGGCAGACCCACCTGCCGACCGGCAGCGGCAAGACGCTGGTCACCCTGCGGCAGCTGCCCGAGACCGACAACCTGGTGCTGCACCCGCTCGGTACGCTGACGATCCGGCAGCGGGCGCTACCGCTCAACGTGCGGGTCGACCGGATCGGCGGCCAGGTCGCGGCCGACGGCAAGCAGTTCAGCGTCGCGCCCGTCGTCGGCAGCGGCCTGCGCCCGCTGTCGACGCCCGGCGACAAGTTCGCGATGGGCCAGTACCAGAACCTGAGCGACGCCGACAAGCTGACCCGGCCCGGCTACGAGACCCAGGACGCCGGGCTCGAGCTGACCGGCGACGGCACCGCGCTGGCCACCGCCCGGGTCGTACGCCGCAGCGCCCGCTACGAGCTGCACGTGGTCGACAGCGGCGTACCGGCCGGGGCCCGGGCATCCCGCCGCCGCACCACCCTGGCCGCCGGAGACAGCAGCGCGACGGTCAAGCGGTTCCACGACGTCAACCTGGCCGTCTTCGACCAGCTGCTGAACGGCAGCAGCACCAGCCGGTCCGCGCTGTCCCGGCGGGAGGCCGCACTGCGGCAGCCGTTCGCCGCCGACGACACGGTCACGGTCGGCGATCAGCGCTTCGTCGTCGCGTATGTCCGCAGCAACATCCAGGCGTTCCCGCCCGCGACCTTCCGCAGCCAGGCGGCCGCCGCGGACGCTCTCACCGGGTTCGTCGCCGCCGATCCCACGCTGGCCGGGCTTCTCCACGTCATCCCGGCCGCCGAGGCCGCCCGGCCGCCGGCGGTCCCGGACACCTGGACCGACGCGGGAACGCTGCCGGTGACCGTGTCCGATGTGGATGCGGTGGTGCTCGGCAACGGCCGTGTCCTGGTCGCCGGTGGCACCACCCCCGACGGCACACCGACCGCCGCGACGGCAGTGTTCAACCCGACCGGGAACTCCTGGTCGGCCGGGCCGCCGCTGGCCACCGCCCGGCACCTCCACACCGTCACGGCGTTCGCCGGCGGGCGGGTGCTGGTCGCCGGCGGGCGCGGCGCCGACGGATCGCCGATCGCCACGGCCGAGGTGTACGACCCGGCCGCCAACGCGTGGTCCACGGTTCCCGGATCGGCCCGCTACGGCCACACCGCGACCGTGTTGTCCACCGGCCGGATCCTGGTGGCCGGCGGCGCCGGCCCGCACGGCCGCCCGCTGGCCACCTCGGAGCAGTTCGACCCCGCGACCGGGGTCTGGGCGATGAACGCGTCGATGCTGGACGCCCGGACCGGCCACCGGGCGGTACCCCTGGACGACAATCACGTGCTCCTTGTCGGCGGTGAAGGGGCGGCGGCTCTGGCCTTCTGCGAGGTGTACGAGACCACGACCGGCTCGTGGACCGCGACCGGCAGCCTGGCCACGCCCCGCACCGGTCACCAGGCCACCCCGCTGGGCCAGGGCAAGGTGCTGGTCACCGGCGGCGACGCGGTCACGGCGCCGGACGGCACCTACGACCCGCACCGCCTGGCCGGCACCGAGATCTACGACCCCATGACCGGCGCCTGGTCGCCGGCCGCTCCGATGGCCGGCGGTCGCTCCGGGCACCGCGGCCTGCTCACCCGGGCCGGAACCGTGCTGATCCTGGGCGGCGACGGCGACTTCCGCAACGTGGCCGCCTACGACGCCGCGGCCGACCGGTGGACGAACCGGGCCGGGCTGCTCACCGGGCGCTCGGCGTTCGCGGTGGCCGAGCTGCCCGACTCCCGGGTTCTGGTGGCCGGCGGGGCCGCCCGCGCCGAGGCCCTCATCCCATGACGAACGACGAAGGGTTACGCCGATGACTACCACCACCGTTGGTTGGGCCGCCGCGGTCGACCTGCTTACCGCCGCCCGCTGGGACGGCCAGCACGACGGCGCCGTCACCCTCGACGACGCCGGCGTGGTGCTGGTCGCGGGCGGGGCGGACGCGGCCGGCACCGCGGTGAAACAGACCGCGTTCTACGACCCCTCGGACGAGAAGTGGCACGCGGCCGGGGTGCTCGGGACGGCCCGGCGGATGCACACGATGACCCGGCTGGCCGACGGGAAGGTTCTCGTCACCGGCGGGCTCGGTGCGGACGGCGGCCAGCTCGCCTCGGCCGAGGTCTACGACCCGGTCGGCCACTCGTGGAGCCCGACGACCGCCCCGATGACGCAGGGCCGCTGGGGCCACAGCGCGGCGCTCCTGCCCGACGGCACCGTGCTCGTGGCCGGCGGCACCGCGATCCGGGCCGGGTCCACCGTGCACGCGCTGCGCTCGGCCGAGCTCTATCACCCGGGTGACGGGACGTGGACGGCCGCCGCCGAGATGACCGACGCCCGCACCGGCCACACCTCCCTGCCACTGGCCGGCGGCATGGTCCTCGTCTGCGGCGGCGCGGCTCCCGTGGGCACGACCGACGATCCGGCGCTGGCGTTCTGCGAGCTCTACGACTCGGGCCACAACCGGTGGGCGCCGACCGGCACCCTGTCGCACGGCCGCCGTCACCACCAGGCCACCCGGTTGTCCGACCACGCCGTACTGATCACCGGCGGAACCGCGCCGGGCGCGCCCGGCGGTGGTCCCTTCGATCCCTTCAGCCAGCGCACGGCCGAGCGCTTCGACCTCAACACCGGGACGTGGACCGCGGCGAAGGACATGCCGTCCGGCCGGGCCCTCCACCGGGCCCTGGTTCTGAGCAACGGCAAGGTTCTGGTGGCCGGCGGCGCGACCGGCGACAGCGACGAGGCCGGATTCCGCAGCGCGGTGCTCTACGACCCGGCTATCGACAGGTGGACGCCGCTGCCTGGGCTGGCCGACGGCCGCTGGTCGTTCGCCGCCGCGCTGTCGAAAGGCAGCGCGCTGGTGGCCGGCGGTGTCGCCCGATCCGGCCTCGCCGCGGCCGATCCGGGCGTCACCGAGCTCACCGCGACGACCGAGATCTTCCCCGCCGGCGGCCTCGCGTGACCGCCAACGCCTACACCTTCCTGCCCTGGCTGCGGACCGGCCTGACGACCCGGATCCGGACCGATCCGGGCACCGCGGAACGGGCCAGCATCAACGTCGATCTGCTGCTGAGCGGCGTCCCGCTGTCCGGCCGGACACCGCTGGTCAAGCCGATCAGCCAACCGGTGCAGCTCTACGGGCCGGGCGACGTCATCGGCGTCGACCAGCGGGCGATCACCCGGACCGAGCCGCGCACCGGCATCACCAACTTCGAACCCAACTTCCTCGCCCACATCGAGTTCGCCGACGAGGACTTCCCGTGGCGCTACAGTCCGGCCACTCAGGACTCGGGCCACCGGCTGGCGCCCTGGCTCGCCCTGGTGGTGCTGGCCATCGGCGAGTTCGACGAGGCCACCCCGGGCAGCGCTCCGCTGCCCGCTGTCTCGGTGCACGATCAGACCACCCTGCCCCGCCCGGACCAACTCGGCTCCTGGGCCCACGTGCACGTCAACGGCTCGCTCGACGACCCGGTCGCCACCGACAGCACCGACGCGGCCGTCGCGGCCCTGGCCGAGGTGCTCCGCACCGACGCCGACCGCGCCTGCGCGCGCCTGATCTGCCCGCGACGCCTGGTGCCCGGCACGGCCTACGAGGCGTTCCTGGTGCCGGCGTTCGAGACCGGCCGCCTGGCCGGCCTGGGCTTCGACCCCGTGGTCTCCCCGGGCGCGCTGTATTCCAGTTGGGGCCCGCATTACGCGAACCGGCCGGCCGAGGGCTCGCTGCCCTACTACTACCGCTGGGCGTTCCGCACCGGCACCTCGGGCGACTTCGAGTTCCTCGTACGCCTTCTGCGACCGCAACCCGCCGACCCGCGGGTGGGCCGGCGCGACATGGACGTACACCGCGGGCCCGGCCTCGGCCTGCCTCCCATCGCGACCCCGGTCGAGCTGGGCGGCGTCCTGCGTCTCGGCGGCGCGCTCAAGGTGCCCGAGGTGCCCGGCGACCCGATCGACCCGGCCGAGAACTGGGACAACTGGCACCAGGATCCGGCCCTTCCGCCCTACCCGCACCCGTTCGAACGGGCGCTCGCCGACCTGATCAACCTGGCCGACGACTACCAGAGCCAGCCGCCGGCCGGCGGCGACCCGCTCATCACGCCGCCGCTCTACGGCCGGTGGCACGCGCTCACGTCTCGCCTGCTGACCGGAACCGACGAACGCACCGGAACCGGCCAACGCACCGGAACCGACGAACGCACCGGAATCGACGACCGGAACTGGGTCAACCGGCTCAATGTCGACCCGCGGTTCCGGGTCGCCGCCAACCTCGGCACCCAGGTCGTGCAGGCCCGGCAGGAGGAGCTGATGGCGGCGGCCTGGGCGCAGGTCGGCGACGTGCTCGCGGCCAACGCCCGCATCCGGGCGGCCCAGGTCGCCCGCGAGGTCGGTCACGCGTTGCAGGTACGCCACATCGACCCGCCCACCGGCACCAGCCTGGCCGCGCTGACCGCCGCTCCGACCGGCCGCGCCCTGACCCTGACCGCGCCGGCCCACCCGCGGGTCACCGCCGACGACCCGTCCGCGGACACCCCGGCCAGGGTCGCGCTCGGCTTCCGGGTCGCGGCCAGCCAGGTGGCGGCGGCGCCGTTGTCGCCCGAGATGCGGCGCATCACCCGGCCGGGCTCGCGGCTGATGCGGTCGCTGCCGTTCACCGAGACCGTGACCCGCGACGGTCTGCTGCCGCGGATGGACGCCGCGACCGGCGCGGTCACGGCGGCCCCGCCGAAGACCACCCCGGGCGGGGTGGTGACCGACGAACGGGTCGAAGGTCTGCTGCACCCGGGCGTGCCGGCCGACACCGACCCGGTGGACCGCCTGCCGCACAGCCCCGACTTCGTGCTCCGCGACCTCGACGACCCGGCGGTGCCGAGCGTGGGCGGCACGGACAGCGCCGAGGCGGCGCGGTTCAAACTCGCGCTGCACGAGCTCTATCAGGGCGTGGCGGCGGCGGTCGCGGTCGGCGGGACCGGGCCGCAGCGCCCGCAACTGCTCGTGCCCGAGGCCACCGACGCGGCCCTGACCGGCCTGCGCGCCGACGACACCGTGCCGAAGACGTTGCTGGGCGCGGTCGGCGTACCGGATCGGTTGCGGCCGTTCGCCGAGCAGTTCGTCGAGGCGATGGCCTACCCGGTGTTCGACCTGCCCACCTATCGGCCGCTGCTCGACCAGGGCGTGGACGCGTTCGTCCCGAACATCACGCTGGTGCCCGCCAACTCGATCACGCTGCTCGCCAACGACCGCGAGTTCATCGAGTCCTATCTGGTCGGTCTCAACCACGAGATGGCACGCGAGCTGTTGTGGCGCGAATACCCGACCGACCAGCGCGGCACACCGTTCCGCCAGTTCTGGGATCCCCGCGCGACGTTGCCGCTGCCGGGCGAGACCCCGGCCCAGCAGCGCGAGCGGACCTACGACATCCCACCCATCCACACCTGGCCGCCCGAGGGCTTCCTCGGCGAAAACAACAATCGGCACAAGGACGATCTCGTCCTGGTCATCCGGGGCGAGCTGCTGAAGAAGTATCCGACCGCCGCCGTCTACGCCCAGCGCGCCGAGTGGCCGCCGGCACCGGGCGGCGGCCCCGATCTGACCAGGCCACGGCGGCCGGTCACGCTCCCGGACGAGCTGGTTCCGGGCCCGGACCAGGTCCGGCTCCCGCTGTACGAGGCGAAGATCGAACCGGACGTGTTCCTGCTCGGCTTCGACCTGGACGCGGACGAGGCGCTCGGCGATCCGCCGGACGACGCCGGCTGGTTCTTCATGCTCAAGGAGCGGCCCGGCGACCCGCGCTTCGGCGTCGACGACGGCACGCCCACCAACCTCGAGGTCTGGAACGACCTCACCTGGGACGACGTCGACCCGCAGCACCGGGGTTTCCTCGAGCTCGACCCGGCGGTCAACGTGCCGCTCCAGCCGTTCGACGGTTCGCCCGACGATCCCGAGAAGCAGGATCAGCGGGCCGAGGACGTGAACCTGCCGCTCTGGTTCGCGGGCCTCAGCTCGGCCGATCTCGCCTACCTCCTTTTCCAGGTCCCGGTCCTGGTGGCCGTGCATGCGCAGGAGATGTTGCCGCGATGACCCAACCACTCAGTGACGACTTCCCGGTGCTGCTCGGCCCGGTCCGGGCCGAGACCCGCTTCACGGCGACCGAGCTGCTCGTGCGGGTGTTCCCCGACGAGTGGGCGATCGCGAAGGACGAGCCGCTGCCCACCTCGGCCGAGATCGGGGCGCTCGACGCGTACTGGACCGCGCGCTGGGCGGCCGCCGGCGACGCGGCCGGGCTCCGGGCCGCCTGGCAGGAACTGGTGACCCGGATCCCGGCCGGGCGGGCGACGTGGTTGCTGACCACGCGGGTGCCCGGCAACCCGGCCGACGAGCCGGCCGGTCCGTCCGCCGGCACCACCGTGCTGGTCGTCGTCACCGCGGCCGCGGTGGCCGCGAACGACCGCACGCCGACGGTCAACTACTGGACCGCGGTGTGGCGGGCGCACGGCGATCGGCTCAAGCTGCGTCAGGCCGACGCGGCCCTGGTCACGGCCACCAGCACCAGCCGGGCGACGACGATCCGGTCGCGCCGGCCGGCCGGGGTGGAGAACGCGGCGGTGGCTACCGGTGACGCGGTGGCGGTCGCGTTCCTGGTGCTGCCGCCGCCTCCCGCGGCCAACGTGGCGGCCCAGTCGTGGACGCAGGGCGCGCAGGCGCGCCTGCTGCCCGATCGGTTCCAGGTTCTCGGGTACGCCGGTGGCCGGCAGGTCGTGGCGGTCACCGGCGCTCCGGTGCCCGCGACCCTGGCCGTGAGCCCCGATCCCGGCGCGTCCGACCAGCTCTCGGTCGACCCGGCGACCGGTGTCCTGCACGTGCCGGACGCTCTGCGCTGGTTGACCGACTTCGACCGGGCGGTGCAGGTCGGGATGGGCCTGCGGATCCCGCTGACCGACCAGATCCGCACCGGGCTCGACCGGCTGGTGGTGTTCGGGCTGCGACAGGGCCGTACCCCGCAGCAGAGCGCGACCGACCTGACCGACCTCATCACGCGCCAGCTGCGCAGCCCGGGCGGCTACGCGCTGCTGCCGCAGGGCACGCCGACCAACAACAGCGAGCAGTTGCCGGCCGGGCAGGACACGGCCGGCGAGGCCGATGCCGCCCTGCGGGCCCGGGACATGCCGCATCGGTCGGCGGCCGCCGGCCCGGCCTCGTGGGCGACACGCACCGACGGTCAGCAGTTCGCCGAGCTGCTCGGCCTCGACCCGGCCGTGCTCGCCGGGATGCCGAACGCGGACGGCACCGATCAGCGCGACGCCCGCGCCGCCAACACCGCGCTGTGGCCGGCGTCCTGGGGCTACTACCTGCGTACGGCGCTCCACCCGATCCTCCCGCCGGACACGGTCGAGGCGACGCGCGACTTCTTCCTCCGGTACGTCTCCGGGCGCGGCCCGCTGCCCGCGGTGAAGATCGGCCGGCAGCCGTACGGCCTGCTCGCCACCACCGCGTTCTCCCGCCTCGGGTGGCCCGACTCACCCACCGCGAACCACCGTCGCGGCCTGTATCACCTGCTGTCGGCGGCCACGCAGGACTGGGCGGCCGCCGCGGCCGAGGTGCCCCGGCTGCCCCGCCCGGGTACCGGCACCGGCGACCCGCACCAACTCCTTCTCGACATCCTGGCACTGCACCCGACCTCGGCCGAATATCACCAGCGGTACGCCCGCAGCGTCGAGGACCTGTTCAACCGGGAGAACCTCGGCGGCCAGGGCCACAGCGTCCAGCCCGCGCTCGACCAGCTCGGCCTGGCGGCTCCGGTTCGCGCGCTGCTGGCCCGGCTCGGCTACGACGGGTCCGACCCCGACCTGCTCCGCAAGCTGTTCGTGGACTTCCAGCAGCTGATCCAGGCCCCACTGGTCGACGACCGGCCGCTGTCCGAGACCGACCCGATCCGCGCGTACGCCACCGACGGCCGCAACTACCTGCGCTGGCTGGCCGACGCGGCCGGGTCCAACCTGGACACCGTCCGGCTGGAGGCCGACTTCGCCGCCGGATCGGCGCCACCCACGCTGCTCTACCTGCTGCTGCGGCACGCGGTCCTGCTCGGCTGGGCCGACGCGGCCCGGGCGCTGGCGGTCGCCGCGGGAGTGGCCGGGCCGGACGAGCTCGCCGCCGACCCGGCGTTCGTGCACATCCGGATCCCGGCCGCCGGCCAGGTCCTGCCGAGCGAGAGCCGGTTCCGGCGCCTCTACTCCCCCGAGCCCGCGATCACCGGCGACCCGGTCCGTCTCGTCGTCGACCACGTGCCGGCCGTGCTGCGGACCTCGCCGTCCACCGCCACTCTCGCCGAGCAGGTCGACGCGCTCGGCCTGCTCGCCGACCTGCCGACGGCCAAGCTGGAACGGGTGCTGTCCGAGCACCTCGACCTGGCCACCTACCGGCTCGACGCGTGGCGGCTCGGACTCGCCACCGAGCGGCTGGCCGAGCTGCGCTACGGGCCCGCGGGCACGCAACCACCGAGTCGCGGGCTGCATCTGGGTGCGTACGGCTGGCTGGAGGACGTCCGTCCTCGCACCGACCCACTCACCCCGGTGACCCTGACCGGTCCGCTCGCCCAGGTCTTCGCGGGCACCACGCCGTTGCTGCACGACCCGGGCAACGCCGGGTTCATCCACGCGCCCTCGCCCGCCCACGCCCGCACCGCGGCCGTGCTGCGCGCCGGATACGTCGCCAACGCCACCCCGGCCGATCCGGGCACGTTCGCGGTCAACCTCAGTTCCGAGCGGGTACGGACCGCGCTGAGCCTGCTCGACGGGCTGCGGCAGGGTCAGTCGCTCGGCGCGCTGCTCGGCTACCAGTTCGAGCGGGGCCTGCACGACCGCTACCAGCAGGCCGAAGTGGACTCGTTCATCGACGCGCTGCGGCAGGTGTTCCCGCTGCGCGCCGGCAGGATCGGCGAAACGGTGACCGGCGATTCCCAGGCGGCCGACATCGGGCTGGTCGAGGCGCGCAACGTCGTCGACGGCCTCGCCCTGATCCGGCACGTGACGCGCAACGACGTCCCGGACACCTACAAATTCGGCCTCGACTCGCTGCCGGACGCCACCCCCGATCAGGCCGCGGCGATCAGCGCCGAGGTGCGGCGGCTCATCGACCTCAATGACGCGCTCGCCGACCTGGCGGTGGCCGAGGGCACCCATCAGGCGCTGTCCGGCAACACCGAGCGGGCCACGGCCACGCTCGACGCGTACGCGAAAGAGGGTTTCCCGCCCGACCCCGCGGTGGTGCGGACCCCGCGCAGCGGGGTCACCCTGACCCATCGTTTCGGCCTGCGCCTCACACCCGGCCTGGCTCCCAACCACGGTGCACCGGCCGGCGGCAATCCGCCCCGCGCGCAGGCCGAGCCGGCCGTCAACGACTGGCTGCCGACCGTGCTGCCCGACGCCGACGAGGTGGCGGCGCTGGTCACCTGGACCGATCCGGTGAACGGGCAGGCCCGCAGCCGCGTCGTCACCCAGAACGACCTCGGCCTGTCCCCGATCGATCTGTTGTGGACGGTCCGATCGGCCGGACAGGCGGCCATGACCGACCTCGAGGACCGTATCGCCGGCGTGGTCGTCGCCCGCGACCACCCCCGGCCCGACGCGGTGCTGACCATCCAGTTCACCAGCCGGATCTCCGGCAAGGTGAGCTTCTTCGAGCTGTCGCCGCTGGTCAACGCGCTGCGCACGCTGTTCACCACGGGCCGTCCGCTGCGCGTCAGCGACCAGGTCCCGGCGGCCGGCGCGACCCCGGTCGACCGGAGCAACGACGACAACATCTCGCTGCGACGCGAGCGCCCGGCGACCGTACGGTCGTCCCTGTCCGGCCTCGCGACCACTGTTGCCGGCCTGTCGCACGACCTGTCCGTGCTCTATCCAGCCCCGCCCGCGCCACCCGGCCGCAACGCCGTGATCGCCGGCATCGACACGTTCCTGACCAGGTACGCCGGCGTGGCCACCACCGCGTCGGGCTTCGGCATGACGCGCAGCGGCTGGGGCGAGCTGAACGCGTGGCGCCGTCAGGCTTTCGGCGACGTGCTGACCGAGGTCGCGGCCGTCGCCGCGAGGATGACCCGCGCCCTGGCCGACGCCGACGCGATCCTGACCCGCTACGACGCGCTGCCCAAAGCGACCGTCGACGCCGAGCGGTTCCGGCTGCTGCGGGAGGCCGATCGCCTGCTGCTCACCACGTTGCCCGCGCTGCCGCCGAAACCGGCGACCTACCGCACCACGGTCGGCCAGCACCGCACCACGTTCAACGGCCGGCTCCAGCCACTCGTGCAGTTCGCGAAGTCGAGCCGGACCACGCTGAGCGCGCTCCTCGCCGACGTCGCCGCGCGCGGACCGCTGACCGATATCGACCCGGCCGGGCTCGACGTCACGGCGATCCTCGACCGCGTGGTCGCGTTCGGCGCCGAACTGCTGGCCCGGACCGGCCGCCTGGCGGCCGAGATCGCCGACCGGCTGGCCCGCGCCGACGCGGCCCTCGTCGCCTACGACGCGGCCGTCACCGCCCCCGACCGGGTGCAGGCCGGCATCGACGCGCTCAAGGCCCTGCTCGGCCCGGACGCGCTGGTGGTGCCCGAGTACGCGCCGCCCTCCGCGCTCGCCGCCGACTGGCGCAAGGCCCGGGGCGACAGCGGCAAACTGCTCCAGCATCTCACCCAGTCCCCGGTCGGCCGGGACTTCCCGGTCGACGACTGGCTGCACGGTGTGGCCCGGGTCCGCGAGATGCCCCGGCTGTGGGAGAAGGTCATCATGCTCAGCGACGCGCTGCGCGACGACGGCGGCCTGCTCGGCCCGCTGCCGCCCGGCGGCGAGCCGCAACTCATCCCGATCCAGCTGCCGTTCCACACCGGCGACCACTGGCTGGGCATGGAGTTCGCGCCGAACACCGCGATCACCGAGGACAAGCTGCTCTTCACCGCGCACTACGCCAACGAGCCGCTGATCGGGCCGGACACGGTCCACTGCGGGCTGCTGTTCGACGAGTGGACCGAGGTGGTCCCGGCCGCCGTCGAGACCACCGGCATCGCCATGAACGTCGACCGGCCCGACTCGGAGCCGCCGCAGGCGATGCTGCTGGTCAGTCCGCCCGTGCGAACCGGCGCCTGGAAGTCCGACGACCTGCTGGCCGCGATCACCGAGACCTTCGAGATGGCGCGGCAGCGCGCGGTCGAACCGGCGCACCTCGAGGGCAGCGCGTACGCCCAGCTGCTCCCGGCGGCCCTGCTGTCGGCCACCACCCAGCCGATCACCATCAGCACCGATCTCGCTGCTGCCAACGCACGCTGGAAGGCGACCCATGACTGAGCCCGTCATTGTGAACTTGGCCGAAGCGCTGCGCGAGCGCGAGCACCCGGCGGTCGGCCTCTGGAACCGGGTCGAGGGCCGGCCCCGGACGACCGACTTCGCCCGCGCCCTGCGCGCGGAGGTCCGCGACCCGCTGTGGATGCTGACCCGGCAGTGGCAGCTCGGCGAGTTCACCGGCTCCGACGCCGGTTCGCCGGTCACCGCCACGTACGCGGTCAGTTCGGCGCCACCCACCCAGTTCTCGCCCGGGAACGTCCCGCTCACCGGCGACCGTCCGCTGGAGACGGTGGCCGAGCGCCGGCCGCTGCCGTTCCTCCTCGGCGACGAGCCCGTCTCGTTCGACCTGCGGCTCGCCCTCGGGCGGCGCTGGCTGCGGCTGCTCGACCAGTCGATCATCCTGCGCGTGCTCAACTTCCGGCAGCAGTACCTGCAGCGTTATCCGATCGCTCTGCCCGACCCCGGCTCCACGTCCGAGAGCGACCTCCATCGCGTCGCACACCCCGAGGTGTGGGCGACGCTGCAGGCGCTGGCCGGGCGCCGGATGGACGGCTACCTCCTCTATCAGCACCTCAAGGCGGGCGGCCACGCGTCGGACGGGATCGACGACCTCCTGCACCTGCATCGAGCCGAGTTGGACGCGCTCGGCGTCAAACTGGTCGCCTGGTTCGACGAGCTCATCGACCAGCCGCCCGGCGACGACTCCTGGGACCCGCGCCGGCTGGAGCACTCGTTCAAGGTGTCGTCGCTGGTCGCGCCCGAGTATCCGGGCGGCGAGCTGGACTGGCACGCCTTCTCGGCCGACCACGACAACCCGCTCGGCGGCGCCGCCCCGACACTCTCGTCCCGCACGGTGTTCCCGGCGCCGGTCCGCTACTCCGGCATGCCGCTGCCGCGGTGGTGGGCGGTCGAGGACGGCAGCACCAACCTCTCCGCGGTCACGCCGGACAGCACCGACCTGGCCCGGCTGATCTTCCTCGAGTTCGCGCTGGTCTTCAGCAACGACTGGTATCAACTGCCGTGCGACCTGCCGGCCGGCGTGGTCGCCTCGATCCAGGGCCTGGCGGTGACCGACGTGTTCGGCCAGCGGCAATGGGTCACGGCGGCCGGCGGCCCCGGCGAGCCGTGGTCGATGTTCACGCTGTCGGAGGCGTCCGACGCGCGACTGGTGCTGCCGCTGGGCACGCCGAAGGTGGCCACCGGGCCGGCGCTGGAGGACGTCTACCTGGTTCGCGACGAGAACGCGAACCTGGTCTGGGGCATCGAGACAACGGTGCGGATGGACACCGGCGAGGGGCGCCGGGGCGATGAGGTGGCCGCCGAGACCCTCGCCCGCCGTCGACGGCTGCACCCACCGACGCCACCGGACGACCCGCGCGCGGCCGTCGCGTACGAGGTGATGACCTCGGTGCCGGAGAACTGGATCCCGTTCATCCCGGTGCACGTGCCGGGAGACAACCGCTCGGTGCAACTCCAGCGGGCGGCCATGCCCAGCGAGGTCGACGCCACCGCGGTGCGGCCCCGCACGACCCTGCTGCGGGAAGGCCTCGACGCGGGACGGTCGTACTTCGTCAACGAGGAGGAGGTGCCCCGCGTCGGCACCCGACTGACCCTGGCCTACCACCGCACCCGCTGGCGCGACGGCCGGCCGGTCGTCTGGCTCGGCATCCGCCGCGGCGCCGGGCGCGGCGAGCGCTCCAGCGGGCTCGCCTTCGACGTGCTCGAGCCGTCAGCTCGTATCCCGGGGCTGACGACCCCAGGGTGAGCGGCCTCTGGTTGCCGGTCCCGCGAGCCGCCATCTTTCCGACAGGACTGACACCGGTATTTCCGGCATCGCACGCCCGAGCGTCAGCCCTTGCGGTGAATCGTGTAGTGCAGGACCAGGAACGGCAGCCCGTAGACGGAGAACGCGTGCTCAGCCCGTAGCTCGCCGTCCTCGGCATGGACGTCGAGCCGCTCCGCGAAGCCGTGCACCGCCAGCGTGGTCAGCTCGCGGGAATCAGGATCCACGTAGGACAGATAGTGGCCGGGGTGGGCGAGCCCGCTCCGGCTGGTCAGCACCAGCCCACCCCCGTCCCGCGGTTGAGGCAGCAGCGTGGCCGTGAAGTTGCCCTGCGGCACCGGGAAGCCGACGCTCACATAGCCGCGCCCGTCGTGCCGATAGGTCGTATAGATGCCCACGTAGATCGGCTCGTCGGTGTCGGCGAACGAGCGGATCCACCCGCGTACGCCGATCAGGTCGGTGCCGTCCGGCGTGATGGTGTCGATCCGGCTGCGGACGCCGCGCAGGGTCTCGCGCTGGTTCATCGGCACGTTGGCCTGCCCGAGCGGCCGCGCCACCAGCGTGCGATAGAGCAGGTAGCCCGGCCGTACCCAGAGCCGCCACTCGGGCACGATGTCGAGCCGGAAGCGGGTGGTGTGCTCGTAGAACTCCCGCACCAGCGGGTCGACCCCGGCCGGGTCGAACTGCGGCCCGGCCAGGTCGTCGAGCGACCCGACGATGCCGACATCGACGGCGTCGGCCTGATATCTCCCGCCGATGACCTGGGCCAACTCGCGCACATAGCCGGTGCCGACATGCCCGGTGCGGGCTTCCAGCGGGACGACGAAGGGCAGTTGCCCGGCGGGCACCCGCTCGGCCAGCAGGCTCACCTGAGGATCGCGGAACACCGCGGCCGACAAGACCCGGAAGGCCACCACGGCACTGGCCGCCACCGCGCCCGGCGGCGCCTGCCGGCCGGCCGCCCGGCGCCAGGCCGCTCCCACGGCCGCGCCGACCACCGGCCCGAGCGCCACCTTCTGCGGGCGCAGCCCGAGCCCACCCGCGACCGCTCCGGCGGCGATGCCGACCGCGATCGGGCCGCCCTTGGTGAGCCTGGCACCGGCCCAGCCGGCCGGGGCCGCGAGCGCTCCGCTCATGACGACCCGCGACCACCAGGCCGGGATCTCGTTCGGCCGCTGCCGCGCCCGCGCCACCGCCTCGGTCAGGGCCAGTGCCGCCGCCCCGATGACCGCCGCCCGCCCCTTTCGCCGCCCGGCGATCGCCGCCCCGGCCAGCGCCCCGACGGCCGCCGCGAACGCCACCCCACCGGCCCGTTTGCCGTTCATCGGCTGCGCACGGTGCCGGCACTGCCGACCAGCGTGCCCAGCAGCCCGATCACGAGCGCGACGAGAATCCCCAGCCCGGCGAAGGCCCACGCACCCTCCTTGCCGCCGAGGCCGAACGGCCCGAGCAGGTAACCCTGCCAGTTCAGCCAGCCGGCGTAGGTGTTGGTGACCAGGCCCCAGCCGATCGCCGTGCCCCCGATCACGAGCGCCAGTGGGAGCGGCCGCACGCTGCCGTAACGGCCCCGCGGGTCGAACAGCTCGTCCTCGGCGTAGTCGCGCCGGCGCAGCGCCACATCGGCCAGCATCACGCCGCACCAGGCGGCGATGGGCACGCCGAGGGTGATCAGGAAGCCCTGGAACTCGCCGACGAAGCTGCTGCCGAAGAAGACCACGTAGACCGTTCCCGCGATCATGATGATCCCGTCGACGCCGGCGGCCAGGTAGCGCGGAATGCGGACGCCCGCGGTGAGCAGGGCCAGCCCGGAGGAGTAGATGTCGAGCACCGCGCCGCCGATCAGGCCGAGCACGGCGGCGATCGCGAACGGCACCAGGAACCACGTCGGCAGGATCGTGGTCAGGGCTCCGATCGGATCGGCGCCGACCGCGTCGGACAGGCTCTGCGACGAGCCGGCCAGCAGCAACCCGAAAACCAGCAGGACAACCGGTCCGAGCGCGGCCCCGAAGGTCGTCCAGGCGAAAACGCCTCGGCCCGAAGACGTACGCGGTAGATAACGTGAGTAATCCGCGGCCGCGTTGACCCAGCCCAACCCGAAGCCGGTCATCAGGAAGACCAGCGCGCCGATCACGTTCTGCGTCGACCCGGCGGGGAGAGCCGACACCGAGGACCAGTGGATGTGCCCGGCCGACAGCACGATGTAGACCACCGTGAGGACCGCGGTCACCACGGTGATGACCGTCTGCAGGCGCATCACGGCGGCGAAGCCCGCCACTCCGGCCAGCACGGTGATCAGCGAGACCACGATCAGCGCGACAACCTTGGTCGCGGTGCCGCCGCCCCAGCCCAGCCGGGTGAACACGGTCGCGGTGGCCAGCGTCGCCAGGATCACCAGCACGGTCTCCCAGCCCACCGTGAGCAGCCAGGACAGCCCCGCGGTGAGACGGTTGCCGTTGACCCCGAAGGCGGCCCGCGACAGCACCATGGTCGGCGCCGAGCCGCGCTTGCCGGCCAGCGCGATCACGCCGCACAACGCGAACGACACCACGATGCCCACGACCCCGGCGATCACGGCCTGCCAGAACGAGATGCCGAACCCGAGCGTGAACGCGCCGTAGCTGACGCCGAGCACCGAGATGTTCGACGCGAACCAGGGCCAGAACAGCGACCGCGGCTGCCCGGTCCGCTCCTGCTCGGTGACGATCTCGATGCCCTTGAGCTCGATCCCGCTGTTGCTGCCGGTCATCGTTTCCGTGCTCGCCATCGCCCACCGCCTCGTGCGGGCCCTCTCGACAGGGCATCTAAGGTCATCTTGCCGCGCCGAACGGTCACATGGACATCAGGCGGCCGGAGTTCTTCGTCGCAGTCGCCGGCGAGCGCAAGCTCACCCTCCAGCCGCCGATCGGCCGGCGAGACCGCACTCGTAGCCCAGGATCACCGCCTGGACCCGGTCGCGCAGGCCGAGTTTGAACAGGACCCGGCTGAGGTGGGTCTTGACCGTGCTCTCGGCGAGGGAGAGTGCGGCGGCGATCTCGGCGTTGGACAGGCCCCGGGTGATCAGCGTCAGTATCTCCCGTTCGCGGCCGGTGAGGGCGGCGAGGCGTTCGTCGGCGGCCGCCGGGACCGGTGCGCTGCCCAGGTAGTGCGCGAAGAGGCGCCGGGTCACGCTGGGTGCCGCCACCGCCTCGCCGGCGACCACGACCCGTACGGCCGAGATGAGGTCGGCGGCGAGGGCGTCCTTGAGCAGGAAGCCGCTGGCTCCGGCGCGCAGGCCGGCGAGGACGTACTCGTCGAGGTCGAAGGTGGTCAGAATGATGACCTTGGCCGGATGTGAGCCGGAGCGGATGCGGCGGGTGGCCTCGATGCCGTCCAGGCCGGCCATGCGGACGTCCATCAACACCACGTCCGGCCGGGTGCGGGTGACCACGTCGAGGGCCTGGGCGCCGTCGGCGGCCTCGCCCACCACCTCGATGTCGCCGGTCTCGTCGAGCACGAGCCGGAATCCGGTGCGGACGAGGGTCTGGTCGTCGACGAGCACGACCCGCACGGTCATGGGGTGACCAGGATCGCCGCCAGCGGCAACGTCGCCGCCAGGCGGAAACCCGTTCCGCCGGCGGCTCGGCCGGTCTCCAGGTGGCCGCCCAGCAGGGCCACCCGCTCCGCGATGCCCCGCAGGCCGTGGCCGTTGCCGAGACCGTCCGCGCCGTCGGCGGGTCCGGTGCCGTCGTCGGAGATCTCCACGCGCACGCGATCGGCCCGGAACTCCAGCCGAACGGACGCGGCCGAGTCGGGGCCGGCGTGCTTGAGCGTATTGGTCAGAGCCTCCTGCACGATCCGGTAGGACGACAGGTCGACCGCCGGGGGCACCGCGTCGGGCACGCCGTCGATGTCGAGCTCGATCCTCATTCCGGCCGACCGCAGCTGGTCGACCAGGGCGGGCACCGCGCCGATGCCGGGCATCGGGGTGAGCCGGGCGTCGCCGGTCGGGTCGCCGCGCCCGGCGGTGAGCAGGCGCCGCATCTCGGCCAGCGACGACCGGCCGACCTCGATCACGTGCGTGAGCGCGTCGGCGGCGCGGTCGGGGTGCCGCTCCAGCGCGGCGGCGGCGCCCTGGGCCTGCACCACCATCACCGACATGCCGTGCGCCACCACGTCGTGCAGTTCCCGGGTGATGCGGGCCCGCTCGACGGCGACCGCGAGGGCGGCCCGCTGCCGCTCCTCGCGAGCCAGGTCGGCGGTGCGCTGTTCGATGGCGGCCAGGTGCGCGCGGCGGCTGCGCATGCCGTCACCGACCGCGAAAGCCGCGATCGACAGCAGCCAGACCTCCAGGACCGACTGACCGGTGTCGACCAGGATGCCGACCGAGATCACCGGCTGCCACGACGGGGCGATCCGGGTCGTGGACACCTCCCGCTGTCCCTGCGCCTGCACCTGTTTCTCGGCTACCGCCGCCTTCTGCTGGTCTTCCATCCCGGTCCGGCCGGCGAGCATCGCCAGATAGGTCAAGATCATGGTCAGCGCCAGGGCGCCCAGGGCGCGGCGCCGGTTCCGTGCGACCGCCGCCACCGTGTACAGGGCGAGCGGAAGCGCCAGGTCGAGCAGCTGGAACTTGGTCTGGAGCACCAGGTGCCCGAACGTGCCCGCCGCGACGAGAACCAGGGCCACCGCCGGGATGTGCTGCCGGATCAGCAGACCGGCGACGATGAGGCCCGCGAACAGCCACCAGCCCGATGTCAGCGGCAGGCCGGTCCGGCTCAGATAGCCGGCCGACCCGCCCGCCTTGCCCGGCGTCAGCGCACCGGTCAGAAGTCCCGGCGCCAGGGGCAGGGCCAGCAGGACCAGCGCCAGGGCGGCGTCGGTCAGCAGGCGGCGCGGCACGAACCACGACATGCGCCCATCGTAGGAAGCTCGGGCGCCCGCGGCGTCAGACTCAGGTACTACATCGGGAGGACCGTCGGCCTTCAGAATCCCGACCGTGGGGTGACGAGCAGGACGGCCGCGGACCCGACCCTGAGGGCATGACCAGAACAGCGTCCAGCATGCTTGTCGCCGCATTCGTCACCGCCGGGTTCGCCGGCGCCGGACTCGCCGGGTGCGGTGCCGGTGGTTCGTCCGGCCCGCCGAACCCGTCGGCCTCCGCTTCCGCCGACCGCCAGCAGTTGCTGGCCCTCGGTCAGCAGTGGGTCCAGTGCCTGCGCGGCCATGGCCTGACCCGGACGCCGGACGCCCGGCTCAGCGCCGACGGCTACCTCGAGTTCGTGGCCCAAAGCGGCTACGACTGGAAGAACGACCTCCGGACCCATCGGTCGGCCATCGACGCGTGCCAGGCCATCGAAGATCGCTATCCGCCCGACGCGTTCCGCCCCAAGGCCCAATACACCGCCGACGACCTGCGCAAACTCGCCGAGTTCGCGAAGTGTATCCGGGCCCACGGCATCCCCGCCTTCCCCGACCCGAACTCCCAGGGCGAGTTCGACCTCAGCGGCACCGCACTGGCCCACGGGATCCCCGGGCCGCTGCGGGACCAGGCCGACCGGGCGTGCAAAAACGTCTGGAGCGGCGACGTCAAGGTCACCGGCGACGCCGGAGGCAAGAAGTGAGCCGGCGCAGCGGCGCGGTCACCGTGCTCGCGATCGCCGTCACCGCGCCGCTCGCCGCCGGCGTCACCTTTGCCGCCCGCTCCGAGCCGAAGACCGCGGACACACCGGTCGCGGAGGTCTCGACCGCAACCGCCACCGTGGCCCGGGGCACGCTCACCGAGACCATCCAGCTCGGCGGCACTCTGCGCTACACCGGCTGGTACGCGGTCGACTACCGGGGCGAGCCGGGCGTACTCACCGCGGCGCCGGTGCCCGGCGCCGCGATCGGCCGCGGCGGCGTCCTCTATCGCGTCTCCGACGCGCCGGTCCGGCTTCTGCTCGGCGCCGTCCCGGTCTACCGCGACTTCGCGTACGGCATGAGCGACGGCCCCGACGTACGCCAGCTCGAGAAAAATCTGGTCGCCATGGGCTTCGACCCGTACCACCGGATCACCGTGGACCGGCACTTCAGCGCCGCCACCGCCGCGGCGATCCGACGCTGGCAGGCCTCGTGGGGACTCCCGGCCGGCCGGCGCACCGGCCGGATCGCCCAGGGCCAGATCGTCTTCCTGCCCGCGCCGCTGCGGGTGACCGCGCTGCAGGCCCGCGTCGGCGCGGCGGTGGGTCCCGGAGCGACGGTGCTCACCGGGACGTCGACCGACCGCGCGGTCGTGGCCCAGGTCGACACCTCGCAGGGCGGCAGCCTGCACGTCCACGATCGGGTCGAGGTCGCACTGCCGGACGCCGACCCGGTCCCGGGGCGGGTCACCGCGATCGGCCGGGTGGCGACGTCGCCGGCCGGCGGTTCGTCCGATCAGCCGACGGACCCGAACGCGGCGACGGTACCGGTCACCATCTCGATCCGCCCGCCCCGCGGCTTCACCCTGGACCAGGCTCCGGTGACGGTCGACGTCACCACCGGCACCCGTCGTGGCGTGCTGCTCGCTCCCATCGCCGCCCTGCTCGCCCGTCCGGGTGGCGGCTACCAGGTGCGGCTGGCCGGCGGCGGCCTGGTGCCGGTCGAACCCGGGCATTTCGACGAGTCCACCGGCCAGGTGGAGATCGTTACGGGTCTCACCGAGGGCCAGTCCGTGGAGGTGCCGGCCGAATGAACACCGACCGAACCAGCACCGACCGGACCAGCACCGACCGGACCAGCACCGTTCTGGAACTGATCGACGTGCACAAGGTCTACCCCGGCATCCCGCCCGTGCGGTCGTTGCGAGGGATCAACCTGACCGTACGCCGCGGCGAGCTCCTCGCCGTCGCCGGACCGTCCGGGTCCGGCAAGACGACGCTGCTCAACCTCGCCGCCGGTCTGGACCGCCCGTCCACGGGTTCGGTGCGGGTCACCGGCTACCCGGTCGAAAAGCTGCGGGACCGGCAGTTGTCCGGGGTCCGGGCGCACCGGCTCGGAGTGGTCTTCCAGCAGTTCATGCTGCTGGATCGGCTGAGCGCGGCCGAGAACGTCGCGACCGGCCTGCTCTACCGCGGTGTGCCGGCACCGGAACGCCGCGCGGCCGCCCACGCCGCCCTGGAGCGGGTCGGCCTCGCGCATCGTGCCGCCTTCCCGGCCGCTCATCTGTCCGGCGGCGAGCGGCAGCGGGTGGCGATCGCCCGCGCCCTGGTGGGCCGGCCGGCCGTCGTGCTGGCCGACGAACCGACCGGGAACCTCGACTCCGTAGCCGGTCAGGGCGTCCTCGCGCTGCTGCAGGAGCTCAACGCGGAGGGCGTCACCATCATCGTGATCACGCACGACGAGCGGATCGCCGCCGCCATGCACCGCCGGGTCGAGATCCGCGACGGCCTGGTCGTCGCGGACACCGGCGCCGGCCCGGGGCGGGAGTCGTGAGATCGCGGCTGCGCCTCGCCGATCTGCTTCCGGTGAGCACGGTCGGCCTGCGATCACGGCCCGGCCGGGCGGCCCTGTCGATCCTGGGCGTCGCCATCGGGATCGCGGCCATGGTGTCCGTGCTCGGCGTCACCCGGTCCAGCCAGGCCGACGTGCTGGCCCGGATCGACCGGGTCGGCACCAACCTGCTGACCGTGGCCAACGGCAAGACGCTCCGAGGGGCGGAGGCGGAGCTGCCGGAGACCGCCGGGCCGGCGGTGGCGCGTACGCCCGGAGTGCTCTCCGCCGCCGCGACGGCGACCCTCCCGGTGCAGGTCTACCGCAGCGACCGGATTCCCGGTGGACGCACCGGCGGCCTGTCCGTCCGCGTCACCGACCCCAGCCTGCTCGCGACCCTCGACGGCACGCTGGTGCACGGCCGGTTCCTGGACCCGGCGCTCGTCCGCTACCCCGCGGTGGTGCTCGGCCACTACGCCGCCACGATCCTGGGCATCACCGGCACCGCCGACCGCCCGCGGGTCTACATCGGCGACGACTGGTTCACCGTCGTCGGGGTGATGGCACCGGTCGACCTGGCCCCCGAGCTGGACACCGCGGTCTTCATCGGCGCGCCCGTCGCCGCCCGGGTCTTCGGCTATCAGGGAAACCCGACCAGGATTTTCGTACGCGCCCAGACCGACCGCACCACCGAGGTGGCCGCCATGCTGGCACGTGCGTCCGACCCGGAGCATCCGGAGGAGGTCGCCGTGAGCCGGCCCTCCGAGGCCCTCACCGCCCGGCTGGCCGTCACCGGCGGCACCACCGTCCTGCTGCTCGGCCTCGGCGGTGTTGCGCTGCTCGTCGGCGGCATCGGCATCGCGAACGTACTGGTCATCTCGGTTCTGGAGCGGCGGGGCGAGATCGGGCTGCGCCGTGCTCTCGGCGCCACCCGGGGTCACGTCGGCGCCCAGTTCCTGGTCGAGTCGCTCGTGCTGGGTGCCGCCGGCGGCGCGGCCGGCGTCCTCCTGGGCACCGTGATCACGTATGCGATGGCGGCCGCGCGCGGCTGGCAGGTTCTCGTTCCCGCGTACGCGATGGTAACGGGCCTGACCGCCGCCGCGCTGATCGGCGGCTGCGCCGGCTTGTACCCGGCGTTGCGCGCCGCCCGCCTGTCCCCGACCGAAGCGCTCCGCACGTGGTGACGCGGCCGCCGGGTCGCTCAGTTCCGGAACCGTCAAGACCGGTGAGCTGGGCGCGAAGGACTTCCATCGCAGCGTAGAAGAAGTCATGCTGAAGGCCCCGTTCACCACCGTCGATTTCCCCGTCGACGCCCCGCCCCGATCCCCGGGAGTTCCCCATGCTCCGAAAACGTCTCGCGGCGATCACCGCCGCCGTCCTGGCGGCCACCGCCCTGTCCGCATCCCCCGCCCGGGCCGCCGACCAGCCCTGGATGAACACCTCGCTGGCCCCGGTCGATCGGGCCAACCTGCTGCTGGCGGCCATGACCCAGGCCGAGAAGCTGACCATGATGCACGGCGGCGGGTCGTGCGGCTACGCCGGCTGTGTTCCGGCCAACTCCCGCCTCGGCATCCCCGCGCTGCGCCTGCAGGACGGGCCCGTCGGTGTCGGTGACGGCGCCACCGGGGTCACTCAGCTGGCCGCCCCGGTCGCCGGCGCGGCGAGCTGGGACACCGGCCTGATGAAGCAGTACGGCAGCACGCTCGGCGCCGAGCAGTGGGGCAAGGGCACCAACGTGGTGCTGGCGCCCACCATCAACATCGTCCGCGACCCGCGGTGGGGGCGGGCGTTCGAGTCCCTCGGCGAGGACCCCTACCTGGCCGGGCAGATGGGTGCCGCCGACATCCAGGGCATCCAGAGCGCGGGGCCGATGGCGCAGGTCAAGCACTACGCCGTCTACAACCAGGAGACCTCGCGCAACAGCTCGGCCGACAACGCGGTCGTTTCCGACCGCGCCGAGCGGGAGATCTACCTGCCCGCCTTCGAGACCTCGGTGAAACAGGGCGGCGCCGACTCGGTGATGTGCTCGTACTCGGCCATCAACGGGCCGTTCGCCTGCGAGAACGCGCCGCTGCAGAACCAGGTCCTCAAGGGCGAGTGGGGCTTCGACGGCTTCATCACCTCCGACTGGGGAGCCACCCACTCCACGGTCGCGTCGGCCAACAACGGGCTCGACATGGAGATGCCGGGCAGCACCTACTTCGGCGGCGCGCTGACCACCGCGGTGTCCAACGGCCAGGTGTCGCAGGCGACCATCGACGACCACGTGCGCCGGATTCTCACCTCGATGTTCCGGCAGGGACTCTTCGACCGTACGCAAACCGGCACGATGGCCGCGACCGTCACCTCGGCCGCACACACCGCGCTGGCCCGGCAGGTCGCGGCCGAAGGCAGCGTCCTGCTGAAGAACACCAACTCGGCCCTTCCCGTGCCGGCCACCACCAGGTCCATCGCGGTGGTGGGCACCGGCGGCGGCACCTCGCCGATGTATCAGGGCGGCGGGAGCGCGGGCGTGAACTCGTCCGGCTCGGTCACCCCCTACCAGGGCATCGTGAACCGGGCCGGAAGCGGCATCACGGTGACCTACTCCCCCGGCACCGCGAGCGCCGGGATCACCGGGCTCGCCGGCAAGTGCATCGACGTGGCCGCGGCCAACAACGCCAACGGCACCGCGATCCAGCTCTACGACTGCAACGGCACCAACGCGCAGTCCTGGACGGCCGCCGCGGACGGCAGCCTGCAATCGCTCGGCAAGTGCATGGACGTGACCGGAGCCGGCACCACCGACGGCACCAAGATCCAGCTGTACGACTGCAACGGCAGCGCGGCGCAGAAGTGGACCGCCACCAACGGAACCCTGGTCAACGGCGGCTCCGGCAAGTGCCTCACCGCCACCGGCTCGGCCAACAGCACCCAGCTCCAGCTCGGCACGTGCACCGGCGCGGCCGGTCAGCAGTGGAAGCTGCCCAGCGCGAGCGGCCACGACCAGGCCGTGGCGGCCGCCCGGTCCGCGGATCTGGCCGTGGTCTTCGTCAACAAGTTCGAGTCCGAGGGCAGCGACCTGTCCGACATCAACCTGCCCGCCGACCAGAACCAGCTGGTCACCGACGTGGCCGCGGCCAACCCGAACACGGTCGTGGTGGTCAACAGCGGGTCGGCGGTCACCATGCCGTGGGCCGGCTCGGTCCGGGGCATCATCGAGAGCTGGTATCCGGGCCAGGAGTACGGCAACGCCCTGGCGTCGCTGCTGTTCGGCGACGTCGACCCGTCCGGGAAGCTGCCCGTCACCTTCCCGGCCTCGCTGACCGACGTGCCCGCGCACACCACCGCCCAGTGGCCGGGACAGAACAACACCGTGCAGTACTCCGAGGGCATCGGCGTCGGCTACCGCTGGTATGACCAGCAGAACAAGACCCCGGCCTTCCCCTTCGGGTTCGGCCTTTCCTACACCACCTTCGCGTACGCCAACCTGGCCGTCGCCGCACCCGACGCCGCCGGCAACGTCGCCGTCTCGTTCGACGTGACCAACAGCGGCACCCGCGCCGGGGCCGAGGTGGCCCAGGTCTACGTCGGCCAGCCCGCGTCCACCGGCGAGCCGCCCAAGAACCTGCGCGGCTTCACCAAGGTCAGCCTGAACCCGGGCCAGACCCAGCGGGTCACCGTGACGCTGGACGCGCGCAGCTTCCAGTACTGGAACGGCGGCTGGGCCGGCGCGGCCGGCAACAACCAGATCATGGTGGGCGCCTCCTCCCGCGACATCCGGCTCACGGGCACGGTCACCATCGGCTCCTCCGGTTCGACACCGCTCAGCCGTACCGGATGGACCGCGACGGCATCGCCGTCCAGCACCACCGACGTCCCCGCCCGGATGCTGGACGGCGACACGACCACCCGCTGGAGTTCGGGAACACCGATGGCCAACGGAAACACGGTCACGCTCGACCTGGGCGCGGCCCGGACGTTCAGCAAGGTGGTGATGGACTCGGCCGGCAGCACCGCCGACTATGCCCGCGGCTACCGCATCGACGTGTCCACCGACAACGCCACCTGGCACACCGCCGGCTCGGGGACCGGCACCGCCGCCCTGGTCAGCGCGGCCGTCGGCAGCCAGACGGCCCGCTACGTCCGCATCACCCAGACCGGTTCGGCCACGTCGTGGTGGTCGATCGCCGAACTCAATCTCTATTCCTGATCGGTAGAGTGCCGGGTGGCACGAACTGTTTGCGAGGTGCCCCGCCCTCGGGTGGGGAGAATCGGGAAGCCGGTGTGAATCCGGCACGGGCCCGCCGCGGTAACCGGGGAGCCGCCGTCCACGCGCGCGAAGCGCAGCCACTGGCCGAAAGGCCGGGAAGGCGGGCGGTCAGGTGACGATCCGGGAGTCCGAAGACCGGCCTCGCGTCTGACCGGCCCCGGACCTTTTGGTCCGGGGCCATGACGTAGCGGGAGCCTGCCCATGTCCGACCCTCTGTACGACGTCATCCACCGCCGGCGGGACGTGCGCGCCCAGTTCACCGGCGCCCCGATCCTCGGCGACGTCCTCGACCGCATCCTCGCCGCCGCCCACGCCGCACCCAGCGTCGGGCTGACCCAGCCGTGGGACTTCATCCTGGTCGAGGACCCGGAACTGCGGGCGGCCTTCCACCGCCACGTCCAGGACGAGCGGGACACCTTCGCGGCCACCCTGACCGGGGCGGAGGCCGAACGGTTCGCCCGCATCAAGATCGACGGCGTGCTCGAGTCGACGTTGTCGATCGCCGTCACCTACGACCCGGACCGTGGCAGCCCGGCCGTCCTCGGCCGCCACGCCATTGCCGACGCCGGCCTCTATTCGGTCTGCCTGGCCATCCAGAACCTGTGGCTGGCCGCCACCGCCGAGGGACTGGGCGTCGGCTGGGTGTCGTTCTACCGCGAGCCGTTCGTCCGGCAACTGCTCCACCTCCCGGCGCGGGTGCGGCCGGTGGCGTGGCTGTGCCTGGGCCCGGTCAGCCATCTCAACCGGATCCCCGACCTGGAACAGCACGGCTGGCGGCAGCGCCGACCGTGGCAGGCCGCCGTTCACCGCGACCGATGGCCGGATCAACAGTCAGTCGCATCGCGGTAGTCACCGGCGCTCGGGGCATGGCGAAGGTCTACATATCTCGACTTCGACTTCGCCATGCCCGCTGGGCGGCACTCTGATCGGCGAGCGCGCGGGCCAGCGCCCGGCAGACCTGGCCGTGCCGTATCGCATCGTCGGTGCTGAGCAGCAGCACGTCGGCCCCGGCGACGACCGCCCACAACTCCAGGCGCGACCCGTAGCGGCGAAGATCTTCCACCGCGTTGAGCGCGGGCGCGCCGGCCGCGAGATGGATCATCCAGCGGATGAACAGCACCACCGCCACGACGAGCACCGTGCCGCCACCGGCCAGCCCGAACGCCCAGCGTCCGACCAGGACCAACACGACCTGTACCAGGATGACGACCGCGAGCACCACGCCGGCGCTCCGGACCTTGCGGCCCATGGCTCGGCGACGTACGCGCCAAACTCGTTGGATGTGGCGCAGCGGGTAAGCCTGCTCGCCGCCCCGGAACGCCGAGGACGTGATCGAGATTTCGGAATCCTGGTAGTAGACACGCATCGTCGTCCCCATCCACCGCTGCCTCCAGGCACCGGCAAGCTCCATTGCAGCTCACCGAAGCTCGTCGCGGCAGTTGTCACCGAGCCGGACGCATGCGGCGGACGCTATGACCGCCTTGGTGAGACAACCGTGAAGGTTTCGGGGGGCGACCACCCAGGGCATAAGCGAGGCGTCCTCAATACCCCCGCGCTCACGTTGAAGGTCGTCATGCACATCACGCTCGCCGTCATCATCTGGACCATCGTCATCGGCCTGATCATCGGCGCCCTCGGCCGGCTCGTCGTCCCCGGCCGCCAGAACATCGGCCTGGTCTGGACCATTGTCATCGGCATCGTGGCGGCCTTCATCGGCTTCCTGATCGCCTCGGCCCTCGGTGTGGCCCACACGACCGGCATCAACTGGATCGAGCACCTCATCCAGGTCGTCCTCGCCGCCGTCGGCGTCGCCCTGGTGGCCGGCACCGGCCGCCGCCGCGCCTGACGCGGCCTGACGCGCCGGCACGTCACGAGATGCCCGGTCGCCGGCCGGCGACCGGGCATCTGATCTCGGGCGCTCTACGAGAGGATCTCGACGTACCCCTCGGCCCCGTGCACCCGGATCCGCTGCCCGTCGACGATCAGCCGGGTCGCGTCGGCCACACCGACCACGGCCGGCAACCCGTACTCCCGGGCGATCACCGCGCCGTGGGTCATCAGCCCGCCCACCTCGGTCACCAGGCCGGCGACCGCGATGAACAGGGGCGACCAGCTGGGGTCGGTGAACGCGGTGACCAGGATGTCGCCCGTTTCGAGGTCGGCCGCCGCCATGTCGAGGATGACGCGGGCCCGGCCCTCGACCGTGCCGGCCGACACCGGCAGGCCGATCAGGGCGCCGACCGGCGCGTCGTCCCGCCGGTACGCCCCCGCGACGGCCTCGCCCTCGGACGTGAGCACCCGGGGCGGCGTGAGCGCCTGGTACGCCCGGAACGCGTCCTTGCGCCGCTCGATCAGCCGGTCGTCCCACCCTTCTCCGAGCTCTGGGCCTTCTCGGAGCTCTGGGCCTTCTCGGAGCTCTGGGAAGGTCAGGTAGAAGATGTCTTCCTTCTCGGCCAGCACGCCGCCCTTCACGAGACGCTCGGCCTCGGCCAGCAGGGCCTGCTTGTAGACGAAGTAGCGGCTGATGATCGCGTACTTCGGGTACTCCCGGTAGCCGATGAAGGTGCGCAGCCGCTCGATCATGCGTACGGTCTCTTCGGCCTTCTCCGCCCCGCCCGGCAGGGCCCGCAACCGTTCCAGAACGTCCTGCTGCTTCCTCTCGGCCTCCTGCCGTCCCTGCTCGAAGCGCCGCCTGCCGGCGCCCGGCTCGAAGAGCTTGATGTTGTCGAGGATCAGCGGCACAAGTACGGACGGGCGTTCGCTCCAGCGCGGCCGGGTGATGTCGATCTCGCCGGCACACCGCATGCCGTAGCGATCCAGATACGCCTCGATGGCCTGGCGCGGCCCGTCCGGCAGCTCGGGCAGGAAGTCGTCGCCCTCGACGTTGCGCAGGAACGCGACCACCTCGGGGTACGGGCGGATCGCGTCCGCGACGTCGAGCAGTGCCAGCCCCATCTCGGACGTGATGTTGTGAGGGGCGGACAACGTGAGCGTGTCGGCCGCGTTCCGCTCGCCCAGCCACTCCTCGAGGTGGTCGTTGAGCCACCAGGTGGCCCCCATCCCCGCCATGATCGCCTGCATGCTCAGCGGATCGCCGAGAGCCCGCTTGTGTTCCTGGACGGCCTCCAGCAGGAAGTCGAACAGCTCCGGTCCGGTGCGGCCCTGGATGTCACGCCGCAGCGCGTCGATGGACGCCTGACTCTTCTCGATCAGCTCGGTCACGATGGCCGGATCGGTCTCGATCGGGGCTGCGCCCCCGCGCGCCGGCGTTTGGCCGGCGTCCGGGACCTCCTGGACGAAGCCACGGTCGAGCACGGTCTCCAGCGCGTCCCTGATCAGCGGGTCACCCCGGCCCACCATGTCCAGGAAGCCGGGCCGGCCCGACGGCGAGGCGAGGCGCGCGGTGGCGTCGACGAACAGCCGCCCGCCGGCCTCGAGCATCGGCGCCATGGCGGTCAGCTGCCACATCGAGATGCCGAGCGGCTTCATCGCGTCGGTCATCATCTGTTGGTGGCCGACGGAAAGGTAGACGTGGTTCCGTCCGTCGCCGGAAGCCGGAACGGGGAACAGCGTGGTGATGGGCCGGCTCTGCACGATCGCGAAGCCGTCGTCGTCCAGGCACCATTCGATGTCCTGCGGGCGGCCGAAGTGCGCTTCGATCCGTCGTCCGAGCCGCTCGAGCCGTACGACCTGAGCATCCGTCAGCGCGGGCGGGGTGGCGTGCGGCTCGGCGGCGACGATCTGGCCGTCGCGCACCCGGAAGGCGTCCGGGTTGACCAGACCGGAGACCAGGGCCTCCCCGAGACCCGGTACGGCGTCCACAGTGGAGACCTTCCGGTTGCCGGTGACCGGGTCGGCCGTGAACAGCACGCCGGACGCGCGGGCAGCGACCATCCGCTGCACCACCACGGCCATGTGGACCGGCCGGCGGCCGAAACCGTTCCGCAGGCGGTAGATCACCGCCCGCTCGGTGAACAGGGAAGCCCAGCATCGGCCGATGTGCTCGATGACGGCCGCCGGGCCCCGAACGTTCAGATAGGTGTCCTGCTGGCCGGCGAAGGACGCCGTCGGCGTGTCCTCGGCCGTGGCGCTGGACCGGACGGCGTAGGCGGCCCGGTCACCGTGCCGGGCGAGCGCCTCGGTGATCGCGGCCACCAGATCGCCGGGCATGTCGACGTCTTCGATCGTCTGACGGATCTCCCCGGCGAGCGCTCGGATCGCGTCCGGATCGTCCACCGTCAGGGCCGACAGCCGGTCCAGGTGGTCGTCGATCGCCGGGGTCACGACACGCTGGAAGGCAGCCGTCGTCACGCAGAAGCCGGCGGGCACCGTCACGCCTTCGATCCGCGTCAGCTCCCCCAGGCCGGCACCTTTGCCTCCGACGTCCGCTACTCGCTCCTCGCCGACCGCACGAAGATCCCACACGTACTGCTCGACCACAGTGCTCTCCCTTGCCCCCGTATTCGCAGGTCACGGCCTCGGCCGACGATTCTGCTCCAGGACCGGGGTCTTGCCGCAAGCCACCCGGTGCGTTATACGTTGGCATGGGAGAGGTTGTGGCTGGGCCCGA